>JAXHVC010000232.1:0-43096 GCA_034189315.1 Chloroflexota bacterium | reverse complement strand
TACCATGGTGTTAGTTCAAAGCATCTCAAGCTTTATCTGCCTGAGTTTTGTTACCGGTTCAATCGTCGGTTTTGGGGATCTCAATTGTTCGATCGCTTACTAAAGGCCTGTCTCTGCACTGTTTCTATCACTCTTTCGGAGCTAAGGGCCTAATCGTTTTTAACAATAGAGGTGGAGGGCTATAAGCACATTAGACTGCCAATTACTAAAATTACACCAGCAGTAACCATTCACCCAGTGCGTTATTGCGAGCACGGGCCCCATGAGGAGCACGGATTACTAGTGAAATAAACAACCAGTTTCTTAGGAGGAGCAATAGCGACGTGTCAATCTGGGGCATGGTGTGTGTGTGGGGGGGGGGGGCGGGTGATTAATAGCAGACAGGACTGTAAATAGGTTCAGATTGTCCACCTTACCTAACCAGATTGCCGCGCTTCGCTCAAAATGACAGAAAGCGGGTGAACAGTTACTAACAGCATGCTATATTTGGTGAATACCCTGCGTATCAACCTTCCCCATTTCAAGCACCTCTCTAACTCGTAACTCATCTGAGGGTTCAAAACGAAGACATATACCACAGTCCGAACTGATATGTCTGGGCACAGGTATGAGTTTAATACTAAAATCCTTCTTTAGCAGTTTCTCCGCTCTAAGGGCACCACTTATGGAATGGAACAGTACGACACAGTATTGGTGTTTTGACATGGATTTCTCACTCAATTTCGCTAGTTGTTTACAAGGAGAACCATTCAGGAACTGACTATCAGTAAAGATGAACAGTGATTTTGTTAAATCCTATTGGTTAACCATGACATAAGTGTTATGAGATAAATGATTTGGCCTTTAGCTCCCAATGATTGAATCCCCCATTTGGGAGAATTCCCTTGCATAATCATTCACATACACTGGTATCTTGGGTAGATGGGAACCCTCGCTCCCATCCCAACCGAACAAACATTATCACAATGCCATAGCGAGAAGTCCTTCCGGTACCTGAAGTAGGATGTGGCAATCACTTCTTTACAAGGAGATTGCTTCACCTTAGGTTCGCAATGACATGGTAAATACGGTTGGTATCTTATATACGTGACACGGTCTCTCTGCAAGGGCTTCAGTCTACCCATAGATTGATTACTGCTTATTGTCTTGTTGAATTCCTTGAAAGATAAGACTTTTTTACATTCGATAGCTAATGACCCATATTAATACTTGCTCATATTACTCTTGTGGAGCAATGGCCTCAATCGTTTAAGATAATTCCTTATATGGTGATTGTCTTAGCAGCCGAAAGCAGCAATTCGGCAATTGTATACATGTTAGACACTTCACCAACAACCACCCGATCCTTTATACCATAATACTGAAGACAAGTACCACACACCAGGACTGTAACACCCTGACCTTCTAAACTTCTAAGATCATCAACCACCGGAGAAGTATCTATCGCCAACTTAACCCCAGAGTTGAAGAAGATCATCTTATTCGGCCGAGGTTCTACCTCACCCAGAGTATGTAAGAAAGATCTCATGAGTACATCGCCTAACTCCCCACTACCATTCCCCATCTTATCGCTACCGACAACTATGATTACAGAGCCCTCTTGGGCAACCATCGAGGGGACCTTAGAAGGTTGTTCCTTCCTGCTAATATGGAGCCGTATGCTCCCTTCTTCCTCCTCAACACTAACGTCACACCCTTCTTTGTTCGCCAATCGAATAACGTTATCCCTCGCGATATTATTATCCACGATGGTAGTAACTTCAGATGCTTCCTCAAGAACCTTCTTGGTCATGATTACTGGTTGGGGACAAGATAGCCCTCTTGCATCTACAATCCGCTTCATCCAATTCACCTCCCCAGGATATACAATACAACTAAACTGTGATCAATCACCTCGATTATTTCATCCAAACACCAAAACCTTAAACCTAACCTCCTAATCCCTATCATTACTGCAAACTATGCGATATCATTCTGATTGCTGCAACAGTATGTTCTATCTCTTCCTCGGATGTGAAATAACCAGGACTAATGCGTACTGTCCCTTCTGGGAAAGTGCCAATGGTCTTGTGTGCCCTTGGGGCACACTGTAGACCAACCCTGCACATTACACCATATTCATCCTCCAAGCGCATAGCTACATCTGATGGACTTAGGTTTGAAATATTGAAGGAGACCACTGCAGTTTGTTTGCTAACATCTTGGCTCCCGTAAACTACAATATTGTCGACACGCTGCAATTCCTCAATCAATATCCTAGCGAGATACTCTTCCCTAGCCCTAATTCGACACAATCCCTCAGTTAGTATAAAGCGAACCCCAGCACCCAATCCGACAATGCCTACAGTATTTGGAGTACCACTCTCGTATTTATCTGGTAAGAAGTTGGGCTGGTACTCATGCTCGGATCGACTCCCCGTACCACCCTCCATCAGAGGACAAAGGACCTCCTCCAGACCATCACGTATATAGAGTCCCCCAGTTCCTTGAGGTCCAAATAATGATTTATGTCCAGTAAATACCAGGAAGTCTATATTCAAGTCATCAACATCGATCTCGCACGCCCCTGCTGTTTGGGCAGCATCCACACAGAATGCAACCCCATGCTGGCGTGCGATGAGACCAACCTGCTCAATAGGAAGAAAGGTTCCCACCACATTAGAAGCGTGGGTAAGTATGATTAACCGAGTCTTTGAATTAACCAACGATTCCAACTGTGAAGGATCAAGCTCTCCTTCTAGTGAACATGGAACCAGAGTGGTAGTGATTCCAATGTGTTCCAGAGACCGTAAGGGACGCATCACAGAATTGTGCTCCATACTACTAATGATTACGTGGTCTCCAGGACAAAGCATCCCCCTCATCACTAGGTTTAACGATTCAGTGGCATTTTTTGTAAAGATGATACGAAGAGGATCAACTACACTAAATAGCTGCGCCAAGGATTCTCTGGCCTCATGGATTACCCTCCCCGAAGATATAGCGAACTCATGGGCAGAGCGCCCCGGATTACCAGCCCCCTGTTGCATGAAACAAGATATGGATTGATGGACTACCTCAGGCTTCGGCCACGAGGTAGCCGCATTGTCCATATAGATTATCTCACCATTTGTACGTTCACTCATACATGATTTTAATTCGGAGAGACGATTATCATCACCCCCTCCAAGAACCTCCACTTCCAGACTAGGTCACAATCTGACCTTCAGCATGCTAGCATGCTGTCCCAGAGTTGAACCAGGATTTAGCCAACCATACCGACACTACCGGTTGCTGCTCTCGGGAATAGCACAATCAGACTATTCTCAATTCCTACTGTATATGAATACTACATAGCTCAATCTCCAAGCACGAACACTCTATTATAACCCCGCTTGTTTGTATTTCTGCGTCATTTTGACATATTCTTCAACTCCATTGACGATATACGAAACATGAGAATCGGATATTTCACCCTTAATCTTGCCAGGTACACCCACCACAAAGGATTTGTCTGGAATCTTCATCCCTTCAGGGACCACACAACCAGCCCCTATTACACAATAATCGCCAATCTCTACACCATCCAAGACTACGGCATTCATTCCAATTAGGACATTACTACCTATTCTCGAGCAATGCACCACCGCGCCATGCCCGACATGTACATTATCTCCAATAACCAGAGGCATACCAGCATGCAATACACAGTTATCTTCAATCTGTGTATTGTTGCCAATTTCAATGGGTGCAAAATCTGCTCGGATCACAGCGCCAGGCCAAACACTAGAACCTTCCCCTATTATTACGTTTCCGACTATATAGGCAGCCTCACTAATAAACGCCGTGGCAGCCATTCTTGGTTCACATCCCCCAAAGGACCTTATCATCATTTCCCCTCCCACGTCACAATATTGTCTACCTTTATACTAGTTAGAAATAGTCTGCCACCATTGTCAATCCAGAATCAAGTTAAATTATGCGTTATCAAACAGAGCAGAAAATGATGATTAAGTGTCTAGGTTATGAAGGTATCAGCTTCAACCGGAAACCATCCACTATCTCTTCTACTTCGACTGAGTACCCCTTGCTTTGAGCCATACGAGACACGTTTTCCTTAGAAACAGTACTCTCCACCAGAACAACCAACAAACTACCAGGATTGTTCTCTATGGCCTTCTGGGTTTTCACCACTGGTATAGGGCAAGAAAAACCTCTAGCATCGACTTCAATCATCGTTACCCCTTTAACATTTGGCATACTGCACGAACGCTCACAGTTCAGACATCGTCCCTCATCAGAAAGCCAACCGCAAACATAAATGCCAATCCCGCAATTACTGCCACTGGCCCCCAATCACTTACCCCGCTAGGACTGCTAGATAGAAAGAAGTTATGGGCGACAGCCGCTCCAACAATGAGTCCCAAAATAGTTACCCCTGCATCTGCATCACCCTCTCCAGAGAGGATAAGCTGTCGAAGGGGACACCCGCCAAGTAGCGTAGCACCCAAACCCACAAGAACCATGCTCAGAAAATTCCATAAGTGATCGTCGTGCGCGATAGGTTGCCCCACAAATCCCCATGTCACATGTCCCAAGGCCAAATTACAGATAAAAGCAGCAACAAAGAACGCTGCAATACCCGCAAACAGGTGAACATCCCTAATGAGAAATAGATCTCGCCACCCCCCTACAAAGCAGAGTCTGGTTCTCTGCGCAAGAACCCCCACTCCAAGGCCAGCCAAAAGAGATACAGCAGGTGCTGCATGAGCAGCTCGATTCTCCTGATCGATGAACCATGGAGTGAATATGGCCAAGATGATCACTCCAACCATCAACACTGGCATTATCCATCCAGAGATTGCAAATGTTCTTGTTGCTCGGCCAAGATTAAAACCTCGTTTTAATAAAAAGATTCCCACCAATACACCGCATACAATGCCAACAAGTGCAGTCAAACCATTCAGATCACCACCAGCTAGCCGAAGCAAAGCACGAACAGGGCAACCTAGAAAGACAAGGGCGCCAATCATGACAAAAGCACCGAGGAGAAAACGTACTAATGGAGACGAGCCACCCCTAGCTCGAAACTCCCCAAAGGCAATGGCAGCAATGAACGCTCCGAGCACTAATCCTACAGGCTCCGGGCGAAGGTAATGCACCTTATCGTGTAAACCAATAGCACCCGTTATATCCCTGAGGAAACAGGCTATACAGAAGCCCATATTTGGAGGATTTCCCCATTCCACTAACAGAGAGGCAACCACTCCAAATCCTAGTCCTGTGACAAGCACCAATACTAACTGTCGAGACCATTGCATCCAATAATCATCCCTTCTAGCCTATCAATCACACGTAACCGTTCACCCTCTTTCTGTCATCACGAGTACGGGCCCCATGAGGGACACAGGTTATTAGTAAAAGAAACCCCCAGTTTCTTAGGAGCGAAGCGCGGTAATCTGGATAGGTAAGGGGGACAATCTGAACCTATTAACAGTCATATCTGCTATAAATCAACCTTCCTTCCACACCACTCCCCAAATTGCCACGGCTCTACCACTCCTCGTAATAAAGCACCGGGTAAACGATTACAATCACACTCCCATTTTTATCATAAAAGCGAATGTAGTCTACTATGAAGGTAGCTAATACATCCAATAGCTTTTTTCTATCTATCGTCATGATAACGATAGATTTATCTTATAAATCAGAATGAGCAAAGACCGTTGCCAGCAGCAACAGCTCCGGTATGGGAGTTTGCCGGTCGCTGAAAACTGGAACTTTCAGTCACTAATCCTTATTTAACGCCATACTCCCAAGAACAATGCCACATTTCAAAAAAAAAAGCGCTCCAGATACAGGAGCGCCTCTACTCAGTGGCATCCCACTCTTATAGGTGAGAGCTTTCTTCTCTCAAGAAATCAAGAAAGGCCCTAACCGCAGGTGACTGCACTTTCTGTTTGCGAAACACAATAAAGAAATCCCTGTTTGGATCAATTCCCTCAATCTCTATTTTGCGTATAAGACCCAGGGTTACTTCCCTCTCTACAGCTCTCTCGGAGACAATAGAAACTCCAGCCCCACACTCCACGGCTCTGATCACAGCAGTGGTACTACCCAAAGTCATCACAACATTTAGATTTCGGCTTTTGCCTCCCCGCTCCCCTAGCTTCTTACTTATGCTAGCCCTAGTACCAGAGCCGCTTTCACGTAGCACAAAAGGCATAGTATGGATTTCATCCAGAGTGGCACTCTCCGTCTGAAAGCATCTATCATCAGCAGGAGCAATGAGCACAAGTTTATCTGTTGCCAACTTAACAAACTCCAGCTTTTCATTCTTCTCAGTCGCCCCCACAGCCCCTAGATCCACCTCATCATCCACCACCCGCTCTATTATCTCCTTGGTATCAGACATCAACATCTCAACCTCAATGCCAGCATATCTACTCCGATAGCGACGCAATAGGTCTGGCAATATGTACTCCCCCGGGATAGTGCTTGCACCTATTACAAGCTTACCTCGAACCAAACCCCTAAGTTGATCAATTGCCTCCTCAGCCTCACGAGATAACACTAGTATCTTGCAAGCATATCGATACAGCAACTCACCACTCTTGGTAGTAGTCGTTTCCCGGCCACGACGGTCGAATAGCTGAGTGCCTAGCTCATCTTCAAGGGAACTAACCTGAAAACTAATGGTAGGTTGAGATAGACCAAGCGACCTCGCTGCCAGCGAAAAGCCACCAGTTTCCACCACTGCACAGAAAGATTTTAACTGTCTTATATCCATCAGCCTATTATAACTCAGGAATAGCAGATTACCATTCAAACGTAGCAATGGTCACTGAAAAGGCCCCCTCAACATAATGATCCAATGTACTACTCTATGTCTTTACTGTGTGAGAATACTAATCAACCAACTAGATCTGCCATTAAAATCAGCCACGTATCGGGTAAGATGGACCTATCTATTGATGTTAGATGGATAATTGGACCTCTGAATAGCGGATATCATATTGCATATTCATATGACAAAAATCATCGAAATCAACAGTGATTCACTTTAATTCTAGAGCCCTACCACAACCAAATCACTACAGGTTAATACTGTCTCTCCTGTCCCACAGAATCAAGCAGATGATACGATGTCGGTTGTCCATCCACCCTAAATATGAAACTACAGACATCTGTTGGTATATATGCCCATCCCACTCCCATGATTCCACTTTGCCGAATTCTTAATAAGACCAATCCATCGTTTTGCATTATAGAATCTATTCGAACCACCCCGCTATCATACCCATCAGGACCCGTGAACCGCATAAATGCACCTTCAATATCTATCCAGAGGCTTGTCCCCTGATTTTCATCCTCGAATGTGTAGCTGTATCCTTTCGAAGGTATAGGCTCATTGCCAACCGCATAAATCCTACCATCCTCCGCATTTACGTATAAAACACCATCACTTCCCATGACAGGACAGCAACGCACCACAGAACCAATTTCAAAATCCCATCTTATACTCCCATCTGGATTGAGAGCACACAATTTGCCATCTTCGGTGCCAAAATATATGACACCAGCTTCATCCACAAGCAAACCAGTGTTCCAAGAAGTCCCCGCAGTAGTGGTCCACATAATTCTTCCGTCTTGATCGATTGCACATATCTCTCCCGTATCTCCAGAATTGATCAACACAATCCCATTATCTGCAAACGCAGGATGGAAATCCGGGTACGGGACGAAGTGCTGCCATTTGATCTGCCCCTCAGAATCCAGTGCAAACAAACATCGGTTCGATTTGGCAATATATCCAACTACATAAATTGCCCCATCCTGTGCAACAGCCAATGGGGCATCAGCATGCACCGGTCGATGCCAGAGCTCTAAACCATCCATGCTGTAGGCATAAAGTCCATTATAGGATGCAGCATAGACCACCCCATCATGCCCAAACGCTACTCCACCATAAGAACAATCGAAAGCCTCCACTTTCCATTTCAGTTGCCCTTCCACATCGATAGCATACAAAGAGCCTCGATGTGGCGAAACATATATAGATCCATCCGGTCCTATTACTAATGGATTGTATATAGGGGTATCGACTTCATATTGCCACCTCTTTAAGCCATCGGAACTGATTGCATATACCACTCCATATTCAGAAGACGAAGCCACATCATAGCTAGCACCTATGTATACATCCCCATTATTCCCAAGGCCAATCGAGTATACCTCGCATGAATCATCTTCCCCTTTCCACAGAACACTCTTCGCAGAACTGTCTGCTTCAATCGCCAATACAGATTCTTGTTCAGCAGCATATAAAGTATCATCGGCTCCTACCAGAAGTGGCACACAATACTGTATCATGAGATAGGCATCCACACTCCATTCCAGCTTAGGCACATTGGGCCCATAGTGAGAGCTACTCCCAGTATGTTGCGCATTTCCACCATACATTGGCCAAGCCATGTACACTTCTGCGTCAAGTGGCTCTACTACAGCATCAGCCCGACCAAGTGTCGGAATAGTCTGGGCACACATTGCAAGAATAAGTCCTATACACAGAACCATTGCCCCGAATGACCTTGACACCTTCATGAACCACCTCTTTCACATCACAACTGCCCATCCATCTATCCCTATACACAATTTGACAACAAAGACTCACCATATTTACCAATAGAAAATGCCTACATCTAACTGAATAAGTATGCAAGATGGTAATTTACTTTATTTTATATTACTTTATATTAATATATTATACTTATACCTTCCTTAATATGCAACATGCTTATATAATCGTTACCAAACCGCATGTTTTGGTCATAACACAACAAACTATTAAACATGTCCATTCATAACATTCGACAATCCCCATCATAGCTTCCTACGTCTCAACATCACATGACAAAGTTGAAGGGCAATCCAAGGCATGCCTATGAGAATCATGGGACGTACCAACAAAGATGCTTCACACGGAGCATTACCGTGAAGAGTGATATTGTCATCACCCCCTTCCTACAATGGGTAAGGCTCCTATCATCTAGTGAACTCTGCTGGCATTAGTAGATGAATGTGGTACAACAACAGATATGCATATACACTGATAGCCGTAATTTGTTGTCATAGCCAATCCAAGGGTTGTGGCATGATGGTATTTTTCTGATAATAGTACTGATAGTGAAATAGTCGATCGCGATAACACGATTACGATTGTGATCTGGAATGGAACCAAAACAGAAGATCAGGGTAGATTATGAGAAATGCCGTCCCGTGGAGTGTAACGGAGGTATATGTCTTGCCAAGAGTGAATGTCCACGCAATCTTTGGAGACAAGAGGAGACTTTCGACTTTCCATATGTGGTTACGGGTTTCTGTCAGGAATGCAGTAGGTGTATTGAAGCGTGCCCTTTTGGCGCAGCAGAATCAATGTAGCAGCACCAGCCATAAATGAAGATGAACCTAATCAGGCCAACATATACAAGGTTTGATTTGGTGTGAGTTACCACGACAACTACTATCCAGGTCTAGCCTCGACCTTAACCTTATCCTCGTCTGCCACCAATTCCCTACGTAACACCTTACCTATCATGGTCTTAGGAAGTTCGCTTCTGAACTCGATTTGTTTTGGCACCTTATATCCTGCCAACCTCTCACGACAATAGTCCTTGAGTTCATCGATGGTGGGTTGTTGCCCTTCATTGAGAACAATCCATGCCTTAACAGCTTCGCCTTGTTGAGGATCAGGCACCCCCGCCACTCCAACCTCACGTACCGCGCTATGCATCGCCAGAACTTCTTCAACCTCTCGAGGCCACACCTGAAATCCGCTAGGCTTGATAACATCCTTCTTTCGATCCACGATGAACACATAACCATCGCTGTCCATATACCCCAGGTCTCCGGTATATAGCCATCCATCCCGGATAGCCTGAGCAGTCTCATCTTCTCGATCAAAGTATCCCATCATGAGTTGTGGTGCTTTCATAAGTATCTCTCCAACATCACCGGGTGGCAGACTACCAATCCCCGTACCAGAATCAGCTATACGAATTTCTATATCTGGTAAAGGCAAACCCACAGCTCCAGGTTTATGCTTGCTGTGTATAGGACTGATTATAGCTCCCATCATGGATTCCGTTAGTCCATAGCCTTCAAGCATGCGACCACCTGTGAGAGATTCAAAGCGATCCCTTGTTTCATCTAGCAGTGGCGCTGCACCTGAAATACACAGCTTGATGGATTTGAAATCCACTTTGCCAGCAATGACTTCAGAATGGTCGAGCAGAGCAATGAACAGAGAAGGAACCCCAGGGAGAAAAGCAGGACGAACTTTGCGGATAGTGCCAACCAGGTCATTTAGGTCTCGAGGATTGGGAATGATAGCGAAAGTATTATGCCCTGCTATACCTGTAGCAAACACTCCAACATTACCATATACATGAAACAATGGCATTGCCAGCACGATGATGTCATCATATTCCCGAAGCACCCCTTTAAACCAAGTGGATAATTGCAGCCCCGATATAAACATGGCATGATGGGTACCAATAGCTCCCTTAGGTATACCCGTTGTACCTCCACTAAACAAGAGAAGCGCAGGATCTTCGGGTTTGATTACGATATTAGGTCTCGGACTATTCTCATGTCTTTTTAATAAATCGCTCATCCACATATCATTGTCACGAAGCAATACACGATCTCCCTCCTTAGCCTCTTTGAAAATCGTATAGAGGATTTTAAGGTGTGCGGGCAAGTACTCCTTTATATTGGTTACTATAAGTCGGCTCAGATTTGTGTGTGGTTGGATTGACTTTATCTTCTCATAGAAGCGACTCAGCACAACGGCAGTTTCCGCTTGACATTCTGTCATTAAGCGACTTAACTCGTACTCTTTGTAGAGTGGATTCGTCATGGCTGCAATGGCACCCGCTTTCCATATACCCAATTGAGCAATCACTGTTTGAGGAGAGTTCGGCATCAGCACAACCACCCTATCCCCTTTACATACACCTTGTTTCACAAGTGCCGAAGCAAATGCATCGGATAAATGCTCAAGTCGAGCATAGGATATCTTTTTTCCTTTGAAGAGCAGGGCTGGATGGAGTGGATGATCGTTTGCCGTTTGGCTCATAACATCAAGAAGTGTCAGGTGTGGATAAGGCTTCAAGGTATGCGGTACATCATCATCATAGCTTTTAAACCAAGGATGCTGATCCATATTATACCCCCTACACTTTTGTCTCCCTTACCATATCACCACCAACTGTACCTTAGAAGAAAACTCTTTCCAGATTGGCTCCCTGAATTCCGGATAGGTGAAATGGAAGTACAGGGAAGAAGTCGCCTACTGAGAGTCACAAATAGAAGAATCGATAATCCCAGCAGTTGAGAGCGAAGTTCGAGATTATGATAATACTGATTGGCTAGACTTGATGATATAGAATCAAATCGAATACTGCGGAGCGAATACAATGCTTGCTTATCTAATAACTTGAGGATTATAGCATAATATACTGATATTGTTGAATTAAACTAACTTAACTAACAATACACAGGCCCAATTAAACCATGGACGAAATAGCGATCACTATAACCTATGGTAGAAACAATCTTCCACCAAGCACAACATCAGATGCCTATTACTCTAAAAGTCATAATTCCCTAGGTTGCTCACCGATAGTCTTTACAAAAACCTTGCCACATTGCGCCACCGGCATAGTAACAGAACGACCACGGTGTCCACCTACATCACTAGAAACTATCTTGATTCCGTTCTGAGCCAGGTTTTCCGTAACAGCTATGGAGTTCTTGTTTCCGATGTCGCCTCCACCACCAACGGTTGCCATTTGGGCACCACCTGCTATTTTAGCAGTCAGGCGTGATATATGCCCCCCTCTGTGACGCATATCATGTATCAGCTGAGGAACGGCCACATCAGCATATTTTGTAGAGGCTCCAGATCCATTGCTCTCTGGCAAGACAACATGTGCCATACCGCAGAGTCCACGCTCCATATCATACATACAAATAGCTATACACGAACCAATCCCTAAACAAGTCAGAGTTTCTTTAGGATCCTTGCTTACGCGGACCTCTCCTAGATTAACGATGATGGATTTATCTTCTATTCCCATGATACCTTCCCATACTCATCAGCATGCTTAGTCATAATGTCTAGGAAATTGCCGCTTGGTAACACCAGAAATAGACCACTGATTTTCTTGTCTTCGGTCTCGAATGTCGTATCCATCACAAAGAGATCATCCGCATATTGCATTATGTCAGTAAGGGCTATGTTGAGAATTGCACCCGCCATATCCTGCAGCACCTGAGGTGGAGTTGGTTGAAAGCGAATACCTGTATCGTCTGCCATAGAGTTGAGGAAGAATGATCCAACAATATTCCCAATCTCAGCCAGGGCAGATTCTTCGTCCTCCCCAATTTCAGTTGTTGTATCGTCCGGATTATCCATTGCCATATCCACTAGCCCATAAGCGATTTTTGGAGGATACACCAGTAATATATGTCCATCTGCCCCCTCTGCAATGCTTACGTATATTCCTACGACAAGTGTTTCAGGACCTCCGAACAAGTCAAATGCTTCTGATGCCATGATCTTTCTCAGGTTGAAACAGGTGATCTTGACCTCCCGACCCAACATTCTCGAAAGCCCAGATGCGGCATTGACCGTACCCTTGGTAACAAGCTTTGTCCAATCGGACAATTCTACCTGCTCTAATGTCTTTGAGCCCAACTGTCTTACCCTCCTTCTTTATGAAACCATTAATCCCCTTTATAACATAGGAAGGTAAGACTTAAGGTCAATTAGGTAAAGGTCTTAGTCAATTGCAGGTAAATGAGTGGTTAAATCTTGTCATAGAAAATTGCATTACACATAGTTTGGTTGGTTAAATCGATGAGCAAATGTACTTCTCTTGTCTTTGCTTAAACAAGGAGTGACAATGCGTGAACAGAAAAGGATGATCAATTAGTAAGGATTGAACTCCTACGGTGAGTGGTGATTTGTATAGGACCGGAAACTTGGACCATGAGAAAAGGAATAGGATCAAATACAGTATTATCCTCGGAGAGTTGCTAGATTTATACCCAGTGCTAACCTACCAAACACCACATCAACATGCCCAGAGTAAACCGACAAGAGCCTGTTTTCATTAGTGCATACCACTAGTCACAAGCATATACAAAGAGTGTAAGGGGATTGTATTTTGCTAATAAGATACAAGTATAAATGATGCACTAGCGACAACTAGTGCGGTTAAGTTATTCGCCCAACCGAAGACCTCCACCGTTTATCTTTAGTCACATGATCCGTGTATTCTGGTATACCCGCGCGGACATTGGTTGCAACCTTCCTATAGAAAGATGTTTGGAGAGGTTCAAAGCCAACCCCCCTGAAGTCTACGATTAGTTCACTGCCACCAACAAATAATACACCACCCTCCTTGAGCGCTTTATGGAACAGGAGATTTAGCTTTTGCTTAGCATCAACAGTGAAGTAGATCACGACATTACGACAAACAATCAAATCGAAGCCTTGTTCATAGCTATCATTCATAAGGTCATGCTTCTCAAAGCGAACCTTGTCTCGTATTCGGTCGGCAATCCAGTACTGATTCTGTGAGATGGTGAAGTATTTCCTGGCTCTCCACTTCTCAATGTTCTTGACCTGACGAGATGCATACGGGCCCCCGTCCTTTGCCATAGTCAAGATAGAATCATCGATATCGGTAGCGAGCAAATCATGGGTCGTCAGTGGGTATATATCACTAAGCAACATGGCAATTGAATATATTTCTGCACCATTGGAACATCCAGCGCTCCAGATTTTCAAAGACTCGCTTTTCCTGAGGAGATCTGGAAGAATCACTCGTTTGAGATATGTGAATTGTGGTTCATCACGAAAGAACTCCGATACGTTGATAGTAAGGAAATCCTTCAATTCTTGGACCATAGAGGGATCCTCCCGCAAATCATGGCAGAATGATCCAACGCTAGTGCGATGTGTACATTCGATATGTGATTGGAGTCGACGTCGCATCTGCCTACTCATATATTGATCGAGATCTAGCCCGGTCAACTTGAGCACTGTCATTTTTAAATATTCGTATTCTTGATCTGTCACGTTTAATATCTCCACACACAATAGTCGAAAAGGACGACAGGTTTCCAAGATTTGCTCATAGAAGCCATCCTTAGGATAATATCGAATATCTAGGATCGGATTTCAAAAAGGCGCTCCCAAGGACAGGGCATTCAATTACATTCCTGGGAGATCGCCTGTGCAATTTGGGAACGTCGTAGTACCTTATCCGCATTACCTGCATCAATAATGCTCTTGGGCATGCCGAATACGATACAAGTAGATTCATGCTCTACAAAGACTTTTCCCCCAGCCTCTTTTATGAGGCTCGAACCCCTAGTGCCATCGTTTCCCATCCCTGTAAGAACTGTACATATACAAAAGGGACCAAAAACGCTTGCCATAGATTCCATCGTAACATTCACAGATGGACGCACTCCACATTCCGGATCCTTTTGATTGAGAGCTATCCTACCATGCTTATCTGTTGTCATATGGTAATCCCCTGGAGCTATATAGGCTGTACCGGGTGTCAAAATATCCCCCTCCGATGCTTCCTTGACAGGGATCTCACATACAGCATCCAACCTTTCTGCAAGTGATCTGGTAAAGCCCGCTGGCATATGCTGCACAATCAATAGTGGTGCTGGAATATCGGTGGGAATAGAGGGAAGTATGTCATATAGGGCTTGTGGCCCCCCGGTTGAGCTACCTATAAGGATAATCTTGCGAGTTCTTGGAGCATGTGGTTTCTGTATTTTCTTCCTTTTGAAGTGTGGTTGAGGGGATGATGCTCGCCTCATTCTACGTAATTTGGCAGTGCTAATCTCTGAAGCCATCCTTATTTTATTGCGTAGGCTCTCTGCTATCTTACCTGTTCCTGCAGGTTGAGTCGCAGAATGCTTAACAAAAAAATCGATAGCGCCTAGCTCTAATGCTTGAATCGTCTCAGTTGCCCCCTCTGATGTAAAGCTGCTGAGCATCACTACTGGCGTAGGGAACTCCTCCATTATGTGCTTAAGGGCTGTTAGTCCATCCATTTGAGGCATATCTACATCGAGTGTTATCACCTGAGGTTGCAACATCGGGATCTTCTTGAGAGCCTCAACGCCATTATGGGCAACATCGACAATTTCAATCCTAGGGTCCTCACTTAGCTGCTTGCAGATGTTAGCTCTAGCAAATGCAGAGTCATCCACCACTAGTACCCGTATTTTACTGTTGTCCATCTAGTGCTCTGACCAACCTTTCCGTCAAGGACTATGTCACTGGGCAACAATCCTCTGTTCTAGACAAAGATATAAGAGTTGGCATAATTGGACTATTAACGTGTAAGTACTAGTTGCTGAGACAACCTATCAGGATGTTTGGGCGATATTCATACTCCGTTTGACCAACGTGTCTAGTAAGCTGGGGCTAGACAATACCATGAAATTCCCACTTATCTTCTGTCCTTGAACCTTGAAAACGGTCTCCAGCACAAAGATGGAAGTACTATTTGGTTTGGCGATGGGCTCCATTGCTTGATCTAAAAGCGATTGGGCTGTATCCACAACTACCATCGGTGGTGTGGGTAGCAAACGCATATGAGTATCATCGGCCAGGGAATTCAGAAAGAACCCGCCGGCGATGTTCCCCATCTCTCCAAGGGCAGATTCGCTCATTTCTTCCAGCGATTGTGTCCTTCCCACAGGCTTATCCATTAATAGGTCTGCAAGTCCAAGTGCAACCTCAGGTGGATACATGAGCAACATGTTCCCATTTGCATCACCGGTAATACCAAGCTCTATCCCAATGACATTACTACTTGGATCCCTGAGTAATGTCTTAATCTTGGATATCTGTATCTGTTTGGGATTGACCGTCTCCACTTCAACATCTCGCTTCACCATTTCTGCGATCCCTGAGATTGCATTTCGGCTGGCTTTGGAGATCAGATTATTAAGGATGGTTGTCTCATCTGCTGTAAATCTCTTTTTTTGCATACTTCCCCCCGTATATATTTCTAACATATTGTATCTTCCAATATCGCCAAGCACAAATCATGGTATAGCCCACTTACTATCACCCATACATCCTACATTTGCCCCACAAGGGAGTGCTTTTGATTTACAGTGATCACCTTTGGTGTATCGTCCTACGTACTTGGTTTGAATTCTTCTTATCAATACTAAGATTGATATTCTTTACATTGAACGTAGTAACCATTTCCATAAGGTCCTGTGCCACATTGGATAGTTCTTCTGAGGATGCCACCACCTGTTGGATTTGGGCACTTACTTCCTGAGCAGTAGCAGATACTTCTTGTGTTGATGCACTATGTTCCTGAGCTATGGCAGCCACCGATTCTACGGCGACTCCTACTTGCGACGAGCTTACTGACATCTGTTGTGCCGCAGTTGAGTTATGCTCCACCGAATCACTTACTAGCTTAACGGATCGAACCATGTTATCAGCCGCCTCCGTCATTTGACGAATATCTTCGACAATGTCAGTGACTTGTATGTTGACGCTATCTGTAGCACTATTGATATGAGTCAATGCACTTCCAATGTCACTAGCAAGCTTGAATCCAGACTCAACTTCCGTAGCCCCTTCCTCCATAGCTGAAATAGATTCGCCCACACTGCCCTGAACACCCTCAATCAATTCCGAAATCTCTTTCGTGGCAGAGGCAGTACGTTCAGCAAGCTTTCTCACTTCATCGGAGACCACCGCAAATCCCCTACCTTGTTCTCCCGCTCGTGCTGCTTCTATGGCCGCATTTAGCGCCAACAGGTTCGTTTGAGCAGCTATGTCGTCGATAACATTGACTATCTTTCCTATCTCTGTGGACCGTTCCCCTAGTTGTAAGACCTTTTCAGATACTGTATCCACCGAAGACTTAATCCTGGTCATTCCATCCATAGTCATTTGTGCAATCTCAACACCTTCACGAGCTTGTTCTGCAGATTGGTTTGCGCTTTGTGCAACATTCTGGGCATTTGACACCATCCTCACTGCATATTCCCTAACACTGTTAACAATCTCTGTTGTATCCCGAATTCCACTGTCTTGCTCTACAGAACTATCAGTGATACGCTCTATGACCTCTGCCAGATCATTCATTGATTCGCTGGTGTTTTGCAGACCCCTCGCCTGTTCGGTAGCACTCTTTGCAATCTGAGTACTAATACTGGCTATTTGATCTATGGATTCCCCAGTTTGTTCTGCTGTAACAGATAGCTGCTCACTGGCTGATCCCAGACGATCGGCGCTTTCTTTAAGTTTGCCGATTATCTCACGCAAATTAAATTGCATGGTGATAAACGAATTGCCAAGCACATCCTGATCTGATTTAGCTTGAATACCAGACGTAAGGTCTCCATTGGCAATGAGGTCAGCTTGTCTTGCCATCTCTTGCATGTAGTCAACCATATTGGTAAAGGCAATACCCAGTACATCCCTATCTGACCGTGGTTCGACATCTACATTGATGTTACCATTGGATAGTTTCTCGGCAATGTTTGCCATTCCTTGAGTGGCCTTCACAAGCTCCTCCATGGCATCCACCACTTGACCGATCTCATCGTCTCGTTCCTTTTGAAGATCAAGGTCTAAACTACCAACGGCAAGTTCCTGCATGGCCTCATTAATATTGGCCATACTCCTTTCAAGATATGACTGTTGATCTTTGAGTTCCTTGATGTCCGTCACATACTCCAACGCTCCGATGATATTGCCCTGCGTATCTTTTAGTGGCACACCTGTGTACTGAACAGGGAGGTCCCTCATACCATGAGATATTGTCTCACTGGTAAATATGCTATCTTTTGCTATTGCTTGTTTGCTCCGACATTCAGACGTATTGCAATGTGGCATATCAAATAGAGAGAAACACTTTTGACCAATACAGCTTGCAACAGTCCTGCCTAGAGCTTTGGCACCTTGATCATTGATGAATTGTATCTCAAAGTCCCTGTCGATCACCGTCACAGGGGAAGGAATGCTGTTGAGGTAATCAACTTTGCGCTGGGCATCTTCCATAGCCTCTTTAATCCGAGTCTGATCCGTAATGATTTTAAAAACCCCAACGACACTACCATACTGATCCCTAAGTGGAACCCCTGTATAAGCAATCGACAGCTGATGATCTCTAGGTTGAGCTATGGTTTCGCCAGTCTCGGACTTGCCACTACTCATTGCCTTGCTACAGGCACATGATGGGGTATTGCAATGTGAGGTTCTGAACACATCGTAGCATTTCTTACCGATCATTGAAGCTTGCGACATACCGGTCATATTCCACCCAGCCTGGTTTATATACGTGATCGTGAAATCCCTATCTATAATCACAGCAGGAGATGGGATAGAGTTGATATGGCCTACAAGCGTATCAACAGTTCTATTTATGCCAGATACGATGTTAGCGTATTCGCCATGAAAGTTGGAGGTATCTCCTCGCACTTCCAAACTACCTTCAACCGCAGCCTCAGTGATTCTTTGACTCTCAATGACCAAGCCATTGATTGAATCGATGCACTGGTTGAGATTATCTTTTATCTCTCCAAAATTACCATGATAGTCCTGAGTTAGCTTTTCAGGGATGTCACCCTTGGATATACGATTAATATATTCGGCGGTCATAGTAAGGGGATCAATGATAGCATCCAACGTAGCATTGACACCTTGGGCGATACTCAGGAAGTTTCCCTCATAACCTTCAGTATTGGCCCTGGCATCCAAGTGCCCCTCAGATGCCTGTTGTACAAGATTCATAATGCCATTCACGGCCCTGGTTTCACTACTAATATCCTGCATAAACTCCAAGGCACCAACAATGTCACCATCCTGATCCCTAATCGGTGCACTCGTACAGCGTAGAGGGAGGTTTCCAGAGCGTGTCCTTGCTACAGTATCATGGGTGAGAGCTGCATTTTGCACCATCGCCTTCGAAGCTAAACACTTCGACGTGCGGCATAACGTAGTGTTACATAAGCTAGAACATGGCAAGCCAATACAATCCTCTTGATCTTTACCAATCATGCCAGCACCAGCCGCGTTAATGAATCTGATATTGAGGTCGTTATCCATTGCCAGAATGGGAGTTGGCACCTGATTTAGGTATTCGGCCCTTTCGGCCGCCTCCTGCTGCGCTCTTTGGAATGGTAAGAGCAATATTTTATTGAGCAACATAAAGGCAAGGCCAATACCTCCTATTGCACCTATGAATGATCCGATAACCACACCCGCGGACAGCTCTTCCTGCGCTAGTGCAAATCCCATAAGCACAAGAACAACACACACTGGCAATATTACCAACCAAATCTTGGTGAGTAATGACCATCCCACAAACGTATAAAGTAAAGCTGTGAGAACTATACTACCTCCTCCAATCATTCCAATGACAAAGAGATAGTCCATTGTTGTTCCTGATCCCAGAGTATTGCCGAGATATCCCGAGCCCGACCCTGCTAGAATAAATACAATTGCAGTAGTAACAATTAGAAATAGGAGAAACAGTGTCCCCCCAGTGGATGTGAAGATTGAATTAGATAATTGATTATTATTGGTAATCATTTGGTTTTTATCGACCTGACGCCGTAATCGAACAGGCCTAGTTGGTGTTTGATTGATCAATTCCTCTTGGTCTGAGGATGCTGGGTTGACTGAGTGATCTTTAATCACCTGCCTACGAAAGCTAGGATCGCCATCAAGTGGCTTTCTCTTGTGTTGTTGGGATGCCATTCCGAGTTCCTTTCCGTATTGGCGGACATTGAGCTTCAAATTCATAGGAACAACCCACCCAATACCTGGAGGACATTTAACATAGACATTGGATGTGAGAATACGATACAACAACCGATTCATTACATGGAGCTTGCACTACAATAAATCAGCACCGGCTCTTGTATTCATTGCCATTCACATTTCTTTCACTACGAACAGATTTCGCTTATCTGAGTTAAGAGGGAACAAATACCAGTTCTATCTGTCAAGAACAACCCTTCTTCATATACCATTTACTCGATTGACACACACCTACTTTTCCCAGCATCTATACATTAGATGAATTTTTACCTAGTTTATTCACAATACTAGCGTACACTGGTTTGGCTCAGTGGTCCATTTATCTTCACGCTTTCATTTCTGGTATGGGTTTCCACATAGAATTTCCCCACCATGTCCATAAGATCTTGTGCTACTCTGGACAACTCATCCGAAGAGGCTACTACCTGCTGAATTTGAGCAGACATCTCATCAGCAGAAGCAGACACTTCTTGTGTCGAAGCACTGTATTCCTGGGCAACAGCTGATACAGCTTCAACCGAAGTACCTACTTCGACAGAGTTCGCAGACATCTGCTGTGCTGCGTCCGCATTGCTATCGACAATATCACCAACTATACCCACAGCTTCTACCATATTATCCGCCGCGTCTGTCAATTCTTGTATACCTACTGCAATATCATTGATTTGATCATTGACATCATTTGCGGCACTGAGGATCTGCTCCAGAGAAGTACTCATAGTACTCGTAAGTCTATACCCGGATTCAACTTCCGAAGCACCTTCTTCCATGGCTATGATAGATTCATCAACACCACGTTGTACTCCATCGATAAGCGAAGCAATCTCCTTGGTGGCAGAAGCAGTACGCTCCGCCAACTTTCGCACCTCATCGGAGACTACAGCAAAACCCCTCCCTTGCTCTCCTGCCCTAGCTGCTTCGATGGCAGCATTAAGAGCCAATAGATTTGTCTGTGCAGCAATATCATCAATAACATTAATTATCTTTCCAATCTCCATAGATCTTTCCCCGAGTTGGGTGATTTTCATAGAAACAGTATCCACCGAGGTTTTGATTCTGCTCATACCTTCAATCGTTTGTTGCGCCATCTCTACACCATCACGAGCATGTTCGGCCGAACGCTCAGCGTTCTGGGCTACATTCTGCGCATTGTTCGTCATCTTGACTGCCGATTCTCTCACGCCAGCTACGATATCTGAGGTCTTGTTTATTCCTCTAGATTGCATTGTTGATCCTTCTGCTATGCGATCAATATCGTTAGCAAGATGAGTCATGGATTCTGTTGTATCTTGTAAGCCCTTGGCCTGTTGACTAGCACTCCTTGCTATTTCATTGCTGATGGTTGCAATCTGCTCTGTAGCTTCACCTGCTTGTTCAGCTGTTACTGTAAGCTGCTGACTGGCTACTCCCAGCTGATCTGCACTATCTTTAAGCTTTTTCATGATTTCACGTAGATTGGACTGCATGGTGATAAACGAATTACCAAGCACATCTTGGTCCGACTTCGCTTTGATATCGGACGTAAGGTCTCCATTGGCAATAAGGTCTGCTTCCCTAGCTATGCCTCGTATGTAGTCGACCATATTGGCAAAGGCAATACCCAGTACGTCCTGGTTCGATCGTGGTTCGGCATCTACATCGAGGTTACCATCGGACAAATTCTCCGCTATATCTACCATTCCCTGTGTGGCCTTCACAAGCTCCTGGATAGCATCCACCACTTGGCCGATCTCATCTTCCCTTTCCTTCTGAAGATCAATATCAAGACTACCAATTGCAAGTTCCTGCATGACCCCGTTAATACTGGCCATGCTTCTTTCTAGATATGCCTGCTGTTCCTTGAGTTCCTTTATATCTGTCACATATTCCAGAGCTCCAATAATTCGGCCTTGCATATCCTTCAATGGTGCACCTGTATATTGAATAGGGAGGTCTTTCATACCGTGTGAAACAGTCTCACCAGTGAACACGCCATCCTTTTCAATGGCTTGTCTGACACGACATTCGGATGTATTGCAATGTGGCATATCAAAAAGAGCGTAACATTTCTGACCGATGCAGCTTTCAGCACTTCTGCCTAAAGCCTTGGCACCTTGCTCGTTTATGAACTGTACATCAAACTCCCTATTTATTACCGTTACGGGTGATGGCACGTTGTTGAGGTAGTCTACTTTACGCTGGGCATCTTCCATTGCCCTCTTAATCTGGGTTTGATCTGTGATGATTTCGAAAATACCTACGACGTCACCAGTCTGATCTCTAAGCGGAACGCCTGTGTAGGTAATCGAGAGCTCACAATCGCCAGGATGTGCAGAAGTCTCCCCTGTTTCAGGTTGACCACTTCTCATTGCCTTATCACAGGCACATGATGAGGTATGACAGTGTGTGGTCTTGATAACATCGTAGCATTTCTTTCCAATCAGATTGGACTGGGATATACCAGTCATATCCCCTCCAGCCTGGTTCATGAACCTTATAGTAAAATCCCTATCGATAATCATGGCAGGAGATGGGATGGAATTGATGTGTCCAACAAGCGTATCAACAGTTCTGTTAATGCCGGCAACGATGTTGGCATACTCACCGCTGAAGCGTGATGTATCTCCTCGAACATCCAGCTTACCTTCAACTGCAGCATCAGTGAGCACCTGACTCTCTTTTACCAAACCATTGATTGAATCAATGCATTGGTTTAGGTTGTCTTTGATCTCCTTGAAATTGCCTTGATAATCCTGGGTTATCTTTTCAGGGATATCCCCTTCAGAGATACGATCTATATATTCCGCGGTGACAGTCAATGGATCAATGATGGCATCTAGCGTGGCATTAACACCTTGGGCAATTGTAAGGAAATTCCCCTCATACCCTTCAGTACTTGCCCTAGCATCCAAGTGCCCTTCAGATGCTTGTTGTACAAGATTCATGATGCCACTCATAGCCTGTGTTTCACTACTAATATCCTGCATAAATTCCAGGGCACCAATGATATCTCCATCTTGACTACGAATGGGAGCACCAGTGCAACGAAGCGGAAGGTAACCTGAAGGTAGTTCAGCCATAGTATCGTCGGTAATGGCACCATCATTAAACAAAGCTCTTGCGGATGGACAATGGGATGTGCGACAGAATTCTGTATTGTACAGGCGGGAACATGACATACCGATACACTCTTCTGGTGAGTAGCCAACTAGCGACGCGCCAGCCGAATTGATGAATTGTACGTTGAAGGATGTGTCTACGGCCATCACAGGTGTAGGAATCTGATTAAGGTATTCCGCCCTTTTGGCAGACTCTTCTTGGCTCTCTTCTGATGGACAGAGTACCCATTTATAGAGGGCCATGAAGTCCACAACTGTTACTCCCACACCCCCAATTACTGCAATTAAGACGGTCCCTACAGCTATGCTTTCATGCGCAGTGAGAAATCCCACCAGAACAAGAGCTACATATGATGGAACAATCAGGACAAACACCTTGGTAAGCATCGACCACCTCGTGAGTCCATAAAGAGCTCCAAACGCAGCCCCAGCACCAAAGACGATAATTCCCAACATAACTCCATAGTCAACCCAAGTTCCAGTAGCAAGTTCTTCGCTGAGGGGGCCTGAGCCCATACTGCCGATGATTAAAAAGATGGATAGGGTAACTACTATTGCCATAATCGCTACCATAAAACGAACAGACTTAGCTAAGGAGATAAGAGTTGCCTTCTCTCTGGCACGTCTTGCTTGTGTTCGGGTTAGGGCTGGTTTCTGTAGCATCCTACGTATCCAGTTCCCAAATTCCTCCTCCTCAATCTTATCCTCATCCGAATGGGTAAGCCATGCGAGCTCCATATCAAGAGTATCGTTCTCACGATGAACACTTGTCGGGGTGAAGAGTTCTCTCTTGTGCTGCTTCGATCCCATACAGTGTTCTCCTTTCGAATCCAGCCAGCATATTAATTAGGACAATTTGAAATTGGTCATTGGCTGAATGTGATCTTTATCTAAAAAACCAGCCTACCTGAAGCTGACTTACGTCTAGAAGCAATACAATGCGGCCTCCACCATTTCACCAACCTTGATGGTCTCACACTCATCAAGTACTAGAGCCCCTACAAGAGAAAACTGTTTTCCCATCAAGATCTACTACACTATGACTACTGTTTCCGGGAATGATAACCACACCAATGAATCATCGTTGTAAAACATGAGCTTTTTACTGATATTTCATTCCCTTCAGCCCCCAATGATGATAATCACCATCTATCTGTTCCTGCCCTCACATGCATAAGCCCCTATATACATACAGACAGAACCCATCCCCACTTCTATAGGATATACTTCTATGCAGGGTATTCTGCCTATATTACCTATTGCCTAATCTATAATTGTCTAGAGAGTTAGACCTGTTCTCCCCCTCTGATGTTCCTCGTTCCTCATTCGGGCAATTCTCTTAGACTCGGTCTTCAGTTTTAGAATGCCACAACGGTCAATCAACTCCTGAGCAAGAGCCATATATTGTCTAGCTCCGCGAGACCCTGGTGCAGAGCCAAATATGGTTGTCCCATAAGCAGGGGCTTCTGCCAACTTGACATCCATATTGATTTCTGTCAAGAACACATCTTCGGTGAAGTGGTTGCGCAACATTCCAATATTCTCTTTTGCTACTCGGGATTTTGCACTGAGCATAGTTGGACCCGTGGGTGTCATAACCACCACAATACCAAGTAGACTTGCATCGATGGACATGTTTTCGCTGAGTTCATTAACCAATCCCATCATACAAGAAAGGTCTTCCAGTGCCAGATAGTCTGGTGTCACGGGAACAACATAAGCATCAGCTGCAACTAGAGCATTTACTGACACCAGGGAAAAAGCAGGTGGACAATCACAGATTATGAAGCTGTATTCATTTTCTATCGAGGAGAGGGCTGCCATAAGCTGGTTTTCCCTATTCTCTAGGTCCGCAAACACACAGTCGGTGTTGTATAACTCTGTATCTGCGGTGACTATGTCTAGGTTGGGAATCGGGGAATGGCGAATGGCAGACTTGATACCCATTCCATCGAATAGTACATTTGACATGGAGGGTGTCAGAGTGCTCGATGTGAATCCCAAGGATATAGAGGCAGAAGCTTGAGGATCCAAGTCGACCACAAGAGTTGAATATCCTAATTGAACGAAAGCTGCACCCAAGTTGACACTGGTAGTAGTCTTCCCAGTTCCCCCCTTATTGTTTACGACGGCAATGATCACTCTATCCTCCTTGCTGAACCAGTCTGGTGATGCATATTTGATCCTAATTGCTTAAGGAGTCTTTCTTCGCTATCACCCTAGTACCCAATAGCACAGTAGAATGCTTGTTGCTTGTCCTGAAGAGGCATTTTCATCATAATAAGTACCAAATACTCTTTATCCAATATATATACCTTTGCACTTGTCACTACTGCAGAACCATTTCACTCCAAATCACGAATCCAAAGAGGAATATTCCTATAAATGTCACCCCTGCCAAGATATCGGTGGGCCATGCCCTAATTGTATGAATGGCACATCTCGAGGAAGCATCGCGTGTAAGCGAATCATACGTCTTCTGATGAGATAGCTACCGTAGCTTTGAAGAACAGCTACAGGAGCACATAATACTTGGGTTGTATCTCTTTCCCTATATATTTGGAATAGATAGCCACATTTTCCTGACAAAGACACCTCGTCTCTGATTCTCATCCTCTGCAAGTTCTTTTCTTTAACCTAAGTTAATCGTATTTTGATTTATTCCTTCGTTAAGCTATTTGTTTTGTAGTTCCTAAATCCTGTATTCCGTATCCTATCCTCATCCCTCGACTGTGGTTTTCTACATAGTGCAAGTCAAGTAGCACCAATAGATGATTGTCACCTGGAGAGCCGTGTACTATCTTGGTTGACAATTCCCCTCTGTAAGGCTTGTGCCACAGCTTCGGTCCGATGTTCTACTCCCAGCTTCTCAAAGATACTGGTTACGCGGACTTTGACTGTGCTTTCGCTAAGATATAGTTGCGCAGCAATCTCCTTATTAGTAGCACCCTTTACCATTAATTGAATTATGTCCATTTCGGCATCAGACAGAAGGTTTTTAGGTTTGGCCTGGTTGGATAACACAACCAACCGATCAAGCACTCTAGAAGCGACAGTAGGTTGTATGAGGGAATCTCCGTTATAGACCGTTCTAATAGCATGAACCAAGTCTTCAGGGGGGCTGTCCTTCAGCAAAAATGCTCGCGCACCAGCTTCTATGCCCCTGAAGATATGTTCATCCGTATCGTACGTGGTCAATACGACAAACTTGCTTTCTGGATCGTTTTCTTTGATATGTCGCATAGCTTGAGCCCCATCCATATGTGGCATACGCAGATCCATGAGCAACACGTCAGGCTGAAGCTCTTTGGCCTTTTGGATCGCCTCAATGCCATCTGAGGCTTCTCCTATAACCTGAACATCACTGTAATTGGCAAGCACAGCACAAAGGCCAGCTCTCACAACAGGATGATCATCGACAACTAGGGTTGTGATTGGTCGTTGGTAAAAGCTAGCGGCCTCCTTTTTAGTTACATCTGCCAAGTCACGAGGACGAGTGGTACGCCTACCACACATAAATTGCACCTCTTATTGGTTAGAAACAGGAGACAAGTGTATGATTTTGCTTCCATATTGTCATCGGCCAAATGGCTATTTTTCTTGGACCAAATGGATCAAGAAAACTATCCTATACGATATTCATGCCATGGATTTAGAACTATCCATGTAAAAAAACCTTGTTGTAGTAGCATTCCTCTGACATGCATCATACCCCTGCTACGATTCCCGACGGAGAGAGACCGACTCCAACTGTAGGGATTCGGTATTGGGTAATGCGTATCCCTTGAAACACACTTCCACTAAAGTGCCTTTTCCTTTATTACTACTAATAATTGCCAAATCCCCACCGAGCAGACGGGCACGTTGTTCCATACCATTGAGACCAAAAGTCGTTTTCTGCTGTGACTGCGGATTGAAACCTATTCCGTCATCAGAAATACTGAGCCTTATACAATCATCCTTCAATACTAGTTTGACCTCTACAGAACTTGCCCTAGCATGTCTTTTCACGTTTGTCAGTGCCTCCTGACAAATACGTAGCAAGGACGTCTCAATATCTTTGGAAAGGTTAAGTTCCCCACCACTTACATCGAAACTCGCCTTTATTCCGGTTCCATCGGCAAATCGACCAACTTCTCGTTTCAGGGTATCTATTAGAGAGAGCTGCTGCAGTTGCATAGGTTGCAGGTTCTGCACAGAATGTCTTGCTTCATTAAGACCTTGACGAGCTAACTTCCGCGCTTCCTCTATATGCCACTGTGCTTTGGTTGTTTCTTTGGTAACAGCACTATGAGCTGACTCAAGATGAAGTATTATCCCCACAAAATTCTGCACCAATGTGTCATGTATCTCCCTTGCCAATCTACTGCGTTCCTCGGTTACAGCGTCCGCTATCCTTTGATCTGGCTCGGTTGTATGTAGTAGTCTTGCAGGCTCAGCCTTCACTGTTTCAGATGATTGGTCGGTCGCTTCGAGCATCTTACCGATTCTCGCTTGTTCACAACCTTCGGATGTCATAGATATTTCTGCCACTGAGGCCCGGCGACGAGATTTTCGTTTTGTAGATTCCACGCCTTTGGGTTCTACAGTGGATATGATCTGTTGAGCCTCGTCTGTACAAGTAAGTATCTGGATAGCAACCTTCTTACCATCCATCTTGGTGATGGACATATTAACCTGGACGAGAAGCTCAGTTGAGTTGCCCGCTAAAAGATTAGCTTGGTAGTTGACAGCTCGCCCACTCTTGGAACATTCAAGAACTGGATCTTGATTATTGTCAGATTCTATGGGACCCCATAGGTCTACGCGTGTCATGGATAGAAGCTGGTTCTTAGGTATACCAGTCATTTTCACTGCCAAAGGATTACAATGCACAATCTGCCCCGTCTCTAGATCAGAGATAAAGACAGCGTTAGGTAATGTATCGTAAAGTAGTTCATATTTATCCACTTCTCTTATCCTCTATGTGATAGCCAGTGCACCGTGCATAACTGAAATAGCGAGTGCTCCCTATTCATCTCTTGATGTTATTCTTCAGAATAGCGATGCGGGAATATAATTCATACCACTTAATATTACACTGCCTAATTTTTGTTTAGTCAAATTAACTTTTATTATCTCTTATTATAATATACCTGGCTTTCATAACGCTATTCATATCATTGCAAACAGACCACACGAAGCATGCTTGCCTATCACAAACCAAGCATAAATACATCGCAGTGTAACAAGTGAACAACGCTTGTAAAAAGGCATATTGCTTTGAAGCTAGTATCGATTAATACAAGATAGATGTATGGGAACAGTGTAGTATCAGAGTAAAGAATGTGGAACGGTTCAGTTCCGCCAGCCATTAGTTTCAGTAGAATGATTAACGATTGAGTCCTTAGGTCCCCTTTAATGTGATATTTTGAGGAGTATTAATATGGGCTATTACCTATACAGTGCAAATGGGTCTTTTCGTTCATGAATTAAAAAGACAGTTACAGCAATGATAGAAAGAGGGTGAACGATTACCCCTACTTAATGTGTCTCGGACCTAAGGGCATAGTCGTTTTCAGTGATCATGGGAAGCAGTTACTTGTGATCCGAACAAATGCAGGGGATTTAATTACTCTGGCTGATTCGAGAAACAGATGGAAGTATGTTACTAGCTTCTAAGTGGGGCTGATTCAAGCAACGGCTGCGGCGGTGATGGTTTCTTGTTCGACTTGACCCATATAAAAGGCCGGGAGAGCTGGCCTTGATTTGTGGCAAATGCTTTAACTCTATGCACAAGCTGTTGTGCAGTTTCCATGGCCTCCATATGAGTTTGTGTCGTATATAACATAGCCAGCCAACTTTGCGTTTGGTACAACCATGCTTCCGGGTTAGGGGCAAGGTGAACCTTAAAACGAGGATGGGCATCCAACCACTGCTTAACCTTCTCATGCCGATACGTCGAATAAGGCTCCACATGGAGATGAACATCTCTTCCATCCGGAACTTGGCGATCGACAGAATTGAGGAACCGGAGGAATTCGGTATGCCGACGATAATTGTATCGCCTCTTAGGAGTGAGAAGACCTGGCAAACTTGATGCCGAAGACAACGACGACGAACTATCGTAGTCCCCATCTTGAACCTCGCATCCCATATCTTCCTCCTGAGAGGGGAGAAGAAGATAGGCACTCATGGCTGATACCATGTGCTCCTGTTCAGCAACACTGAGAGCAAGTGCCTTGTGAGGCGGATTGAAGTAGAGGCCTCTCATATCTACTACCTTTTCTACCAGAAGTATTGAACCCGGGATATCTGCAGACCCCTTACCTATATATGAACTTGGGTATCTATATTTCAGAATGCGGTGAACAGTTGATTTACTGATACCTGTTGCCCGAGAAATCTCCCTGGTAGAGAGCCTCGCGATGTCCTGAGATTGGTTTGATATGGCAGCCATTATCTGACCAACAGCCCGATCATCATGGACAAATGGACGTCCTTTTCTAGGAGCATTATGCAACCCATCCATACGTCGTTCAGCAAAGGATTTCCTCCATTGTCCAACCGTGGGTCTACTCACTCCTAAGATTCTGGCAATATCATCATTACGCTGGCCTTCAG
This sequence comes from Chloroflexota bacterium, assembly GCA_034189315.1. Lineage (GTDB taxonomy): Bacteria > Chloroflexota > Dehalococcoidia > UBA2247 > JAXHVC01 > JAXHVC01. The sequence goes on along the minus strand of JAXHVC010000232.1, from coordinate 13,516 downwards.
CTGCAAGCAAGACAATTTTTGCTCGTTGTGCTACGGATTGTGGAGTTGAAGCTGCTCGCGCCAACGTATTTAATGCCTTGTGTTCCTCTGGACTTAGGTTGATTGCTGGTGGTCGTCTAGCCATTGACAATAAGAATAACACATTTCATTGCGCTTGGCACAATATATCATAAAGCATTTTGTGGGACACACCCTTATAATAGTGACAAAATAACTACTGTTACCAGCGTGATTACAGGCAGATTACAGATACACAACTTGACTAATATCAATCGCGTACGGTAATATTGACTATATAGTTTTGTCAAAGGAAAAGGGCATATACATCCCAATTACCACCAGTAGATTGTTCTCACTCGTAAAACACCAGACTCTATAGCACACTTGCACATAGTGCAAGTAATATTTCTATTCGCGGAGGGTAGGCAATGAAAGTTAGCGCTGTTGCTTTATACCAACGTGCACTTTGGGAATATATGCGACCCTATAGATGGTTATTGGCCACGCTGCGGACCATAGAATTGCTGGTTATTATCCTAAGGTTCCTGCTTATAAGAATTCCCCTTGAGTTGTTCGGTAGTAGGGTTTTACGCAGGAAATCCGGGCTTTTTGGTGATGGCCCGTTCACCCGCAATTCAGTGCTAAGGCACTTACTAGAAGAGCTAGGCCCCACATTCGTGAAACTTGGACAGATTATGAGTATGCGTCCAGAGATCCCCAAATCAATGAGAGCTGACCTACAGAAGATACAAGAGAGGGTGCGTCCTTTTGATTTCAAGCAAGTAGCAAAGGTCATTGAAAAGGAATTAGGCAAACCCGTAGATGAGGTTTTCAGCTATATAGAACCATCACCAATAGCCGCCGGATCATTGGCACAAGTACATAGGGCCGTGCTACGCAAGGAAGGGACAGAGGTAGCTATCAAAGTTCAGCGTCCCTACTTAGCTGGTATCGTAGCTATAGATGTAATCGTAATACAGACTCTCTTTGCCATCATATGGAGACTAATAGGTGAGCTCAGAAAGAAATCCGATGTATCTGTTTTTACGATAAGCTTCAGCGAGCACTTGATGATGGAGACGGATTTCTACCTCGAAGGTATATACCAGGAAAAGATGCGTGAATTGGTAATGGCAGATCCACGGCATCGTAAATACATCAAGATTGCCGAGGTTTACTGGGACTACACCGGTGGTAAATTGTTGACTATGGAACTAGTCAAGAACTACCACCGAATGGATTCACCAAAAGGCAGTGAAATCATCCAACGAGTTAAGCTTCCAGAGTTATCCCCTGAACGGCCAGCGCATCTACTGTGGGCAGGGATGTTGTTTTTCGCAGACCAACTACTAAAATGGGGTTTTCTACAAGGCGATCCGCACTGGGGTAATATCTATGTGACTGAAGATGAGCAGTTGTTTGTTTGTGACTTTGGTATGGTGGACGTTTTGAAGGATGAAGAACTAGATGGACTATTAGACATCGTGGTGAGTTTAATCTGGTATATTAGTGCAGAGAAGACAGCAGAAGCCTTAATCTCCCTACATAAGGGGAGCACGGAGAACGTTCGATATGACGATGCAGTTGTTGAGATAAGACACAGGTTGACAAAGCGAGTAGTGAGACATCAGGGTGAGAATAATCCGAACATTAGGGTCAAGACCGGAGAAAAGTCTCTTAGTGTTCTAACCGAATGCCTATATGCCTTGGCCGTATTTGGCTTTAGTCTACCCGATACATTCTGGTTATGGTTCAAGACTCTGCTCTACCTGGAGGAGTGGTCTATGTTACAGATCCCGGACTGTAATCTCAATGACTTTATCCTCCCGCTTGCTAAAGAACGTATGAAAGGTAGGATTATCAGGGGGTTAGAGCCATTGGATATAACAAACATAGGCGAGGCCCTGGCCGAAGTCGCTGCCCCCCTGCGTGATTCCGGTATGGCACAACTCATTGCCAGCATGGACAAGGGAAACGCGAGCTAATTGGAAGGATAATGGTGGTAATTTCGCAAGGAGGCATGTAATGGGAAAGAAGTATGAAGACAAGAACGAACAACAGGTGTGTGTAACCGGGCGTGATTTGCAGGCGCACGGGAAATCAATGATCCACGCCAGTCTTATTCTAGCTACTTCTAACATGGTACAGCCACTAGTTGCAGGTAAGAGTCCTAAAGAGGCTGTAGACACCTTTGCCCAAATGTACTCCCACATGCAGGATTGGTACAAGGCCACTCCAATGAAGAAAGAGATTGAGTCCCTACTAGATGTAGTATTAGAGTCTAAAGCAATCGATCAGTGGGATGCCGAACTAAAGAAATAACACACTAATCAACCTTACTTCAATTCACTATTCTACTAATCACGAGGGCATTCTTCACATCACAGAGGTCCGTAGCAAGCCCCGCAAATGCCAAGTCTCTGCGGGTTTTTTCATGTATTGAGGTGATCTATTCCAAACATCACATCTCGCACCTTGCGCAGAAACAACATGGCTAGATTCTACGTTTAACCCCTACGATGGTATAATGCCCAAAGATTGGCATATGGATTAGCAGCAATACACGTTTGAGAACAAACCTGATTGATAATGGCTAAAACTCAATATAAAGGTGAAATGCAATGATAAAAGAAGGTCTTCTCTGTGGAGTGCGGGTATTGGACCTTACACGGGCTTATGCTGGCCCATTTTGTGGTCAGAGACTGGCAGATCTCGGAGCAGAGGTAATCAAGATCGAGCCCCCTATAGGAGAAACCGCCAGGATGGAGGGAATGCCTGGCGGAGGACCTGCGTTTCAGGCAGTGAATCGTAGCAAGAAGAGCATGGTGCTTGATCTTTGGAGTGCAACTGGAAAAGAAGCATTCTACGAATTAGTCAAGATATCGGACGTTGTATTGGACAACTGGCGGTCTGCAGCTGTATTAAAGAGAGCCGGTGCCGACTATGATTCCTTGAAGAAGATCAATCCACGAATCATATCTGCATCCATAGCAGGATATGGATCCACTGGACCATATTCCGATTTTCCCTCATTCGACGGGGTGGCATTAGCCATGAGTGGAATGGCTAGTCTTAGTGGCAATGCCGGAGAGAAACCTCTAATGCCAAATCCGGGAACTGCGGATACCGCAGCAGGATTGATCCTGGCTATTGGCATAGTTACTGCTCTATTTGAAAGGGAACGGAGCGGGGAGGGGAAAAGAGTGGAAGTTGACCTGCTCGGCTGCACCATGACGTTGATGCAAAGGGAATTCCAGCATTACTTTGCAACGGGACACCCCCCAGAACGACAAGGCTCCACTTTCCAGGGTTGCCCTCCAATGGGTTTCTACAAATGCAAGGATGGGAACATAGCTCTAGGACCTTGCTGGCCAAAGATATGCCAGCTGATTGATAAGGAATGGATAGCAGACGATCCCAGGTTCATAGATGATGAGGGGAGGAGAACTCACGCCAGGGAACTGGAGAGCCTTCTTGATGACAGCCTTCAGGAGCGTAACGTAGAGGAATGGATCGAATTATTTCTTACCGAAGGAATAGTATGTTCCAGGGTCAACTCTTACTCACAAGCACTGCAAGATCCACAGGTGATTGCCAATAAAATAGTAAATGAAATGGAACACCCTATCTATGGAAAGACAAGGTCTATAGCTTGTCCAGTGAGATTTGTTGGCGCTGTTGAAGGCATAGATTCTGCCCCTGCTGATTTGGGTGAACACACTGATGAGGTATTGAGAAATATCCTTGGCTATTCAGATGAAATGATTGCCGAACTCAAGAAGGATCAGGAAGACAACTACGAGAGAATGCAGGAGCATGCGAGAAAACTATTATAGTAAATCAATAGAGACCGAAATCAGATTATCAAGCGACATTGTTATGTGCGAACTATCCAGGTATCTCGATGAAGCAGAAAGAGAATACGGTGTCTAGAAGGGGGATGTTGTGCCTATTAAAGGTCCGTTGACAGGAATCAGACTGATAGACCTATCGCAAGGTACGGGCGGAGGGCCCTATTCTACGCAATTACTCGGAGACTTAGGAGTCGAAGTGATCAAGGTCGAACCTCCACAAGGAGAAATCTCCAGGGACATGTCTGCCGGCGATAGTGGAGGTACTGATTTTGTATCCCTTAACAGAAACAAGAAAAGCGTGGTTATAGACCTGAATACTAATTCAGGTAGGCAGGCTCTTCATGATTTGGTGAGACTATCTGATGTTGTGGTGGACAACTTCGATAAGGGTATCCTGGAGGATCTTGAGATTGATTATGAGAAAATCCGACAGCTAAATCCCAAGATTATAAGCGCTTCGATTGTAGGATATGGCTCCTCAGGACCACATGCTAATGATGCAGTTTATGACCACATGGCCCAAGCCATTAGCGGGATGGCTAGTATATGTGGTGAAATCGATGGTAAACCAATAGTACAGCCAACGTTGATTGCCGAACACACAGCAGGAGGGGACTTAGCCTATGGCATAATAGCAGCACTATATGAGAGGGAGAGAACTGGTGTTGGTAGAAGGTTAGAGGTCAATCTAATACATTCCTGCATGGGAGTTATGCTCATGCCACTGCAGTTTTCCCTCATGGTGGGTATGGATCCGCCACCACAGGGTACTAGAGATCCAGGAACTCCAATCTTAGGATTCTATCGTTGCAAGGACGGTAAGTACCTTGCGGTAGGACCAAGTTGGCCCAGGATAGCCCGAGTTCTGGATATGGAATGGATGATTGATGATCCTCAATGGGATAATACCGCTGCAAGGGCATTCTTGAAACCACTAATGTGTGATTTGCTAGAGAGAGAAGGATTCCAGAAGGCAGATGCCGAGGACTGGTTGGAAATACTTCGGGCTGAAGACATCCCTTCCAGCTGGCTCAATACATTGGATGAAGTAGTTAAGGATCCTCAGGTGATTCACAACAAGGCGGTGATCTCAATGCATCACACCAAGTATGGCGATGTACAGGGTATTAATTGCCCAATTAGTCTCGTTGGAACTACTGAAGGAGAGCACAGTCCCCCCCCCATTTTGGGAGAGAATACTGAAGACATATTAAGGGATATTTTATGTTATTCAGACGATAAGTTAGCAGAGTTGAGAAAAACATAACCAAGGAAAATGGAGATTTGTGCAATAAAAGCACACATGATACTTATAGACAAACATTGGAGGTGGTATAGTGCCACGAGAGGGACATATAAGCTACGAGGATCTGGCTGTAGATCTCGGATATAGCGTGACCGAGAGTAGCCTCCAGTTCTTTACTCCCGAGGAGAATGATTTCAGAAATGAGGCGAGAGCATTTGCCAAGAAGGAGCTGGCTTCCCTATCCGATAGAATCGAAGGTGAAGATGGAGATACCAAGCAGCTTATTCGTGAAGGCATTAAGAAGATGGGAGCTGCTGGCTATCTAAAGGTTGCAATGCCAAAAGATATAGGGGGATCAGGAAGAGGAACCGCCTATCGTACTATTATGGGAGAGGAATTCAATGCCTTTGCTCATAACATAGATGTTATCAGAGCGGTTAGTGTAGATATCGTTGGATTCTGCCTTCTACATTATGGGACAGATGAACAAAAGAAGGTGTATCTTCAACCACTGACTGAGGGAGATAAAATCGCCTGTATAGTAATTACTGAGCCAACTGCCGGTTGCGACGCAGTGGGAGGAATGCGCACCAAGGCAGTCCTTGATGGTGATTCATACATACTGAATGGTGAGAAGAGGTTTCAGACCGGGGGTAGTATGGCAGACGTGATGCTCACATATGCCATTACAAATCCAGAAGTGAAGACGCGAAAGGGCATGAGCGCTTTTGTATTTGATACTAGCATCTCAGGTCTAGAAATAGTCAAAGATTTTAAACTGATGGGCAGGAGAGGCGTTCCAACATCCCATGAAAAGTTCAACAATATGAGGCTTCCAAAAAACAGCTTAATTGGTAAAGAGAATGATGGGTATCGTATTATGATGCACGGACTCGATGCAGAAAGAACTGTAACAGCTGCATCACACCTTGGTATCGCTAGATCTGCCTACGAGATCGCCACAAGGTATGCAGCAGAGCGAATGCAATTTGGTAAGGCGATTAGGGAATTCGAAGCAGTTAGCTTCAAGATAGCGGAGTCCTATGCGAGAATCGAGGCCATGCGTATGATAGTGCTTCGAGCCGCTCGGAGAATAGACGAAGGTAAGCCAGCAACTAAGGAGGCTTCTACTGCCAAATTCTTCTGTGCCGATATGGCGGTTGAAGTATGTAACGATGCTCTCCAAGTGATGGGGGGGTTGGGGTACACTGCTGAGTACCCTCTAGAGCGTCACTACCGAGACATCCGTACTGCACAGATAAGCGCCGGCAGTGCTCAAATACAAAGGCTCATTGTTCAGCGCGAGGTCTATTCCGAAATAGACAAGTGACTATAGGCTACGGTGAACTTTCCTAGGTTTGTTCTGTTGGATTATTAATCCATATCTATTCGAAACTCATGGTTCCCTTGGTTACCTCTATCTCACGTAATCAGATAACGCTGATATGAAATACCCCGGGGATTTTCAGTGTGATATCCCTCTTGGACCAGTTTGTAGTCTTACCATAGTATTCTCTACCAAGTGAGTTATTACTATCCACTCTTTGGTCGGTAATCCATTAATATCCATACATAGTTTATACATTCACAATGTAAATTATCAAAATACACTAACTGGCGTTAATAGAGCACTTTGTTGTGTTTTACAGGCAAACGGATTGTGAAGACATATCGGGCAATTAGATATACATCAGCTACGATTACATGCAGATACAATGGTCATACACAAATTTCAAGTAATGTACAAAGCTAAGAAATGTATAGATATGGCTATTGACATTGTAGGAGTGAATGGCTTAGTATCTTTCCTATTAAGAGAAGGGAGGTTAGTTTAATGCAAGCTTACTGCATGAAGTGTCGTGCCAAGAAAGAAATGAAGAATGCAAAGAAGATAACCATGAAGAATGGTCGTCCTGCAACTCAGGGTGTGTGCCCTTCATGCGGGACTAAGATGTTTAGAATTGGCAAGAGTTAAGATTTATAGTACCAATTCCTCGAGGATCTGCTTAGGGTATTCTCTTGTTATATCTGGCATGCTAGCGTGTATTGTAATACGTTAGCCGTATGGTTGCAGGTAGACATATGACGGCAGTTAGCCGGCGATGAGAGACCTGCAACCGTTTTTTATATCGTAAGGATCTTCCACAGGTTAGGGATAAGCTATTGTCTTCCCCAACCTGCGCTGATTGGCTGGGCAACCAAGCTAATAACGTCAATCTCTCCGTCACTCTCTGATGCTGTTTGTATAGTCTCGTCAAGAGCTCGCTCAGTCCGAGGAACATCTTCTTCCTCGAATTCATATACCCACTCATCATTCACCTTGCACCAATACCTTTTCATTTCACCTCCTACAACTCTCGTGGTTAACAACAACACACGCGTTCACAAACAAGACCTAGCCTTTCCACCTTCTTACCTAAGTTTAAGACAACGAAGTTGAAAATCTGGTAAATGAGGTCAATAGATAGGAGAATGCATGGCAAACAACAGGTAACAATTATTGTGGGACCTAAAATGGGATTTGGAATGTGATCTGTCTACAAGCACTAGAACAGTTCAGCAGTATACACTAGAAGCAATTTTGATGAAGGTCTTATTTTTGAAATCTAGAGCCAAGTGCCAATGTATTCAGATGCCGGATAGCATCGCATCGGAACGACTAATAAGTCGAACTCCTTTTAATAATGCCCATCCGCATTAGGGCAAGAACAGTAATACCTATAACCAGAATTAGTCCAAAAGAAATACCGAGCATACCCCAAATGTTCCTCACCGGTTTTTCTGAGCTATCAGTATCCTCAGATACAACATCATCATTTTCATCACCCAATTCTACTGAGATGACCACTGTTGCCACACCAGACTCACTCTTTCCATCACTTGCCTTGTAGGTGAAGGAATCGGTACCTTCAAAACCATCATTGGGGAGATAAGAAAAGGAGCCGTCGGAATGAAAGCTTAGCACTCCTTGTGCAACATCTCTCACCAGGGTTACAGTGACCGCCTCTCCATCTACTTCGGAATCATTACGCAAAACACCAGGGGCAAGCACGGCCGCTCCGCTAGCCTTCATAGTATAAAAATCGTCCTGAACCATGGGTTGATCATCAACTGGATTAACCACAATGGTCACAGTGCATTCATCAGATGTTAGCTCAGCAGCCCTCGCCAAATAGGTAAACATATCTATTCCGTTAAAATCCTTCTTGGGTGTATACGTAAAAGAGCCATCGCTTCTAAGTGTCAGGCTGCCATGGCTCACGTTCTTCACCAAGACAGCAGCAAGTGAAACGCCTTTGATACCATAGTCATTCGATAGTACACCGTCTCCCTTGAGGTCTAGGGTTATATCCTCGCTGCACCTATAAAAATCGTCCACAGCTATTGGGAGATCGCTGACAAGGTTCACGGTAATAACCACCATCACCTCGTTGGAATCGTCAATGTCATCAGAGGCTTTGTATGTAAAGGCATCATCTCCGCTGAAGCCAGCATCTGGTACATAGATAAAGGAACCATCTTCCTCCAATGTGAGAGTCCCATGAACTACATCACTCACCAATACAGCCTTCAATAGATCACCTACATCATCATCTGCATCGTTATCCAACACACCCGGGGCATCGACTTGCAAGGTATCATCTGCATCTACTTCATAGGCATCCTCAACAACCACTGGAGAGGTATTATGCTTCTCTACAGTTATAGTAACCATCGCTATTTCTGAATTAGCGGTCCCATCATTCGCTTTGTAGGTGAATCTGTCAACACCTTCGAAATCTATATTGGGAACATACGAAAAAGAACCGTCGGCTAAAAGCTCTAAGGTGCCACTAACAACACCAATGTCCTTGAGAACCACCAGGGCATCTTCCTCTACATCTATGTCGTTAGCCAATACACCATGAGTCGCATCTACGATCAGCACATCCGAACTATCGACAATGTAACCATCATCCAGCGCCTGTGGTACATCATTGATTGGATTCACATTAATTGTAACCGTCACCTCATCGGACTCAGCATCACCATCAACAGCTTTATACGTAAAGATCACAGTGCCGAAGAAGTTGCTCTCCGGAATGTAGGTGAAAGAACCACTGTTTCTGAGGTTCAATATACCAACATCAACATCTTGTACCAGAACAGCCATAAGAGGATCACCGCCATCTTGATGATAATCGTTATGAAGAACGCCTTCCATTATGCTAAATGTACTAGTCTGGTCCTCATCGATGTTATACATGTCTGCAAAAGCCAGCGGAGGACTGTTTCCATCATTTATAGAGATACTCACTACTGCACTATTAGACAACGCAATACCGTCACTCGCCTCATATACAAAGGTATCTATACCAACAAAACCTGCGTTCGGTACATAGATAAATGAACCATCATTAGTAAGAGCCAATGAGCCATTTCTGACATCCTCAACCAGGATTACAATCAAGGAGTCCCCTTCCACATCACTATCATTTTGCAGCACACCCTGGGTTACCTGAATAGCAAGAGTGCTACCAACACCAACAGAGTAGATATCATCAACGGCTACAGGTGGTGAGTTTGTATCTCGATAGACAAAGGCAATCCCATCATCCACCTCTGGAGAGTCATGACCATAATCATTTGCTATTATGTCATCTTCGTCAGTACCATTTGCATTACCAGTAACAGATTGTTCAAATTCGGCACCCAATGTGAAACTATCGGCATACTGATCAGGTGATATTGCAGCCACAGGTTGTGCACAATGAAGAGTGCTTGCAAGACCCAGTCCTATGAACAACGATATAAACCGTTTCACAGATTCTTCTATTACTATTAATACTTGTGACTTATTGTTGTGGAACAAATCGCTCATTATTAAGGCATTATAGGCATAAAGTATTACTCACAGGAAACTAACAGATAATAAGTTACTAAGCCACATACTAAACCATTTCATTTGCAGCCTTTCAAGTTAGGGTTATGAAAGAAAACCTTAGTTAAATTAATTTATTAGTTGCATCGCTATTCAGCTAAATCCATCAATTTTACAGCCATGGTGTTGTAATCCATTTAATATGGTATCACTAACCATAATAGCCGTTCATATTTATATATTAACATATATATACAAGGTTTTTTATATATTGGCTATTCGCCAAGGAGAAGATATTCACATCACAATCTCATCATTTTACTTATCAGATTGCCGTATGAAATAGCTGTACAAACATCGTTCAACCAATCCCTCACAATAGATAACACCAACATGTAGCCCAATACAGCTCAACATGAGACTAACTTGTCGAGGAGTGATACAATAGGCCGCATCTGTAATTGGGAGGAATTCCATGTCCAAGAAGCTTACTGTGATCCCAGAGCAATGCAGTGGGTGTAGAATCTGCGAGCTTATCTGCGCAATCTCCCACTTTAGCGTCAACAATCCCAAAAAGGCAGCAATTCGCATAATAGTCACATATCCCCAACCGGTTATCCGAATGCCTGTAGTATGCAGTCAGTGTAAGGTACCGGCCTGTGGTCAGGTGTGTCCGGTCAATGCATTGCGTAGAAAGAATGGGATTGTAGAATTGGACAGGAAGGAGTGCATCTCCTGCTACAGATGCGTGGAGGCATGCCCTTTTGGAGCCATTTATGCACACGAAGACTGTGACCAACCTATAAAGTGTGATATGTGTGGAGGCGCACCGGAGTGCGTAGCAAAGTGTCCTAAAGGAGCCTTACAATTGATTCCCGAAGTAGCATTGGGCGAATCCAAACGATTAAACAATGTCCTGAGCTATACACAAATGAAGGAGATTGAGTTTTACGAGAAAGGCGAAAAGAAGGTCATTCAGTATGCCGAGATAGGAAAGGAAGAACTATGAACACAAGGGGCGGATACTTCAAGAAACACCTACAAGTGGACCTTACACAAGGAACCGCCGAGGTTTTGAAGCTTTCAGACGCCTTCATTAAGAAGTATGTCGGTGGCAGAGGATTTGGGGCAAAACTCGTCTGGGATAATCTGAGGAAACATCATTACAAGATCGACCCCCTCGGACCAGAGAACCTCCTCGTTCTTGCTCCTGGGCCACTTACTGGAGTCTTCTTGCCATCTTCGGGAAAAACTTCCTTTGTTTCTATTTCCCCTGCTACTGGAATATACGGTGATTCTTCCTTCGGTGGCGGATTCGGTTCCGAACTCAGACAAACCGGCATCGATGTTCTTTCTATTTCCGGGAAAGCAAAGGAAATCTCAGTCCTGTTCATCGATAATGGACAAGCCAAGATTCTGCCCATGCCCGACCTTCAAGGAAAGAGTTGCTTGGAAACCGAAGGTCTAATTAGAGAACGCCTGGGAACCCATAGCATCCACATCGCAACCATTGGAATCGGCGGTGAAAACCTGGTGAGGTTCGCTTGTGTTAATACAGATTGGAGCCGTAATGCAGGTAGAACCGGCATAGGTGCAATCATGGGAGCCAAGAACCTCAAAGCCATAGTGGTGCAAGGAGATAAGGACCTTCCCATCTATGACCTAAACGGCCTGTTGCAAGAATCCTCCATCGCCTATAAATATATGGAAAACCACAAGTACTTCAAATTGTGGCAGCAAGAAGGCCTAATGAACGTCATCGAATATGCCAATGAGAAAGGCATACTACCAACATACAACTTCAAGGACAGCGTATTCACCAAACATGATCAGATCAATGGCACGGTCATGCTAGACCAATATAAGATAGGTGATAGTGCATGTTTTGCCTGTTCTATGTGCTGCGGTAATATCTGCCTTGTTAAACACGGTAAGTACACTGGCACAGTAACAGAAGGGCCAGAATACGAGTCATGTGCTATGCTTGGTTCAAATCTCGGAATAGACAACTTCGCAGCAGTACTATCCGCCAATAAATTGTGTGACGAGTTGGGTATAGACACGATTTCTACAGGAAATATTATAGGTGCCGTGATAGAAGGATATGAGAACGGGATTCTCTCCCTATCCGACCTCGATGAAAAAGAAATCACCTGGGGAGATGAGGATTCAATATTGGCACTTATCAAAAAGATAGCTAGACGTCAGGGCATTGGCAATATCCTAGCCGACGGTTCACGCCGCATCGTCGAGAAATGGCCAGATATGGCTAACATTCTGATACAGGTTAAGGGGCTTGAGCAATCTGCCTATGACAGCCGAGCAGGTATCTCTATGGGACTAGCCTATGCCACATCGGATATCGGCGCCCACCACACTAGAGCTTGGACGATTGCTAAAGAGATGGAAGAAGGGCAGAGTTGGTCCGATGAAGAAAGAGTAGATACAGTTATCTACCACCAGACACTAAGACCTCTTTTCGACATGTTAGGTGTTTGCCGTCTTCCTTGGATCGAACTCGGACTGAACGAACGGCATTACGAGAAATTCTATCAATATGTAACCGGATACGATGCCTCGCTCGACGATCTTCTTAACCTTTCGAATGATATCTATGACCTCACTCGGCTCATTAATACTAAACTTGGTATAAGCAGCAAAGACGATATTCTACCCTTCAAAATGCATGCTCGGCCTCCACTTACAGGGCCCAATGCAGGAAAGGTGCTCGATGGCGAAGCCTTCAAAAAGCTCCTCTCTCTGTACTACCGGAAGCGTGGTTGGGACAATAATGGTATACCCTCAGCTAGCCTCAAGAAAAAGTTTGCAGATTAATCCATTACACACACATCATCTATCAGCGACGCTCACCCAGGCACTGGTTCTAGGACTATAGGATGTTGCCGATCGGCTTTACAGAACAGCAAGAGAATAGAAACCATCATACATCCATCTCCCCAGCAGTGGAGCGAGTAATCTTTTAAATCCCCCCTTGAATGGAAATGTTAAGTTAATCTCAAAACAAGCGCCTTCAAATTCTCCTTATTTCAATGTGCGCGAATGAAATCCCAAGTTCTAATCTCCAAACGACTTCCATTAACCAAGGCTCAAAAAAGGCGAAGGTATCCGACTGGATTTGGGCGATTGGAGTTTAGATATTGCGTAATACGATTATGCCCTTAGCTCCGTCCGCATAAATGACAATCTTGCCATTTAATTGCGAGGAACGCCAGCAACAAAGCAATTCCAGAAAGGTGACATGACGAAACACGCGAGATTGCTTCGCTTCGATCCTAAGAAACTGGTTGTTTCCTTGCATAACAACCCGTGTCCCCCACTGGCCCCGTGCTCGCAATTGAAGATGTTCGATATTTCGGGGACGAAAATACTGTTTACCATTGGTTACTGGGAAGAAGGCATTGTTATCTTCCTCAAAACTGCATGACAATTAACTTAACGCCGGGTAACCGTTCTTGTCAAGAAGCGGCAGCAAGAGAAGCGCCAGGAAGCCGAGGGGTAGAAAAAATGGTGCTTCTTTTACAAAGTAGTGACTGA
>JAXHVC010000231.1:0-4874 GCA_034189315.1 Chloroflexota bacterium | reverse complement strand
CTTTGATACAGCCATTGCCTATCCTCCTGATCGCTTGTGTTTATTAGTAGCTTCTCACCTGTTATCTTAATCTAATGGTCGTTCATTTAAAGGTTTGAAGCTTATAGGGGATTCTACTCCAGGTAGCGGTTCAACAGGTTCGGTCAACGTGAACTTCCCGCTCTCTATCCAACCCTTCAGGATTTCTGCTATCTCGATCGCTTTGGTATAACTGGATAGAGATGCAGTGGGAATATCCTTTCCCTGTACCACTATTTTGCCGCTATTGAGTTCACTATAAGTCACTTCACCAAGTATATCTGGTTTCCTTTGAGGGTAGGCATTGGAATAGTCCAAGACGGGAGCATAGATATCTTCATCTCGGACAGATGTGTATATCAGTATTTCCTCTGAAAGCACTGGGATTGGAATACCGATGCCAACCGTTAGGTTAGTGCCATAACCAAGAAAACTGGTTCCACGTAACCACTCAGGCTTCATCTGCTTAAGATCCCCATTAACCGCCAGACTGCCAGCGGGACGTTTTGGTACCCCATTGTCTGAACGGGGTACATGTGGATTATACTGCGTGCCTTGCCATGTGACATAACCAATACCGCCTCCGAGGAAGATTCTGGTCCCAATGCCTATGGTTTTATAGTAGGGATCGTTTAACAATGGCGAAATCTGTCCTGCACTGCAGTAGTTGGCATTCCCCATATTGGGTTTGAGGATTCCCATGTATGTATATATCATTTTATTGGATAGATTTACAGCGACGCCATAATTCTGGTAGGCATTTCTAATATTACTCAAGACAGCTTCATTCATGTCATCTAAGTTGATCCAAGTCTCGAGTTTCCTTCTTGGATAGCAGTCTGTACCATATGCAGTGGCTACTAGTCTAACATCCTTACCCGCTACTAGCTCTTCAATAACGTGTCCACCGCCATAATTAAAATCACCTGGGTGAACTCTATTCCTGGGATCATTATCGGGAATGGCGGTACATCCGAGATAGATGTCTACAGCTGCTAAACCAGTATAGGCTGGAATGTCATTTAGGTGAACAGTACCACCCCCGAGTTTGATCCTTGGTGAACTGTGTCCGGTATTAAAATATGCTCCAGAGGAACACATTGGTCCAAATGTACCTGTCGTTACTACATCGACTTCCTGTGCTGCTTTGGCAGTCCCCTTCTCTCGAGCTATTTGGATTATCTCTTCTGCTGTGACAACGACAGCCTTTTTGTTGCGGATCCTCTGATTAATTTCTGCTATAGTCTTGGCCATGTCTACTTACTTGCCCTTTCTAAATAGGATTGAAGATCAAATGTGGGATGTCTCTACTAAATGGGATAATCGTATACCACACATAATCCCCATTCCTCCAACATTGCCATTATGTTTGCCTGTATAGACGATTGATTGAATCGCTAGGAGGAATCCTCTGAAAAGACACTTTGATATTTGATGTCCTGTGTCTGGCTCTCTGATTTCTATGAATTTCACTTCATTGCACCTGTTGCATTATCGAGATACAGTGATCTTACACCTTTTTTCCTGGCTTCCCTTAGGGATGTTGCTAGGAAGAGATTCAGGGGGGGCGGTATTTGTAGTGAGTTGGTCGAGTTTAATATAGGATGTGTCTCTGCCAAAGATGAATGATAATAACCAATCCATCATAACCCTGATACGATTATATCTTCCTGTGACTAGCAATGAATAACCCGCAAGCCAGGACAATCTTGCTGGTACACCGTAGAGCCGTAGCCCATAAAACCTCAATACTGCCCTGGATGTTCCAAGTGAGACTACTTCTGTGGTGTCTGAATAGCGGTATGGTTTTTTGTCCATACCGCGAATCTCAGCGAGAATATTATGTGCTACAACCTTAGCTTGACGTACTGCGATATGAGCTCTAGGTGGGATGGGATTATCAGATTTAGGATCCTTGAAGTGAGCACAATCACCAGCAGCATAAACACCTGGGGAATCTGACACTTCCAGGTATGCGTTGACCTTGATTCTGCCAATGGAGTCTTTTTCTAAGTCTAGTTTTGCGATCTGTGGATTGGCCACCACACCAGCCACCCAGATGAGTGTTGCTGTGGGTAGGATCTCTGTGCCATTAACCTCCACACGATCTTGCCAAACCCTAGTCACACGCGAATTCAGTCTGAGTTCAACTCCCATGCGACGGAGTTGTTTTACGGTATGGGCGGCAAGTCTGGGGTGTAGTCCCTCCGTGATTCGCTCCTCTGCTTCGATGAGGATTATTCGAATGTTCTGTGTATCCAACATTTGATAACACTTGGTGAGGTGTTTGAATATGAACTCTGTTAGTTCTGTTATCAATTGAACTCCGGTATATCCACCACCAGATACTATGAACGTAAGGAGCTGTCGTTGCCGTTCTGGATCACTTTGTATACTGGCCATCTCGAATGTCGCTACGATATGATTCCTTATATGTATTGAATCACTAAGTGTCTTAAGCTTGAAGACATTAGATTCTAATGAATAAAGATTAGACATATCCGTGCAACTACCTAAGGCAAGGACGAGGTAATCGTAGTCCAAGTCCTTTATATTTGTATGTACCTTACGGGAATAGAGATCGACATTCTCCACGTTTGCTTGAATAAAAGTGAACCTGTCTTGACGATGTAACTTCCTTATGGGATATGCAATGTGACGGGTCTCTATTCTGCCCGAGGCTACTTCGTGCAGCAATGGGGTGAACAGGAAGTAATTCTCATCACTCACCATTGTGGTCTCTATGTTCTCGTTTCGGTTTAGGGACCGAACGAGATGCCGGAGGGTATACATGCCCACAAATCCGCCACCTAAAATGAGAACCTTTTTCTTGCCAACATCCAGTTTCTTGGGGTAGTGTGATGATCCTCTGCGGAACGTTGCTCCCAGCGCTTCTGTTACAAATGTTTGGATGGATCTGCTTAACGTTAGAGGCGCGATTATCATACCTGCCATGTTTTGGTACCTATAGCTTCCGGTGAACATTCCCCAGACAATCTTGGTGATTGATTGGGAGCCTTTTGTGTTGTTTTGCTCGTTACTAATGAGACGATGCTGTGCTAAGAGGAATGCTCGAGAGTCTTTCGCTCTGGCATAAACAGAAAAGAGCAGCTTGCCCCATTTGTTATCTTGATCAATAGAGCTGCAAAAAGGTCGGTAGTGTTGGTTGAAGTCCTCTTGAGAGATACCCTCATGAATGGCGGTATATGCAGCCTTCCTAGCTGTTAATAGTGCCGATCCAATTCCGTCCTTATAAAGCCTGGAAACAACTGCATCTCCCACTGCCACAAACCTATCAGAGTAGTAGTTCTGGGCGCATCCGATTACCGCTCGAGGCCTACATGTGCATGTTTGTTCATAATAATCTGGCAGAGTTTCACGTACAATATCATAATCCAGGAACTCACTGATCGATACCGGATGTTTACTACTACTCAATACAGATACATGTATGGATTGACCTTTGGGAACCAATGTGCCGAATACTGTGTCTGAATGCGGGATCATAAAGATATGCGCTATACTGCCCAAATGTGATTCTATCTGTTCCGATCCTGCATAAAGTTCTCCTTGGAACATTATGCGCGTCTCAGGGGGAATGTATCCTTGTCCTTGGATTGGAATGGATTTGATATTGGTCCCCGAAGCCAAAACCACTAGATCGTATTCTGACTCTTCGTCTCTAGTCTCAATGTAGGCTTTGTTTTCAAGATGAACAGCAGTGACCTTATGTTGGCGGACCTCAACTCCTCGATTCTGTACGTGGCGTAATAGCCATCCGTCAAAACTAGATGGATTATCGTAACGGGATATGCTTGGCCCACCCCCTCGGTAGACACTGGCTACCTCAACCCCCCTTTCTGGTCGACTGATGGTGATAGTGGTATAGGGACTGTGCAATGTATACTCTTCTATCCTATCTTGTACTACCTGATGTGGAATATCCAGTCCTAGTTCGTCCATATTTCTAAGCAGGGATGCGGAGAGAATACCGGCACATCCTTTACATCCTCTAGGGCCGGATTTATTGAAATCACGTTGCTGATAGATGGTGATATGTGGGTGTATACCTCTTTCTTCGGCATAGTGCATTGCGTAGAGTGAAAAGAAGGATCCCGCTGGCCCCCCCCCAATAACTCCGATCCTCGAACCAGGTTCAATCCTAATAGGTTTCTCTTTCATACGTTTATTGCCTTCACCCGTATAGTGTTATCAAGCGAACAATCAAGATGATACGTATAGCCAATTACCATCATAGTGCAGATGTCATTCAACATCTCTTGTACAGACGATGTCAGTGAGTTGATAACCATGAAAGTCTTTACAACTAGAGTAATATCTGCTAGCTCTTTATAAAAAACGTTCATCCTATCCTTTCATTTAATATTGGCCATATACTTGATATCGATGAAATGAAAAACAATAATTTGTTGCCTATTGAGTCCTAAATCTGTTCTTTTGGCCCCCAGTTGCACAAGGCATGATATGAATACCTATGAGAGTGATGGTTGTGTCTTCCGTAATTGGTAGGCATAGAGAGCCTACTGTTGTAGCAATGGACAATCTCTTTGTGATAATAAGCAAAAGTCCAATTCCTCCACTTGATTATATATTGGTATACTATACCTTTTGACTAGGTTGTGTAATGATGTTCTTTGACGGAAATTCGGAATCCAGCTGATATCCTATTTGCTTTAAATAACCTCAATCACTTACTAGGCAATTATTGATACGATAGGATCTCAGTAATTATTTCAATGATTTCAATAATTTGTAGTGCTAAAGAACTGGTATGTTCGGGTTTCATAAAGTCATGATTATCAGTACGATTATGCTCATATTTAGATTCCTCCTCC
>JAXHVC010000230.1:0-15447 GCA_034189315.1 Chloroflexota bacterium | reverse complement strand
GAATCCGAATCCCTCTACCACCTGATAGCCGACAATGTAACAGATGTGATATGGCTCACCGATGCAAATTGGAACATCACTTATATGACCCCTTCAGCAAAGGCCTGGGGATATCAGGTGGTAGAGGGATTCGGATTCACGTAATTCTCCCTCGTTCCTTCTGTGTCCAGTAACGTTCTCCATGATGATCAGAAGACCTAATACATGTTCAAGTTCATCCTTGAGGAGTGCTCCCCGAACCTCCAAGAGAAGATTCTCTCCAAGGTTATTTTTAGCAACTAGATCACAGTGGTAGTCACCTTCTTCGATGGTATGTTGAATTATCTGTTCTACCAAACTAGGAGCTACATCTCTTTGCCCTTCTGATCCTAGTAGGTCGATAATCCTCAGCTTATCCCCCGTATCTTGTAGGGTGAAACCCAGAAGGTGCTCTGCCCCCTTACTCCAGGAGCAAATAGTGCCTTCCAAGTCTGTAGTCACTATACATAGGTTGGTGATAGAGCTGACCAAAGAGTTAAGATGCTGGAGGCTATCAGCCATATCCAAATTAACCTTCAGATCTGCCTTTGCACCTTTCGGGATCTTGGTTGTCGTTGCAGGACTTAAATCAGTAACTATGCTGACTATGCTTCCTTCCCTACCACTGAGTGAATACATAGTGAAGGTCATAGGAAATGGCTTACCTTCCTTAGTCTTGCATTCGACATGGCAGGTGGCGGTCTCTCCATTCAAAGCCGTCTGCAGTGCTTCTCTTACAGTTTTTTGGGTTCTATCGGAGGCGAACCATGCGGCATCCCAGAAAGGCTTCTGAAGAAAGTCATTCTCCATATATCCTAGATTCTTAATGGAGGCAGAGGTGGCAAATTGGATCCTCCCATTCCTATCCACAATGCAGTTAAAATCATGCAATGTGTTCATATATTGGGATTGGTGCAGATGACCATGATGTGAGGTAGACGTATTATGTAACTGGGGTGCCTTGGTTTTCTGTAGAACTAGGTTATCCTCTTTTTTGTGATTCTTACTTGCGGGTAGTTGGTCCTTGGAAAGAGTAATAGCCCTCTTTTGTTTCATGTCTAACCTCCATGGACACTCCAGATAAAGGTAGATTGGTATTTAGACGTTCTTCTGTAAATGTTATACCCGGTTTGACCGAGCTCAGCAGATACATAATATCAGCAGAACCTGACATATCTAGACAGCTATAGTTACCTCATTTCTTAGTTGTTACAGAGGGGGCGGTAAACCAGAAGGTAGAACCCTTTCCTGGGAGGGATTCTACTCCGATTTCTCCCCCATGCCGTTGTACGATCTTTTTACAAATGGCCAATCCAATGCCGGTGCCTGTGTATTCACTAGGGTGATGTAATCTTCGAAACATGTTGAAGATCTCATCTTGGTATTCAGATTCGATGCCGATTCCATTGTCCTCAACTTCCACTCTGACCATTTTATTGCTATTCGTTTGCGCTCTGACCTCAACTCTCGGTATGGAATCTTGCCTATGGTATTTTAGGCCGTTTCTGATGAGGTTATTTAACAGTTGGTACATTTGCATCCTATCTGCATTTATGACGGGTAGAGGTTTGGGAATCTCTATTGATCCGTTGGTTTCTCTGATCGCCGAGGATAGCACTGATTTCCTGATATCCTTAACCACTCTATTCAGATCGACCTTATGCGATCGTACGTTGTTAGCCATAAGCTGGGAATAGATAGACAAAGCATCAATTGTCTGATGCATGCGATGGGTGCCATCCAGGATAAAGTTAAGGTTTTCTTTTTCATCCCCGTCTAGCCGCGTGCCTAGAGAATTGGCGAGGAGATCTCCAAAAGCCGAGATCTTCCTCAGGGGTTCTTGGAGGTCATGTGATGCGATTTTGACGAATTCCTGCAGCTCTTGGTTCGATTGTTTTAGCTTATCTTCAACGTACTTGCGTTCAGTAATATCGACTATGATGCCATCTATACGAATAAGGTTGCCCATGGCGTCTAGGGAGGGCTTCATGTGTGCATCTAACCATCGTATAGTCCCATCTAAGCGGACAATACGGTACTCCATGCTTAGAGAATTGCCTGACAATATCGTGGTGCTTTTTGATAGTATCGCTTGTTGGTCATCGGGATGTATCATTTCTTGCCAAAGAAGTGGATTATTAAAGAAGCTTTCCCTGGGTACTCCATAGACCTTCTCGCAACTTGGGGAGATCTCCAGTATGCGACTATTAACAAAGTCATTGGCAAATAGCACAACGTCGACATTGTCGAAGATGTATCGCAACTGTTGATAGGCATTTGCTCTTTCCTCTTCGGCTTTTATTCGTTCAGTGATATCGGTAGCAAATCCTATCATCGAATGTATCTCATCATTGTATTCGATAGGAACAAATATGGTACTTATCCAAAAGGTATCGTCTTCTTTGCTTGCAGAGCGTGGGACTATACGTATTTCCAGAGGGTGTACACTATGACCAGCAGTCACCATTGCTATATTGTCAAGGACCTTCGGAAGATCATCGGGATGGAATACCTCCCTGTAGGTAAGCTCTTTGGTATCCTCGATTGCATAACCTGTGATATCCATGAATGTATTGTTTACTTCGATGAATTTTCCCTGCAAATCATTTGTGAAGACCATCTGCATAGGATTGTTGAGAATAGCCCGATACCGCATCTCTGCTTCAATGCGAGCTTCTTCAATTTGTATTCGATCCGTGATATCACGGGCGATGAACAATATGGCTGGTTTCCCCTTGTAATCAATCAGTGTTGAATTCATTTCCATTGGTACTGTATTACCACTACTAGTTACAAGATCGATATTATATACTCCAGGAACATCTTCTCCGGCTAGCCTTTGCTGCATTCTTTTAGTAAGAAACTCTGTTGCCTGTGGGGAGAGGAGCTTGGCTAGCGGTCTCTTTTCAATGTCTAACCCGTACTGTTTTGCCATTGTGAGCAGGCTAGGATTAGCATACGTAAGAAAGTCGTCTTGATAGATACCGATACCTTCTCTGGCCTGTTCAAATAACTTGATATGCCCTGATTCTTGTAGTGCGATTTGTTTGAGATTTGTGTTTATTCCTCCCTCGATTAGCGGTGTGCCCTGACTAGGTTCTGTATCCGGCGATCCCATCTCAGCAGATATGCTGATAATGGCTCCTTCTCTTCCCTTGAGTGGTTGCATGGTGAAGGTTATAGGAAGGGCTTTGCCTTCTTTGGGGAATGTTATAACTTGGCACCTGACGATATGACCTTTGAGTGCACTCCTTACTCCTTCTTTAACTAGTTCCTGTGATTCGGAAGACTGGGCAAACCAACCTATCTCCCAAAATGGTTTCCTAAGAATTTCCTCCTCTGTGTATCCAAGTCCTTCCATCTGATCAACATCTGCAAACTGGATCCTACCTCTACTATCTGCTATACCTTGGAATCCCTGTATAGTTTTGTGCCGTCTGGCATCTTGGAATTCAGGCTGAGCAGTAGTAGATTCCAAATCATCAGCTTGATTTAATATTATGTCTGTTTCACAGCTCCTCTTGTGTTTTTGTGATACTGGAGCAGCAAGAGATGAGAAAGGTCTTCTTTTGGTGGCTACCATAGAAGGATGATTATCGTGTCTTTTCATATCTTACTCCATCCTAGATTTAGACTATGCCTGTTTGGAGTGCCATGACGCGCTAGACGTTTTTCAGTTCTTGGGAGGGTAGAGTAAACCAGAATGTAGACCCTCCACTAGAGGAGGGCTTTATTCCAATCTCTCCTCCATGCCGTTGTACAATCTTCTTACAGATGGCCAAACCAATACCTGTTCCCGAATACTCACTGCGTGAGTGTAATCTTCTAAACATATTGAATACCTCGTCACGGTGTTCCTCTGGTATGCCTACTCCATTATCCTCGACTTCTATTAGCAGTTGGTTATGATCCGCTGTCACTGCTCTAACTGCAATTATGGGGGTGGAGTCCTTTCTCTGGTACTTGAGACCATTACTGATTAAGTTGTGCATGAGCTGGTGGATTTGTATTTCATCTGCGTGAACAAAGGGGAGAGACTCAGGGATCTCGATTACACCTTTAGTCTCTTCGAGTTGAACTGCCAATTCAAGCTCTCTAATATCATTGATCACTTCGTTCAGATCGACGTTGTGAAAGTCCTTGGCCTTGGTGGTAATTCTTGAGTAATCCAGAAGGGCATTGATCATCTGCTGCATACGGTTTGCGCCATCGATCATAAAGTCCAGATTGTCTTTATCGTCTTCGTCGAGCTTATCGCTAATCGAGCTAGAGAGGATCTCTCCAAAAGCAGAGATCTTTCTTAGGGGTTCTCTCAAGTCGTGAGATGCCACATAAGCGAAGTCTTGAAGTTCTTGGTTAGACTGCCTAAGCTTTTCATAGGATATACTTAGTTCGTTAAGCAGGGCTTCCTTTTGTGACTCGGCTTGCCTTCGATCGGTAATATCCCTGATAAATGTGACTAAAGCTTTTTCTCCCTGGTACTCGATTGCTGCTGAATTAGTTTCTACTGGTATGAGGTGACCATCTTTGTGGACTAGATTTAACTCAGAAGGTGAAAAGACATAGGCGTCATCAACCAATTGCTGTTGCTTCTGAAAAATATTTGGTATATCGTCAGGATTGATGAATTCTAGGATACTTGATCCTAATCCTTCTTCAAGTGTGTAACCAAGCATATCAGCTATTCGTTTGTTTCCAAATTCAGCTTTGAAATTACTGAGTGAGATTATGAGGATACCGTCGTTGCTTCTCTCTACCATTGTGGAGTATCGTTCCTCAGATTCTCGTAGCGCTTGCTCTGTTCGCTTGCGCTCTGTGATATCGTGATAGTTAACGACAATACCATGTATGTGGGTATTGTCTAGGAGATTTTGGCCGCTCATCTCAGCCCAAACCCATGAACCATCCTTATGAAGATAGCGGACTTCCATAGAAGCCCTTGTGTTGGGGATGGCCATGATATCGCTGAAAACACCTAGGGCTTTAGGTAAATCATCTGGGTGAATGAACTCTAAACCATTTTTCCCAACCAATTCTTCTGGCTTATAACCCAGGATCCTCTCAGCTGACGATGTTTCATAACGTATAGTCCCTTCGCTATCGATAATGGCGATAGCATCAGAGATATTCTCAGTGAGCAATTGGAAACGCGTCTCGCTATACAGGAGCTTCTCCTCTGTTTGCTTACGCTCGGTGATATCGCGATAGTTGACCACCACACCTTGAACGTGAGGATTGTTTAAGAGATTCTGAGCTATCACTTCGAACCAATGCCAATCACCATTCTTGGTCTTGATGCGAACCTCTAAGGAGACGCACTCTCCGAAAGCGTCTAGGTACTTCTCAAAAAGGGATAGAATACTTGCCTGGTCGTCCGGATGTATAAGGTCTAGAACCCATTTACCGATCAGATCATCTGGACTGTATCCAAGAAGTCTTTCTACAGAGGGGCTTTCGTAGCTGATGGTTCCATCGGCACTAAGTACTGCAATAGCATCTGCAGCATTTTCAATGAGTGCACGGAATCTTGCCTCACTCTGCTGGAGTAATTGCTCTGCTTTCTTGCGCTCAGTGATGTCCCGGATGAGAATTAGATCGGCTACCCCTCTTTCGTATTGAATGAATGTGCTATTCAACTCTAACCATGCTTTTGTACCATCCTTTTTGCATACCTCAATCTCGCTTATCCGGGGACTAGTATCCTCAGCCATCGTCACATGATAACTGTCGATCCTCTCTTGAAGCTGATCGGGTGACATAGATGCGCCAATTATAGAAAACAGCAAATCCTGAGTGCTGCCTCCAGACTTCATTACCTCCTCTTGAACTTCTTCCCGTGTGTAACCAACCATCTCGATAATCCTTTCGTTGGCGAATATGATCTCTAGGTCCTTTATGATCAAAACTCCGTCATTACCCTGCTCAACCACCAGCGAGTATCTCTCCATCACTTCCTTCAGCTCAAGATCTGCCTTTCGCCTATCAGTGATGTCTCGAACAATAAACATACCCGCTGGTTTCTCCTGGAATTCGATCAGTGTTATATTGAATTCCAGTGGCACAGTTATACCATTAGCGGCTATGAGATCTATCTCTAACACATCGGGTATTTCCTCACCTGCCAGACGCTTTTGAAACCGTTTGGCTATTAAATCTGCCGATTCGGGAGAAAGGATTTCTGTTAAAACCTGTTTATCTATTTCAAGTCCTCGGCGCTTGGATATTTCGACAAGCTTGGGATTGGCATACACTAGACGCCCGTCTTGGTAAATACCAATTCCATCGCCAGCTTGTTCTAACAGCTTGGTATAGATCTTCTCTGAGTCTTGGATGTTTGCTAATAGCGCTTGTTCCTCTGCTGCGACTCTGGTTTCGAATGGCATGAAGCTTTGTTCTTTAGATGGATGTTGGGGTTGTCGATTAGTTGCCGATTCAGCCGTGATACTCAGGATGTCTCCTTCCTGTCCTTGGAGCGGATTAATATTTAAAACAGCAGGGTATATAATTCCATCCTTTGTACAGACATGTGCATGACATTGGGTAATTACGCCTCCTAGCGCTTTCCATATGCTGTCCTTGATGGTGCTCTGCGACTCTGGTGATTGTGCAAACCAGCTTGCCTCCCAGAATGGCTTCCACAGGATTTCTTCTGCCGTGTATCCCATCCATTCCACATGTGTTACAGAAGCAAACTGAAGCCTTCCCTTGCTATCCGCTATACCTTGAAATCCCTGTATGGGATTTTGATTGGGGGGGCATGGAGGAGTCGAGAAGGATGCATCACGCTCTAGTATGCTAACTGGAAATGAAGGGGATGTATCCTTATATATGGGGATGGTCCCATATTTGGTATTCACGTCCTGAGAAGAAAAGAGGGATCGCTTAACAGGTTTTGTCGAGGTCTGTTGATTGTCATCCTTTTCCATTCTGTTCTCCATACCTAGTATTCATACTATGGTTAGTTGCCTGTAATCGAATTAATTGGAATCTGCTGTTAGATGTTGACATTGTTTAGCCAACCCTTTGTTTCAAGGCTGGAAGAGGTAGATTCAGCAAAGAATAGTGATATAGACCACAGCAAATAGGCACTAGTGAATCTGGATATACAATTACGTAACATCTACAGTGAAGACCTGAGAAGGTCACTCTGGCTTCTTTGTCTAATTGCAAGTTTTCCTCACGGGATCGTTGCTCGAAATAATCCTCCCTTAATGTAGTAGCATTGCCTAATAAGGATTGGATGGGAGTGGTTGTCCTCTTTAGATAAGGATATGTAATTTAAACCCTCTCTCAGGTACGTTATCGACAATATACCTGCTTTTCGACTAGGTTGTTTGTTCTTCTTTTGCAGCTATACTGGTTTTTCAATTGGGAGTGTGAACCAAAATGTTGACCCCTCATCTGGGGATGATTTGATACCAATCTCTCCGCCATGGCGTTCCACTATTTTCTTACAGATGGCCAGTCCAATTCCGGTACCCTCATATTCACCGCGCGAATGGAGCCTTCTGAACATATTAAAAACTTCCTTGTGGTGTTCTTCTGCGATGCCTATACCGTTATCTTCTACTTCGAGCCTGACCATTCGGTCATCATTTGCCATGCCTCTAACGATGATCCTTGGGGCGACATTTTGTCTATGATACTTGAGTCCGTTACCAACCAAGTTATGTAGCAACTCGTAGATCTGTATCTTATCTGCATTAACTCTCGGCAATGGTTCTGGTATTTCGATGGTTCCGTTGGTTTCGTCGAGTTGCATAGATATCTCAAGCTCTGTGATATCCTTCATTACTCTATTCAGATCTACTTCCCCAAACTCCTTAGCGGTAGTAGTCACTCGAGAATAGGAGAGCAGTGCATCAATCATCTGCTGCATTCGGCTGGCACCATCTATCATGTAATTAAGATTCTCAAGATCATCCTCGTCGAGCTTGTCGCTTATAGAGCTGGAAAGGATCTCTCCAAATGCGGAGATCTTCCTCAAGGGCTCACGCAGATCATGTGATGCAATATAGGCAAAGTTCTGAAGCTCACTATTGGATTGACATAGCTTCTCGTTTGACGCTGCAAGTTCTTTAAGAAGAACCTCCCTCTGTTCTTCTACTTGCTTGCGGTCAGTGCAGTCTCTGATAATTACAGAGACTGCACTGATTCCCTTGTATTCTAAGCTCCCGATCGACATCTCTGCCGGAACCTCGATTCCGTCCTTCCTTAATATAGTCAATTCCCGCTGCAAGTAATCAACATTATGATTGATGAAATCCTGGTGTATTTGGGTAGCGTATTCAATCATCTCCGGGGCGATTGTTGTGTAATAATCTAAGCTAATTATCTCTTTAGCCTGGTAACCCAGAATGCTACAAGCCTTTGCATTGGCAAAGAGTATTTCTCGGGAAGGAGCTACTATCACATAGCCATCGTTGAGGTTATCAACAAGACGGCGATATTGCTCCTCTGATTCCCTCAAATCTTCTTGTACCCTATGCTGCTCGGTAATATCTTGTATGATAGCCAGTAGTCCAATGATATTATTAGAAGCGTCCTTCAAGGGATTTACGTTTATAGATGCATCATATATCTCACCATTCTTTCTCAATCCCTTGACCTCTCCCTTAAAGGAACCCGTCTCAGACACATCCTTAGCAAGGTCTTGCATAAATGTTGGTGGTGAAGTTAAAGGATCGATCATTTGATAGGCACTCATATTGTCAACTGCCTCTTCCTTGCTATAACCAATCATCAGCTCTGCTCCTGTATTCCAGGATGTAATATTACCTGACAGGTCTGAAGAAACTATGCAGAAGGATATCGCTGAGTCGAGGATGGCATTGAGGTGATTGAGGGTGCGGACGAGTTCCTCTTCTGCTCGTTTCCTTTCCGATATGTCTCTTACTAAACAGTTTATTTGAAGCGGTTTCCCAGATTCGTCGTAGTGGAAATGGAATTTTATTTCAATATTGAGTATTGTGCCTGTCTTCTTGATCTTGGCCACACATTCTATTATTGGAGTGTCTCCGCCAGAAAGTACATTGCCTACTACTTGTGCAGACAAATCGATCAGCTCTTGAGGGTCTTCTAATAGATCAAAAATATAGGTTCCATACAATTCCTCTTCGGATTCGTAGCCCATGATATGCACACCGACTGGATTTATCTTGATTATCGTAAAATATATTGGATCTATGACGAAATAAATGTCAGGAATTGTCTCAAATAATGATCGGAATTGAGTTTCGGATTGCCTCAGGTTTTCCTCGGCTTCTTTGAGATCTGTGATATCTTGGAAATTGCAGACAATGCCATTCACCTCTGGATCGTTTAGGAGGTTACTAGCTGTTGCATCTATGGAACGCCACGAGCCGTTCTTGTGCTGTGCCCGTAGCATGATTTTTATGACGGAACCTGGATTCTGAATGAGTTGTGCAAATATTTTAGCCGTGTAGGCTATTTCGTCGGGATGAATTATCTCTATCATATTCTTATTGGCTATATCATCTCGGGAGTATCCCATCATTTTTTCGTAGGAAGGACTCTGATAACGCATTGTTCCATCGGCATTTAGGACTGTGATTGCATCGGTGGAATTCTCAATTAGCGACCTGTAGTATTGCTCCTTTCTTTCTAGCTCTTGCTGAGCCTCTTTCTGTATCGTAATATCTCTTGCCATTCCTATGGCTAGTATGTGTTCTTCGTCACGTTCTAGAAGTACGCTATCAAAATCGATCCATATGGTTTCACCTGCTTTGGTGGTGAGACGAATCTCTAACGGATCTATGTTGCCCTGTGTAATGAGATGGTCTATAGCATCAAGGACTATTTGTATATCCTCGGAGTGCACAACGTCGGAAATGAATAGATTGCCCAGGTCTTCTTGAGAGTACCCCAATCTCTCTAGTGCACAATCATTAGTATCGAGAAAACAGCCACGCTCATCGTATACATAGACCATTTGTATAGGATTGTTGAATAGTGACCAATATCTTTGCTCAATATGAGTGTCTGCCTTCCTGTGGACTTCTCTAGGTGATAGTATGCTTCCTACTGGCGGTGTAGTGTCGGTTACAATGCTGACTATGTCTCCCTCTGTTCCCTTAAGAGAACTAAGAGTAAAGGTTACAGGAATAGACTCTCCTTCCTTGGTGAAGGCTTCTACGTGACATTGTCTGCTTTCTCCCAGCAGTGCTTGTTGCAGGGTTTCCTGTACGCGCTTCTGAGATTTGTGTGAACGTGCAAACCACTCAGCCTCCCAGAATGGTTTTGCCAGGATTTCTTCTTCTGTATAGCCCATCCTTTCGATTGGTACCTCAGAGGCGAATTGAAGCCTACCTCTGCTATCTGCTATGCCCTGGAAGCCTTGCAGGAGGGATGGAGTGCAGAGATTTTGTGGTAGAGGTAGGGAGTCATCATGATCTAGTACACCGACTTGTCCTGATGCTTTGTCTCCTTCTTTCATCGTAGCATAGCTATAGGGGGCCTTGGGCCCCGGATATGAGAAGAGGTTTCTCTTCTCATGTCCCATTGCTTGGGGTTTATCGGCACTATCCGCCATGATTCCCTCCATGCTGTGAATTCTGCTACAGCTGAGCCCGATTGATCTTGATTGTCATGGTTGTTGAACTATCCAGGCAGTCATTATCAACTAGAATGTAGCTCTCTCTTTTGGAGATGAGTTCACTCCAATTTTATTGTTGGACTATTCTGCTATCTTCTTGCAGATGGCCAGTCCGGCGTCTGCAAATGATCATTCACCATGGGAATGAAGTATTCTCAGATATGTCAATAATTACCTATTGGTATTCGTCTGCAATGCGTATGTTGTTGTCTCCAACTTCGAGTAGGTTGATGTGGTTGTCGGTCAGTATGTATCTGAGGACCATTGTTAGCTTAATAGCTCTGTTACGGTAGTTGAGTCGGTTACTTATTAAGTTATGTAATAGCTGGAGTACCCGGATCTTGTTCTCATGAACGCTAGGCTAGGGCTTACGCAAATCGTGAGATGCAATATCCACAAAGCTTTGAGGTTTACGATTGGATTGGCCAAATTGCTGATTCAACACTGAGTTAGGGCTTCCTGTTGTTCTTCTGTCTGTTCTTGCATGGTTATATCGCGAAAGCTTATCAGAATCCCACCTACGTTTGGATCTTCGAGCAGGTTGTTAGCCATGACTTGAAATGTATGCCATGATCCATCCGCGTGCGCGGCACGTATTTCAATAACCTTGGAAAAGCTTTGGCGCCCTACAAAATCTATGATAGTGCTGGTCACTTGTTGTATATCGTCTGGATGTATTCTGTCGTAGAATCGTTGATAAGGTTGCTCCTCTGGATCAAATCCCACAACACACTCAAAGGAAGGGCTCCTGTATGCTATATTTCCATTGCGATCAATTACTGAAATGGCATCGGAATGTTCATTAACAAGTGATTTTAAATACCGCTCCTTTCGCTCTAATTCTCCCTGTGCGTGAATGTGCTCGGTTATATCTCTAGCAATGCCTAGTCCTCCTACCATTTGACCTTTCTCCGTAATTGGGCAAATATTAAGTTCCACCCACATGAACTCCCCGCTTTTTTTTCTCATCTTGAGCTCATATGCAGGAGACTCCTCTCCAGCTAATCCCTTCATTACAAGCGCCAATGCCTTGGGCATTTCCTCCTGTGGTATCAGCTCTAACTCCGGATTTTGGTTGCCCAATGGCACTCCTTCGATTTCTGTCTTGAGGTACCCCGTTGTCTCGCAGAAGGCCTTGTTGACCTCAATCAATACTCCATCTGTACTCATTACAAAAGCGGGATAGGGTATGAACTCAAATAGGGCGTGGAATTTTCCGTCTGATGTCCCATCCAAATCTCCAGCTACGCATGTGACAGAGCCTATTAGATAGGCCATGCCGCTGTCTGATGGAGGAATGTAGGTTACTACCATAGGCCTATAGGAGCCGTCTTGTATCCGAATTCTCACCTGATGATTGACAATTGATACCTCGTCTTCCATTAATTCAATTGTCCTTGCCATATCTGTGGCATCTTCTGGATGA
Source organism: Chloroflexota bacterium (assembly GCA_034189315.1). GTDB lineage: Bacteria > Chloroflexota > Dehalococcoidia > UBA2247 > JAXHVC01 > JAXHVC01. Next base: position 3,388 of record JAXHVC010000230.1, on the reverse strand, counting down.
AAGTAGTCCAAGGCTTTGGTTCCAACAATCATAGAGGATTCCCACCCAAAGGTTTGCCTGCATGATGGATTGATATAGGTGACATGTTCAGAAGAGTCCATCTCGATTATAATTTCCTGGGCATTGTCAAGTAATGCATGAAGGGAGTCTGTCTTATTGTTGACTTCCTTTGATACCGATGTGTCTTCTGCGAGGGGTGTGGCATCGGTCACAATACTGATGATGTCTCCTTTTCTTCCCTTAAGGAAATTAAGGGTAAAGGTCACAGGTATCGACTCTCCTTCTTTAGTGAAGGCTTCTACCTGACATTGCCTACTCTTGCCCATCATTGCTTGTTGCAGAGTTTCCTGCACTCGCCTCTTGGATTTGCGCGAACGAGCAAACCACTCGGCCTCCCAGAATGGTTTTGCCAAGATATCTTCTTCTGTATAGCCCATCCTCTCGATAGGTACGCCAGAGGCGAATTGGAGTCTACCTCTACTATCTGCTATCCCCTGAAAACCTTGTAGGAAAGACGTGTCCTGTGGAGATGGAGAGGAGTCCTCTTTACCTTGAATGTTATCTTGTACTGTAACCTTATCTTCTTCTTTCATCGTGGTATAGCTATAGGGAGCCTTTTGTCCTGAATTTGAAAAGGGATTTCTCTTCTCATATCCCATTGAGCGGGGCTTATTGGTATTATGTGCCATCACTCCCTCCATTCCTGGAATGAGTACTGCAACTAGATTGCAGTTTCCAGGTTGTAAACCGAAAATGTATCGGACTTATGTGATCAATAAGATTCTTGTACAATTAATATGACTGGCAATTTTACCATCTAACGACTTATGTGAAAATAGGTAAGTTAAATTAATTAAAGATAACTCATTAAGGCATGACTGGAAAGATCTTTAAGTCGATTGGAGGTGATGCAGAGAGTGGGTATTTTGTCTGAAGGTAAACGGGACATCTATCAGCACTGATAGTTGATCAGACACTTTAGGTGACTTTTCCTGATAATCCTGGTTTTACGCTCACAAAGTTCTGATTTAGCTGTGCTTATATCCTTTCACTGGGGTGAATTGAAGGGTACCTCATCTTGTGTCACCTGGGCAAAGTCCCACATACAGGAAGCTCTGCCTCTCCGTGTTAATTGTCCTTGCAGTCGCTTTACCTTAATCACCTCTGTTCTCATATCTCCAAGCATGGAGGCAGTCAAGTAATCGGAATAAGTCTTTGTGAAATCCAGTGCCTTTATCCCTTCCAAGGGAAGCATGCTTTTCTACCCTCCAGTATCGGTAATCTCACTTGTAGGATTTTAAATATGAAACCTCAAATAGAACCAAGTTTTCGCAGTAGTTGGAACCTGCCTACAAGTAAGATTTAGATGCAATGTTCAAAGAGGCTAACTATACCTATGTTTAAAGTTGATTATTGCTTAGGAATCCCTGATCAATCCGGTTGGGTTAGCAGTTGTGTAGCGGAGCTTGCCCTTTCGACAAAGAATCCCTCCAATCCTTTATCACGTCTCACTTTGTACAGATTCACCTCATCGGGGTGAAAACGTACATATTGGAGCATTAGATGGGAATCGTAGTGGCTTCTCCACGATGTGCCCGATCCAGTGATGTCGAGAATACCATTTATCCATTCCTTGGTAATGGCCAGTGATTCAGGAGATGGTTGGCATAATATGTGTACCCATCTACCCACCTCCTTGTACAGCTCGTCTGGCGGCACAGCTTGGTTTATCAATCCCAAGACGGCTGCTTTTCCCCCCGATATCTCGGGTAACATTTGTCCCCCGTGGGTTTTCATAGAACCATGTGGCCACAAAGGGAGGTTGGAAAGTCCATTGGGAAGGAATTTGCCAAAGCCTCGTAGTCCAAACTGATAATCCTTGGTGGCTATGATTAAGTCACAGGAACAGGCTACTGCTTTTCCTGCCCCGATGCAGAATCCGTGAACTTAGGCAATTGTTGGTTTGGGATAATTGAGGAGATCTTCATGCTAGTTACATCGCCGTCGCTCGAATCCATAGTAGTCAACTACAGTAGGATTGAGGCTGGGACTCACAGGTGGTGATTCTTCCTGTTGGGGTGAGCTTAGCTCGTGACCCGATGAGAAGCAAGGTCCAGCTCCTTTGATGATTATCACCTGAACATTAGAATCGTCATTGGCTTGATGCAATCCGGCAAGCATATCGTTGAACATCCTATCGTTGAAGGCGTTCCGTTTCTCGGGACGATTGAGGGTGCTGATTCCGACCTTGCCACTTTTCTCGTAGATGGCGTCCTTGTACTCTCTGTATTCCATGGCCTCCCATTGGCACTTTGGGTATTGAGTCTTGAATTCCCAGCCAAGTCCTGTTGGTATAATGTACCTCCTACCAAAGATTACCCCTGTACGATGTTACCAGTGGAATTACAATGACTGTCCAAATACGGGTGAACCCATTTCTTCTTTTCTCTACCTTGCGTCTGGTGACTAGTTCACTCCTGTGTGATTCCGATTATGTGCTATATATGTTTGTTGGATGCGAAGTGGTTAGAGGTGAATTCATTCGCCTTCTCCAGGAAGACTGAAGCCTCATTGCCCCATAGTTTGAAGAAATCCCTTGAACGGGGCATCTCTGGCTTCAATGGCTGCTTTCATTCCTTCCTTATCTATGATATCAAAGAAGTCGAATTCGTCAGGTGCTATGCTACGTTGTTGCATGACCAATTGCATATTATCGGTGAACCTCCAGGCTTCGCCGGTACCTCTAGCCTCCATAATCGAATTGATGGCGTCCTTGCACAATGCAAGTCCGTCACTTGGCATCAGACTTATACCTTTTGCCAATCGTTTTACTTCCTCACTAATCCTATCTGAGGGGATGACCTTATTTATCATCCCTAGTTGCTCTGCCTCGTGTGCGTCCATGTGCCTGCCATTAGACAGGAGCTCCTTTGTCTTTTTTATCCCAACCAACCACAGCCATAGCGGCATACTGGGCAGTAGTCCCATCCGGAGCAAGGGATCACCAAATACCGCATCCTCGCTGGCGATGGTGATATCACACACCATGGTCAGATAGCAAGCGGAGCCGAGACAGTAGCCATGCACTTGGGCGATGGTGGGTTTTGCCATGTTGAAGATGTACTCCCAACGCCGATTTCGGCGTCGTTCGGATTCTAAGAGCTTCTTGGTGCAGATCTGGGTATGTTGGTTTGGGGGCATAATCTCTGATGTGCCAATTCCACCCAAATCCTGCCCCACGCTGAAGCATTGTCCATTCCCGCGTAACACCACCACTTTTACTTCTAGATCTGCTTCGGCAGTTGCAAGTGCCATGTCCAGCTCTATGAGCATAACATCGTTCATAGCATTGAGTTTGTCGGGGCGATTAAGAGTGATCCAAGCTATA
>JAXHVC010000023.1:0-5605 GCA_034189315.1 Chloroflexota bacterium | reverse complement strand
AATTACGGAGGGTGTTATGGCTTGTGTGTGTAGGGAATGCGGCAGACCAGTAGATTGCGGCGATGAGATATGTGATCTGTGCGAAATTAATGAATATGTAACTTGCAATTGTGGCGAGACTTTCATAACTACAAATATCATACTATTCTCAATATAGGTAATACTTGATATTGAATCCTGATAACATATTGCTTTATCAAGCACAGCTATCAAGAACTGAACACATGTTTTTACCGGCGCATGTCTAGTTACTGATCAAGAAGACAGCAAAACAGCTAAGAAGAAGTAGTCGTGGTGAAACTGCTCTTAATAGCCTAATCTATAAACATGCATTCATTGCGTTTGCAACGTGTACTATATGCATATCACGTCAATTAAAACACACATCCTGTATCACCACAAGCCACCTGCTGATGCTTAATGAACCTTTAAATAAGTTAAGAATACCATACTCTGCTGAAGATGTTGTTTTTGGAGATTTAGGCTTGATCAGAGGTCCCTTAAGATATATCTACAACCTCCGAATTCCATCGACAATGTCATTTGCTAGCGGTGGACATCCCTCGACCCAGACGAATCCGTTCTCTTCGGCTATTTGCCTAGTGCATCTACCTAGGCAGAGTATCTTCCCATGTTTACTAGGAATTGTCGCATCATGCCCAGAAACAATATCGATACCCTCAAAGAGTACACCATATGCCAACTTGGGAGCAGTGCTGATTACCAATCGCGGTGTTGTGATAACCTGTTTCATTGCTGTGGAAAAACGATCTCCACACATACTGCATGCTCGGGGGTTTCTCCAGTTAGTGAGCTTGAATATCTGTCGACGTGTCTCATTTGCTCTTTTAAAGGACATCATTACATCGGAGACATCCTCTCCCTCAATCTGAGGATCTATTATGCCAATGCCTGCTTGGTGTGCCAATCTTAAGTGCTCAACATCAAGAGGATTAATCCCCATCACTTTGCAGGCGACAGCATCTGCAGCCACTACGTCATTACTTAGAATTATAACATTAGATGAGATTTTCTTTCCTGAGAGCAGTGGCCCATCACCTTCAATGCCTATGATACCGTCAATGATGGTCAGGTCAGGTTTAACAGCTTTGGCGAGTTCTACAATAGGTTGGTGCAATCCCTCTAGATGAATGAGTTTCTTTAGATTATCCGATATCAGACCCTTCTGATTCTTTAAACCTAAGGTTACCGTTGTATTCATATGAGTTTTTAATTTAGCTACATTAATGTAGTAAGCATCCAATGCAATCCTTGGTATAGTGAGTTTCCCAAAGGGCCACTTTAATTCTACGACCTCAACCTTGTTGAGATCTAATAGTTCGATACAGTTTTCCTTTGAGAGCTTCTCAAATCCACTAACTCTGAAAGCTTCTTCAACGTCTACCAGTAGTCCCGGAGATTCGCCTATTGTGATCCTTTGAACACCTCTGTTTCTTAGATAGTCTATCAGCCCTTGTACTAATGCTGGATCTGTGATTACTCCGCTGCTTGGCTTAGTTGGAATTACGACGTTAGGTTTGATAAACACATGATCTGAATTGATCTGTAGGTCTACCTTCTCTAATACTTGTCTGATGTCTTTTGTGTGAGTAGCTTTATGTAAGTGAACAACACTCATGCTGAATCTTATTCTGTACTAGGTTTCTGCGAGTATATATAGATGATGTGCTTGAAATATCTTGAACCAGACAGGAAGAGTTCCTTCAATGCGCGTAAGAAAAGGGAGTATCTTAGGCTGATCGTTATTCTCGTTGCATTGAGTTTCACTTGAGTCTTGTTGTTTCCATTCCCAGTTCTTTCCTACCATGGATAGAATCCTCTTTAAGTCACCGCGGATAGGCATGTCCCAAGTATCCATCCAAGGTGGAATATCGAGAGCTCCTCTTTCGATCTCCTTCAATCCATTCCGTGTCAGTACAGTGCGGATGTTCTTCATTCTCATAAGATTCAGGTAACCGTGATCGAACTCGCTTCTCCTAAGTCTATGATAGGCAATATGAAATGGGGTGCCAAAATTGAAACAGTTCTGCGTCATTATCATTACATATTTCCGTGACACCCTTTTCATTTCAGAAATTAGTGGATCTGGATTACGGAATCTCTCGAAAATACAGTAGTTCCATACCATATCAAACTGATTATCCTCAAAAGGCAATTCATCCACTTCGCATTTCACGAATCTACCCAAGTCTATAATACCCTTTTGTTCCCAGACTTCTCTAGCCTTGTCGAGCATTGTCTGTGATGGATTGGTTAGGCATACTTCAAATCCCTTGTATGCGAAGAATATGCTATTCACCCCGGGCATTCCCGTGACTCCGTCTGCAGGGGTTTCCAATACTGTCTGGATACCATATCTATCATGAATCTCTTGGAAATAATCGTCAATCACTCCCCGCTCATAAACAGTCCCTATCCCTTCATCTAGGTCCATAGGGGCTTTAGCGACATTTCTCTCTATGAAATTAAGAAAGGTCTCTTTCTCATGAAGTGGTATCATGTTAATTTGTTGTACTCCTATCTAGTCCCTGAGGATGACGCTTTTCAGGAGGATTGCCGATACAAATACTGTACTAGCTGTATATATACATAGCCATAGCACGAGTGCTGCCATGCCTGTAAGAGCCTTCATTAGTTTGACCTCCAACAAGTTCTAATACTAATAACTAGGATGAGGTGAATACTAACCTACAATGACTTGTTTGACAACCTTTGTTAATGTAAGTGGGCTGCACAACATATTAGTATATGAGGCGTTGGCAAGCGGGCAGTGGCATTTACCCGCTTTAATACTCTTTCTGATCAACCTGGATTCTGAACTAGTCCAAATCTTATGGAAGTTGTAGTCATAATCTCGTAAGTTACCCATAGATTCTGCTCTCACACAGCAAGGCCACACATCCCCATTAGGAGCTATTTGAGCTGAAGCGAAACCTGCATAACAAGGAATGATCTGTTGCTTCTTGAGTAACGTTTGTTTGACTAGACTATAGTATTGTAATCTGAATGATTGTGTTATCTTTGATAGTCCACTAAATCGCTGCTTCTTGATTATGGATGATAGGTAATCTATAGTTTTGCAATACTCATCAAAAGGTGGCGTGATGCCTGATTCTATTGTGTCTAATTCAACTCTTTCCTCTGCGATCTCCGTGATGTAGGAATCTGGTTCAAGTTCGTGCATCATATAGTCACATACATTTGGGATATCTTCGACATTGTATTTTGATATAACGGAGTGGATGCCCAACTCAAGATTTGTGTATTTCATATCTCGCAAGGATTGATAGGTTCTCATTGCCCTATCCCAGTTACCGGGAACATTTCGTATTTCGTCGTGTTTGGTTCCAATTCCATCTAGGGATAGGTTGAGTACTATGGTTGATTTTGGACACAATTCGACAATGTCCTTGACCATATCCGGGATAGTATCACACAGTAATCCGTTAGTTGGAATGTTGATTATATTGGGACTGCAATTGTGGTACAAGCTACGACAGATTTCAACCAAGTCTTTTCTGAGGAAAGGTTCACCTCCGCTGAGAGTGACCCAAAAAGGAGTCTTGCCGAATGTTTTAAATATAGACTCATACTCCTCTGTTGAAAGATTATCGGCGTGCTTTTTCCATACATTGCATGTTCTACACCGAGAGTTGCATTTGTATGTCACACTGACGGTGAGGTTTATAGGTAGTTTGATTGGGTAGCTTGTTGCCCTAAACAATCTATATTGGGGAATCTGCGGCAGTATCCCTATCATTGTCTATTTTTAGGTTCTTGGTCGATGATGCAATATCCCAGACATAGGGGTTCCTCTTCTTGATATGAAAGTCATAGGCTCCCAACAATCTAGCATAGGCTTCCAATACCATGGCACCGGCTGTCCAAAGGACCCCTTTTGGTGTGCGTTGTATGTCCTGTATGGCTAGTTTAAGTATTCTTGATTGGTTCATTGTTGAAACCTGGTAGTCAGTCTGGCTCTGCAACTGCAAATGCCCGTTGAAAATACGTCTCCTTTGACAAAGAAAATCATGCAAGGTTTCGGGTCCTTTATTATGAACAAGTGCCAAAGGTGTATACCTGATGTCATACGCAGCTTGCCTGATTATTTGTTCAATACAGGCTTCATCAACAGCTGTGTTCTCTGGGAGTTCTCTGATGATGTTTCTGAATGCTATAAGTTCTCCAAGCTTGGGTTCGATACTGGCGATCTTGTGATGCAGAGACCAAACAAAATGAGTTACAAATCCAAGGAAATGAGATGTGTCATCAACCGGAACAGGATGGCCACCTGTCATACCAACTCGTTGATCAAGGAAGGGACTGCATAACATCTCAATAGTGTCTTTTTCTGGTAATGTATCGGCGCTCTCCAGGACACATATGTCTCCTATAGCCTTCTTCAAGAACAGGTTTATTGCAGAAGCTTTGCCTCTACGTTCTGACTGTTTAATCAATTGGACACGACTATCCTTGATATCTTGAAATGACTGAACAATCTGATCAGTGGTGTCATCACAAGCTGAAGACACTACGATGATCTGAGTTATGTTCACGCATTGCGTTTGTTGAACAAGAAGAGCCTCAAGTAGGGTGCCTATATTCAATTCTTCATTATAGGCGCAAATGCCTATGCTAACTTGCAGCCTATTATCCATTGTTTCCAATGGGATTTCCTCCAGTTCATGGTAATTAATCTATTATAACTATACTTCTATTGCCACCAATGTTCAGTATCCTCTAATAATTCTACAATATCTTAATGAATGCATTAAAAACATTATATCCAAGTCTATCATAATCTCGCAACTCAATGGGTAAATGGTTGTATTAGGGTTTGATTTCAATCTGTCGACAAAGATTTAACTTTGTCAGGAACAGATAACCAAGAATAACAGCAGAACGTTGGTGGTATCTGTATGAAACTAATAATATCTTATCGTAGGCTAATATTTAATTAGTAAGACTCATTGAATATTTAGTTCTTTAAGGCAAACTCCTGGCTATACCAGGGGGCTCACATAGTTTGACAGATCCTTAAATGTGAAAGAGCCTCCTAACTGCGAACCGCTCAAAGTTAGCGTTAGAGGATGCCAATGGAGGATATACAGATTCTAGGTCACGCAGTATGGGATTGCAATTATCATATTGTATGGATACCGAAGTATAGGAAAAAGGTATTGTATCGAGAGTTACGCAAACAAGTTGGGGAAGTGCTGAGAGAATTGGCGTTGCAGAAGGAGAGTAGGGTTCTAGAGGGACAGCTGATGTCCGACCATATGCATATGTTGATATCCGTACCACCAGAATAATTCAGTATCACAGTGGAGTATATGAAGGGTAAGAGTACGATATGCATGGCGATGATAGATAGAGGACGCCTAAAGAATTTCACCGGTCAACGTTATTAGGTAAGGGGATATTATGTATTCACTGGTGGAATAGATGAAGAGGTGGCATGCTCCCCGATATCAGGGCCATAATGAGTGAGTGAATCCTGTAGAATATGGCTACAGGAGGATGATCTTGAGAACCAAGAGATATTCGGAAACACAGATAGTACGCATATTAGGGGAAGTGGAAT
>JAXHVC010000229.1:0-8892 GCA_034189315.1 Chloroflexota bacterium | reverse complement strand
TGTTCATCTAGTAATAGCACCATACCTTCAGGATCTGGCTGAAGCGTTACATAGTGAGGCAGGTTGCTTCACAAACAATTATCCTGAAGGAGGTTCGTATGCCAATCTACGACTATAGATGTAAACAGTGTGGTAATACAGTAGAGGTGCTGATAAGAAGTACCGACGGAGCTTCAATAAAATGTCCCAAGTGTGATAGTCCAAATGTAGATCGGGTATTCTCTTCTTCATATCAAATAATCATGAAGATCTAACGAGTTCCCTAACCAATAACCCATACTGGATAATAGGGCACCTCTGAATAAGAATATAAGGAGACGTAATGCCAATCTACGATTACCATTGCATCGATTGCGGCCATACAGTTGAAATCCTGGTGCGAGTACCCAATAGCATACCCTCTCATTGTCCAAACTGTAGTAGTGTTAATCTAGAAAAGCTATTTTCAGCCTCATACGTGGTTAAGAAGGCCAACGAGAATGAATGTATTTCGTGCTGTGAAAGAGCAGAGACCTGCGAAACACCTCAGTGCCAGATGACAGGTACTTGTCATCGCGGATAGAAAGACGCCAGGCTCTCTTCACCCCCCATGCTCCTATCACTATTCAGAGAGAAAGGCAGCACAACCGAAATGACAGAGCAAATGCATCCAATGTGCTCTCGATGTGCTACCAAAGCTTGTTACTACAATACTGATAATCACATTGATGCGCCTGATAACTCTCCACCATTTTGTCCTATGAAAATAGAATCTGATGCTATTATCAGGACTACAAGGGAATATGACAAGCCCGATACAAGGGAATTGGCAAGGTTATCATCCATCCAAGAGGGTGAGTGTTATGAATGGACACCTGAAGGAAGAAAAGCTAATAATACCCGAATAGAAGAACTCATAGGATTTTCTCGCAAATGTAACTATAAGAGGTTGGGGCTAGTGTTTTGCATCGGACTCGCCAATGAAGCCAGTGTCCTAACAGATATCCTCGAAAGCAAAGGGTTTGACATAATATCTGTATGCTGCAAAGTAGGAAGCCTACCCAAAGAATCGATTGGAATTACACAGGCACAGAAGATCGGGGGCGCTGATAGCAGAGAATGTATGTGCAATCCAATTACCCAAGCAGAGATTATGCACTCGCAGAACGTCGATCTCGCTGTGATGCTTGGTCTTTGCATCGGACACGACACACTTCTCATCAAGCACTGTAAAGTGCCTTTGACCGTCCTTGCAGTCAAGGATCGAGTAACAGGACATAATCCACTAGCTCCTTTATATACAGCCGGTTCATATTATAGCAGACTTCTAGCGAAGGACACGCCTTCTTCAGACCAGGACGAGTGATAAGCCAATCAACTTATCCCCATTTCCTAAGTCAATCAGCATCCCAGCGTTGTACTACCGAGGAATAGAGCCATGTCTCGAGAAAATACAAAGGTAATACGACTCAATCCTACTCTAGATCACTGTATTGAAACTACGGCAAAGTCAGAATACAAACGCATTACCGAAGAGTACATAAAGACAGAGATGGATAATCGGGAACTTGAATATCAGATTGAATTACTGCGAATGTTCCTGGAAACAACAGATTTTCGAGAGTTGCGGAAGGAAACCGAGCGATTTCTTCTTCGAGGAGACGAAGTCGTTGTAAATATCTGTCTTATAGGACCAGAGCCCAAATACGAAATCGAATTACTTAGTAAATAAGTTCAATAATAAGGTGAAGATCAAAGGAACAATCGTACTAGCTTTAAAAAACTAGCTTACTTGAGATATAACCTCTTTATCGTGAGGATACGTCCTCTCACCCCCAAAGAAACGAATCCGCCTTATCAGTGTCAATGGTTGTTTAGCCCAATCACGAAGAACCCGAATGCCAGCAACCGTACCTTTTTGATCAGCCACAGACTTGTCAACAACTGGTTCAGACTTTCTCAACGGGACAATAACTACAGCAACCAATAGTACAACAAGAAGCAGCTGTACCAACAAACCCCATTCAGTACTTAAAAAATGTGGATAGAAATACTTATAATGCAGGCCTGAATAGGGATCCCAACCGGTCACAGCAAAGAACGCCCACTCAAAATCAGCAATATCGGCAAACATCATTCCTAGCCAATAGCGCCGAGCCTTAACTAGTAATATTATCGCCAGTATCAATGATACAGCTATCACCACTCCATTGAGCTGTGGATTCATTGGGCCATGGAACAGGGGATTATCCCCCCCCCAGTTGAAATAATCAAGCAGTGGATGAGATAGGAAAGCTAAGGGAATGGTCAGCCACCATCTTCGGCTAGACTTATCAATGACGGCACCAACGGCCATATGTGCAGGCAAGAACAATATTCAACTCCCGGCGTCAACCTTTATAGAAACGTGCTAAATGACATAATCAGGACGCCATCAGACATCAAGTAAATAGTACATACCTAAGATGGACTTGGCGGTAAAGAAAAGGCATAAGCACATGTACTTTAATGAACTGTGTGTGAAAAAAGGCAAATGATTGGTGGTGGCTGGTAAACAAAAACAGATGTTCAAGAATAAGTAGGTTTTGCTAAGATAACGCCAAGGTAAATGTCCTAGACTCAGTTTCAAGCAAACTATAAAGCTTAATACTATTTCCTAACCATTATCTATGCATCCAATAGTCTTGGGTAGTCCTTCTTAACAATATAAGGTTTTCGTAATACGTTTTAAGCAAAGTCTTTTTAGAGCACCAGATCAGGCAACTTGACACTATTGAGTTATCGTTATATAATTGCATAGTTTCGCAAGTAATTTATTTCGCAACTTTGATAATATTTAGAACTGCACCCATACGAGATGGTGAAATACGACCACCTTTAGGATCTTGTACTGTAAATGAAGCACTCGATGTGCCCATTAAGATAAAACAGGATAACTTAGGGGGAAAGATGGTAGACACAAATAGTGATAAAGACAATGAATTAACAGCTATATTAAACGAAGAGTCAAATGTGGAAGGACTGTCAATGATTGTGTTCTCCGGAGACTTGGACAAGATCCTTGCAGCATTCATAATTGCCAATGGTGCTGCCGCTATGGATCTACCAGTGACAATGTTCTTTACTTTCTGGGGTATTAACGTCCTCAGACGTGAAGGTCCGGTAGAGATCAAAGAAAAGAAGAGTTTTATGGAAAAGATGTTTGGTTGGATGATGCCCAAGGGGCCTCAGAAACTGAAGCTATCTAAGATGAACATGGGTGGCCTGGGTACCACTCTAATGAAAAAGGAGATGGCAAAGAAAAACGTATTTGACCTTCCAAAATTAATCCACGAGGCACAAGACGGGGGTGTGAATATGATTGTATGCACAATGTCAATGGACGTAATGGGTATTAGGAAAGAGGAGCTACTATCCGGGGTCGACTTTGGCGGGGTTGCAACATACATAGATCGCGCAGATAGTAGCAGCATCACCCTGTTTGTGTAGGGCTCAAAGCATAGCTGGGAAGACTGATCAGCATCTCAAGTAGTGCGCACTATATCGCTATGTAGTATCTTTTGCGCATATTTTCTACAGGAAGGAATAACTATGGACGAAGAAAACCAAAGGATTCTTGAATTGCAGGCTGAAATGTTGAGTGTGCTGGCCAATCCCAAGCGACTGATGATATTGAATTTGTTGAATGACCAGGAGAAAACCGTTGGGGAGATTGCTTCCGAATTAGAAATATCAATACAAAACACATCACAACACCTTAGATCGATGAAGGACCGCGGGATAGTTGTTTCTCGCAAAGAAGGCCAAACTGTGTACTACAAGCTAACTAATCCAATATTTCATGATTGTTGTCAACTAGTTAGAAGGGCCATGGTAGAGGAGTTAAACAAGAGGGAAAGCTTGTTTGATGTCACGAAATAATCCGATATTACATAATATAATCCAGGAGGTTAAAAATGGCTGATATTGATCTCAATGCATTAGCACCATCAAGGGTCATAGACGCACGCGGGAGCGCATGTCCCGGCCCATTGCTTGAAGCAAAGAAGGCAATAGGATCAGTACCGGTGGGCGCAATTCTGGAAGTACGCTCAAGCGATATTGGTACGAGGAAAGACATTCCGGTTTGGGCTAAAAAGGTCGGCCATGAACATCTAGGCACAGTCGAGTCGGATGGATATGACAGGCTATTTGTACTACGTAAGAAGTAGGTGCAACATGCATTTAAGGAGCAGGAAATGAAATCCCAAGCCCCTAAAGTACTAGTGCTCGCAACCACAATGTGCAGCTATCCAGGTGCAGATGCTGTGGGACAATCCCATATTGACTACCCATCGAACATTTATGTCCTACCAGTCCCTTCACCTTCCCTATTCCCAGAGGATTTCTATCTGCGTTGTTTTCGAAAAGGTATTGGTGGCATCATCGTTATGTCCTGCGGCACCGACTGCCCATATGAGGGGGCTTATGAGAATCTTGCAAGGAGAATCGATAGCACCTACGTAAAAATGAAAGAGGAAGGTATCGACATTCGCAGGCTCAAATTGACAGCAATTTGCAGCGTCTGTACTAATGCCTTTTTAAGAGAGGTCAATGGAATGAATGACCTGCTTATGAGCTTAGGCATACCCGATCATCCTGTAGATACTTAGCATTAGAGAGCTTTGCACACCCCCGGAGGCTAATTGAAATGAAAACGGAACCATTAAACGTCGATGCCCTTATTATCGGCGCTGGAATTGCTGGCCTGCAAACTGCACTAGATCTCGCAGAAATGGGATTCAGAGTAGCAATTGTGGAAAAGCAGCCAAGCATAGGGGGCAAAATGATCGGCCTAAGCAAGGTCTTCCCTACACTAGATTGCGCTAGTTGTATCACCACCCCCAAAATGGCAGCATGTGCCCATCACCCAAACATCATAACTCTGACATACAGTGAACTCGAGGCGTTAGAACAAAATGATAAAGGATTTGCTGCAAAGATAAGTCGGAAGCCGCGTTATGTTGATCAGGATATATGTACAGGATGTCGTCAGTGCGAATATGTCTGTCCAGTGGATTTACCCCATGAATTTGAGGGCAACCTAGGTGTACGAAGAGCCATTTACATGCCCTTTGCGACAGCCATTCCACAAATAGCCGTAAGGGACAAAGATAATTGCCTTGGAAGTGCCCCTTGCCAACTAGCATGCCCTGCTGGAGTAGATGCAAAAGGATTTACAGCACTGATAGCCTCTGGTGATAACAAAGGTGCGCTCGAATTAATACGAAAGGCTATCCCGTTTGCAGGTGTTTGTGGTCGAGTTTGTACACATCCATGCGAGACAAGTTGTCACAGGGGAACGGTGGACGAACCTATTGCAATCCGTTCTCTAAAACGATTCGTGGCAGACTACGAGATCAAGGAAGGTAGAGAAAAGGCTATTCCCATCAATATAACAAAAGAGAGCAAGGTAGCCATAATTGGTTCAGGGCCAGCTGGCTTGGCATGCGCCTATGACCTTGCAAAGATGGGATACCCCATCACCGTATTCGAAGCACTATCAGAAGCAGGAGGATTACTTCGTTACGGAATCCCAGAATATCGCCTGCCTAAGAACATTCTGGACAACGAAATATCCTACATCGAAGAACTTGGTGTAGATATAAAGAGAAATACCCGCATCGAAAGTATAGAAGAGTTATTTAATCAAGGATACGAGGCTATGTTTATTGCCTCTGGTGCCGGTGTCAGCCAAAGGCTAGGTATACCCAACGAGAATACTACTGGCATAACCGATGCTCTAGGCTTTCTGAGTAAAGTCAATTCTGGTGACAAGGTGACTCTTGGAAAACGAGTATTGGTTATCGGTGGTGGCAACGCTGCCATAGATGCAGCTAGGGTCGCAAAGCGTTTAGGTGCAGAAGATGTCTCCATCGTTTATCGCCGTTCGAGACAAGAGATGCCTGCAATGGAAGAAGAGATCGAACAAGCCGAGCAAGAGAGAATAGGCATCAGACACCTAGCAGCCCCTATCAATGTCCTAACAAACAATGGCACTCTCAACGGTATGAGGTTCATCGAAATGGAACTTGGGGAGCCAGACGAAAGCGGACGTCGCATACCAATACCTGTAGAAGGCTCAGAATTCAACATAGCTGCAGATAATATAATCCTTGCCATTGGTCAAAACGTTGAGAAGTCAGGGATTACATCTGTTATCAAAGCCACTCAAAAAGGCACACTATCAGTCGATCCCATAACGCAACAGACAAACATCCAAGGTGTATTTGCAGGTGGTGATGTGGCCACTGGTCCCGCAACTGTCATTTCAGCCATCAAAGCAGGTAGAGATGCAGCGATCTCTATCAATCGCTACCTTAGAGGTATGGACTTACAGGAAGGCAGGTCAACTGAAACCGAGCAGCTAACCGATTTACCTAAAGTCGAGTCCGAAAGCAAAGCAAGAATCGCTATGCCAATGCTTAATGCGGAGGAAAGATCACAGTCATTCAGCGAGGTAGAGATTGGTTTTGATGAACAAGCAGCCCGGAAGGAAGCAGATCGCTGTCTAAGCTGCCTGTGCGGCAACTGCGAACGAGTATGCCCTACAAACGCCATACAGTTCTCACAAGAACCAAAGGAGTTAATCATCAAGACAAACTCCGTAGTTGTTGCCACCGGATTTGAACAAACCCCTATGAACGCTAAACATGAATACAATGCTGAAACAGTACCCAACGTCATCTCATCCCTGCAAATGGAGCGATTGCTTGCTCCAAATGGACCATATGGTAGGGTACTGCGTCCATCCGATGGCAAGATACCTGAATCGATAGCTTATGTGCAATGCGCCGGCTCGCGCGACAAGAGTATCGGTGTACCATACTGCTCACGCGTCTGTTGCATGTATGCCATCAAACAAACAATGTTACTATCCGGTGCACTTCCGCTAGCTGATATCACCATATACTTTATGGATATCCGTGCCTTTGGTAAGGGATATGAGGAATTTTATCAGAACTCCAAGGCAATGGGCATCGAGTTTGTTAAAGGAAAGGTTGCCAGAATACTGGAAGGGGAAGATCAAAGCCCTATCGTGCGAGTAGAACTCATCGAAGAAAATAGCACTGTTGTTGAACGACAGCACGATCTTGTAGTCCTATCCCTCGGCATGCTACCAGGATGGCACCCAAATGGGACAGGAGTATTGAAGGAAAATACCGACGGATTCATATACACCCCCCACCCCAAAATCGCCCCTACAGTCACGAGCAGAGAGGGCATTTTCGTCGCTGGGACTAGTGCTGGTCCCAAAGACATAGTTGACTCAATAGTCGAAGCAGGTTCTGCTGCAATGGAAGTGTCAACCTATCTTAAGAAGCTATACAAAGCGCATCCCGAATCAGAGGAGCTGATAACCGTATAGTTCATAATTAGCAATGAGAGCAGATATATACATTCTGGTAATAAGAGGACCATAAATGCTTAAACTAAAAGGTGACATAAATTATAGAAAGTTGCAAGAACCGCGTGTAGGAGTATATATCTGCCATTGCGGAGGCAATATCTCTGATATAGTCGACATGGAACAAACTGCAGGCGATATCGCCAAGCTACCTAAAGTCATTGTATCCAGACATATCCAGTTTATGTGTTCAGACTCGGGTCAGGAAACAATAGTCAAAGATATCCAAGAAATGGGCTTGAACCGGATTGTAGTGGCCTCCTGCTCCCCCAAACTGCATGAGTTGACCTTCCGACATGCTGTAGAGCGCGCTGGCCTTAATCCATATCTGTACCAACACATGAACATACGGGAACAAGTTAGCTGGTGTACCCATGATGATCCACAAGGAGCCACCTATAAAGCAACGAGGTTAGTAGCAGCCGCAGTGGCTAAAGCTATCAGACTTGAACCATTAAGGCCCATTCGTATGGATGCTTATCCTCATGTTATCGTAGTCGGTGGAGGGATCAGCGGACTAAAAGCCAGTTTGGACATATCCAAGCATGGAATTGGGGTTACATTGCTTGAGAAAACACCTTTCCTTGGTGGCCACACCGCACAACTAGACAGAGTCTACCCCACAGAAGACAAAGCCCTGGACATAGTTGATGAGTTGGTGAACCAAGTCATTAATGAGCCACTTATCCAAGTCTATACCTATGCTCAGATATCTTGTATTGAAGGATATATAGGCAATTTTAAAGTTACAATAAAGCAGCAACCACGAGGCACCTCAAAAGAGCTAGCATCTGTAGAGGCAGCCATAACCTCATGTCCCATTGAGATTGAAAGCAACTTTGATTATGGATTAAGTAGACGCAAAGCCATTTACCGGCCCTATGAGAATAGCCGACCATCTCTACCAGCCATTGACTGGCAATGCTGTAATCGTTGCGGCAAATGCGCCAATGCAGTGGGTGGCGTAGGAATCGAATTAGATGAAGAACCACACGAATTCGAACTGCAAGCCGGAGCAATCATAGTGGCCGCAGGATTCGATCATTACGAACCACATCACGGAGAATTTGGCTATGGAAAGTATCCTGAAGTAATAACATTGCCACAACTTACAAGATTGTTATCACCAAACGGACCTACGGGAGGTCGTCTGGAATGGAATGGGCAAAAACCTAAAAATATCGCAATGATCCACTGCGTGGGAAGTCGACAAATTGAGGGCATACACAATCCAGATGATGACGGAAAAATCAACGAATATTGTTCTAGGGTTTGCTGTACAGCAACGCTTCAGGCAGCCAACGAGATACGTGAAATACTGCCAGATGCCAACATTTTTGATTTCTATCGCGATATACGAACCTACGGGCGGGGACACGAGGATTACTACGAAAATGCAAGCCACAATCATGTTTTGTTCTTCAGGTACAACCCAAAAGACCCACCTGTTGTTGAGAAATCTGATG
>JAXHVC010000228.1:0-33578 GCA_034189315.1 Chloroflexota bacterium | reverse complement strand
GGAATCGGGTTCCTCGTTTCCCAATGCGGCTCCAATACCCCCCTGGGCAGCGCCAGAATGGGCACGTGTAGGATAGACCTTGCTGATGACTGCCACGCTGGTTTCTTCTCCCAATTCCAAGGTGGCCCTAAGTCCGGCCAACCCCGAGCCTACAACTACGATATCGTATTCAAAGATCATTGATTATCCTCATAGTTGCCAACATATGCACTTGCCACCTGATGCTAGTACAGTTATATGTATGCATTGTCACCTGTGGAATGACGACAGTAAGACCATATTACAATTATAAATTACCAACCAGATGTACCATGTCATTACGAACCTAAGGCGAAGTAATCTCCTCGTAAAGAAGGGATCGGCACGTCCTCTTTCTGATACCGGAAGGACTCCTCCTAAGAAACTGGAGGGTTCTTTTCCTAATAACCCGTGTACCCCACGGGTCCCGTTCTCGCGAGGATATTATGACACAGTATCAATGCTTAGAGTTTGTAGCATACTTTATCATGGTTTAATCAAACTGCTGCTCTTAGCACCAGATATGTTCAGATATACTGTACAGAATAATATGGATTAATGCCACCCATGCTTATCCATAGAAATATCACCCAGTGATCCCTTCTTGCTCCCAGACAAACAATCATAGCTTGGATTGGCTGACTGTAGTCATAACGGAGTTGTACAAGATATCAGGACAGTAGTCGTCTACACATAACGCATTAAGGTAAATAGTACACATGTTCTGATTATGCTAACTTGTATTTATGCTATATGAGGCCCTATGTATAGGTGTTGTTGTATCATCTACCTGAAGGATAGAAGTGAGCCTCTGCCAACGTGAGAGCCGTCTTACAGCGGCTTGACGGGTATGCAGATGTCTACGATATGTTTTCCCTCGGGATGTTGCTCAGGGGAGCCCTGGTAAAGCTCGTAGCAAAGACCATCATCCGGCTGGTAGCCGCTTTGGGGAAGCCATCCGCCGAAAAGGGTATCCCATGCCTGTTGGTATTCGTGAGGCAGTAGCTCAAACCTTGCTATCGCAAATCTACCACCAGGTATGGTCATCTCTCCAATCTCTCCGTCTGTAGGGGTGCCCTCAGGCACGGTGATACAAACGCTTGTCCTGAGCCTATCTGCATTTGTGATGTCTGGATCATCGTGATAGGCACATAACATCTGTGTTTCGGATCGTAGGAGATCCCTTGGTCCTGCCCACGTCATAAGCTGTTCGAAAAGCCTTTGAAATAGTCCTGTGTCTCCCTGGTAAGGGCCAGTGTGCCGGACGTATGCGACGTGTATTGCTGGCATATCCTTAACTTCAACATGAATAAGATTGGTATCCTCCACCTTTGTCCTCCATACTAGATTTCTTGTTGATGTGTCAGTATATAGGAGGAACGATTGGTGAGCTTGCTCGATGTTGCCATAGATGTGGTTATTATTGCTATTGGCTTTGCATATATTGCGATGTTGCTGGTATCCACCACAGCGCCACTCGCTGGCACTCATACCAAAGGTCATCTTGAATGCCCTGGCAAATGCGGCTGATCCTGAGAATCCACATCCAAGAGCAATCTCAGTGATGGATGTCTTGGGATTAGCAATGAGCTGTGTTGCGGCCTTTTCAATACGGAGCCTCTGAATAAAATGGTTTAGGGTCTCACCCACCATAGCATGGAATATACGATGAAAGTAATAAGGTGAGAAGTCGGCCACTTCTGCAACCGTTCGTAATGAGAGGTTTGCATCAAGGTTGGCTTCTATGTAGTCAACTACACGATTTACTCGAGATACGTATTGCTCTCTAAGTAAGTCCTGGTTTGTGTTGTTCATACTCATGTTCATTTGTTCTTAGGGGATACTGGATAGTGGATGTACGACCACTTCACTAGTGAGGTGGGAATTAAAACCTCTAATCCATTATTGTACAGATTGCCTGTACTAGAGATTACATCTGGATTTTATGTTGCTTAGAGAGGTCAATCCACTAATCCTCCGCTTCTTATGTTGGTATCATAATAACATGATCTGAGTTAGTCTAATTTGTCACAGTTGTTCAACAGAGTAACCCTTATCCTGTAGAAGGGCTACTAAACCGTCTGGCCCAACCATGTGACCAGCTCCGACGACAACAAGGTATTGTTTCTCATCCTCAAGGAACTCTTCAATTTGGGACAACCACATAAAGTTACGATCGGTGACGAATTTGGCATGTACATTTGGATAGTCCTCACTGCCTTCTGTGACTACATCTTCTAGAGTACTGGTATCACCATCCCTCCACGCTTCTATCATGGTTTCCAGGTCATCCTCGATTAAGTCCAGTTCCCTCATTGTATTAAGTATTAGCTCTTCCTGATGTGCTCCACTGAGCTGATCATAAAGGTCGATTTGGAATTCTACAGTTTCAAATGCGATTGTCTCTTTCCCTGAGTCCTTTGCCTTTTCGAAGAAATGATTATCGACGCCATATTCCGATTTGAAACCTAGTTTTTCCCTCTTGATCTCGCTAATGTAAAGTGCAACAAACCATGGCTCAAAAAAGTTGAGCTGGGAAATCATACCAGGTGCAAGCTCATTAAGCTCTGTCTTGACGAAATCATATGTATCTTCGCTCAACATGGACTGAAAGGTGTCTCCCTGGGTACACAGAGCCTTGGACATAATGATGTTTTGAGTTGCATCGGATTCCATCTTATCGAAATCTAGCTCAAATACGACAGACTCGGCGTCATTGAATGCGTTCTCCATTGATTCGGGTAATGGATGGTCCTCTTCTGACAGGACGTGGATGGAACCCAATAGGTGAATTGTGGTGTGTTCGGATTTTACCTCCCACAGACTAGTTGGCGCTTCTGATCCAAGGCAAGAACCACCTAGAAGAACTAGTGATGCAGCTAAGATAATACGCAATGACATTCTGAGTAATGTGAGAATCATATGAGTTCGTCTGTTTAGGTGTTGCATGTTGAATCACGTCCTTTCTAATCCTTGAGAGAAATGATGCAAGTGGCTGTTTCCCTTGTTGTGTCCACTAGTAGAATAGGATCAGACTCAGTCGATATGGGGTGTGGATATAGTCCTGGTTAGCTAATCTTGTCATCAGTGGAATATCCAGGGGCTTATTCACATATAATGTATGAAGTAACATGAAAAAATAAGTTTATGACGATGTGTTATAGCTGTCAAGACGATTATCCCAAGTCAGGGCCTTTGAATAAAAGAACACAGCCTAGTGATTTGCTCTAGGCAACTATTCACTAGGCCGTGTGGTGGGGGGATACTTATTTATTTGATCGACCTTCGCTGTTTTATTCTAGCGCCTACTAATACAGTGGCTGAAGATTTAATGGACAGCCCACTCTTTGGCCCATCCAACCAATCCAATTTCTTCTGGTGAGATTTCGTCAGACGTTGGGAGTATATTGCTCTGTTCCCCTTCGTCTGGAGAGTTAGTTAGCTCATCCTCAGAAGACATGTCATCCATATTGAAGGGGCCTCCTATCTGGTAATCAACATGGTCTTCTACTCCTTGGGTAATCTCCTCTGCTTCCCTAATGGCTTCCTCCGCATCTGTAGACTCTTCTGTCAAATCGAAAGTGTCATCATACCCATCTTCTTCAGACAAGTTGACCAGCTCTTCCTCTGGCTCCTCTTCATCACTGGTATAATCAACTTCCTCGTCGTGTAATTGCTCTTCGAGTGCATGAGTAGCATCCTCAGTTAAATCTTGAGTATCTCCATATTCTTCTTGGGATAAGTTGATCGGTTCTTCAGTATGATCTGCTTCCTCGGTATTGAGATTGCCACTTAGCTCGTGATGGATATGACTTTCAGCTTCATGGGTTATCTCCTCAGCGGCTTTGATGGCATCTTCTGCTTCATGATGAGGAGCATGCAAGATCTCATCAAAGAATATGACTGGCTCAAAGGCATCTAGGATCTGTTCCTTTGGGGTACTGCCTGAGAAGAATGCCGCATCAAAACGTATAGACCAACGGCGTAGCGTCTTTATAGCCTGTTCCATCGCAGGGGTGTTCTCAGAAGCGATCAGGGCTGTGTGAATCAGTGCGTCACCTTCATGTGACCTATTCTGAAGAAGTGATAGTGTCTTTAGGAGTCTGGTAAATCTCCCTTGTGGTAACTCTTGCAGTTGGCTTAGCCCCGCGCCGTGGGTTCTATATAATCCCCCAGCTTCTTCGGAGAGCAATAGAGAGTCTCCATCAAGTGCGATACGTATTTGTTTCAGTGGTGTGTTGGCATCGAACGATATGTTGCGGATCAATCCGGCCGGGATGTGTGCTTCTAACGCATCCTGCATATCAGCTTCTGAGGTAGCCAGAAACAAATCGACTTTGAATGCTGCAAGGTATTTTGCAGTTGAGTCTCCAGATGTGAAGGCACCTCTCGAAATACCAAGCTCGTGGTGCCGAGCGGAATTGAATATTCTCAGACTTGCATCTGTGCTATCGCGTGATATAACGATAACCTCTGCCTCTACTTCGCCGGGTACGATTGGATTTAGCCCAAGTATTGACTTGATGAGGTGTAAACCAGTTCTAGGTTGAAGAACCTCGTCTTCGTTATCCCTAAGATATTCATAATATCCGGCTTGACCTTCCTCCTGGAGGATGCGATTTTCCTCTGTGAGGTTAAATAGGGTGCTGGGTGATATTGCGATCACTAGTGATCTGTTCTGTTTTTCTGCCATAAACTCTTACCCTCCGTATTGTGTATTTTACTCAAGCTTATAGCGGAAAGGTAAAGAATCTGGTATAGAGTGTTAACGGTTTCGTGTAAGAATCATAAATTTTCCGCAATAATCATTCATTACCGTGACATTTTATATTTGTAATATAGGTGCTAGAACTGGAACCGTTGGTGTTGGATTCGCTTATTCCAGTGGATAGTATCTGTGGCCTTGGTTACGTAGGTATCAGACAGCGTGAAAACAAGTCTTCATGTGTTCACGATTGGACAATCATTTGAAAGGATGTGGTTTTCTATTGTAATGCAACGGTTGAATTGGATGAATCTATGAGGGTTGTTCCTATAACGGGTTGATCTTGTCAAATCGATTGAAAGCTGGTGACATATCACAAACTGCTATTATCCACTTCGGATTCAGTACCTATATTCGTGTCCACCAGAATAAGGGTGTTTCCTCTACTTAATAGCTGCCATTACCGGTTATATTAGGGCATCTGTTGATCGGAAGGTATTTGGGCAGCATATGATAGTATCAGGCCATGTGGAGATGATGCTAAATAGTGCAGCTAGTTTTGCGGTTGTAAACTGCTAGGGCTGCCTATTACCACGAACAGGCAGCCCTAGATGCAAATTGCTAGTAGGCGGAATCGTGCCTGTGGTTTGTTGGAGTACAAACCTAGGATTCAGTTGTAGACTTCTCTCCTAGTCCGAGTACATTGATCAGCTTCGACTGATCGGATACTACGATCTTGGTATTATCCGCAAGCGATGCTTGAGTAACATCAAGTTGTTTGAGCAATTGGGCGTTGCCTACGAAGAACTTGTCTGCTGCCTTGGATACCTGTTCAATGGCGCGAGCTTCACCCTCGGCTCTAAGTATCGCTGCTTCTCTATCGGCCTCGGCTGTCAATATCTCCTGCTGTTTATCTCCTTCAGCAGTCAAGATAGCCTTCTGTTTTTCACCTTCGGCACGTAGCACCATATTGTCCTTATCACCCTGTGCTTCCAGAATTTGTTTATCTCGATATGCTTCTGCAGATAGGATTGTGGCGCGCTTCTCTCTCTCCGCCTTCATTTGCTTGCTCATAGCATCGGTGATGTCTTTAGGGGGCTCAATTTCTTTGACTTCCACCCTAGTGACCTTAACACCCCACCTGTCGGTAGCTTCGTCTAGTGCTATTCGCAATGCAGAGTTAATCCTCTCTCTAGACGTGAGGGTCTCGTCCAATGATAGATCACCGACCAGATTCCTAAGATTTGTCTGTGCCAATTTGGAAATGGCCTCCCAGAAGTTTGCTACTTCATATCGGACTGCTTTAGCATCCGCTACGTAATAATAGATAACGGCATCGACCATTACTCCGACATTGTCTTTGGTGATGACTGACTGGGGTGGTACATCGATAACCCGTTCTCTCATATCCACTCGAGCAACCACGGCCTCGACAAATGGGACTATAAACTTAAGGCCTGGTTCTAGTACCTCCTTATACCTACCGAGCCTCTCGACAATCCCCTTTTCACCCTGATGTACTATTACGATAGAGCGGCTTAATGCAACTAGAGCGATGAGTAGTATTGCTCCTACTATAATTATGACAGCTGCTAACCATGTTTCCATTATTCACCTCCATTGGCTTTGGTTACACTTAGTGTGACACCGCTCACTCCTGTCACGATAATATGTTCCCCGACTGTACATTCCTCGTTTGCAGAGGCTCGCCAATCCTCGTTACCAACCTTAACCAATCCCGGGGTATCCCTTGCGATTGTGATCAAGACAATGCCCTCTCTTCCGATGATCGCATCTACATTGGTTTTTGATTCATCGCCAACCTCAGGATTCTGGTGTATGTATCGCCTTCCTAGTGTCAGATATAGCAAACATATACCACTAGTAACCGCTGCTGTCGCAATCCAGGATTCAAAGAAGGCGGTGCTAATACCTCCAATGAAGAGTGCTGTTCCCACTGCAACTAGGTCAAGTCCGGTATCTACACCCAAGAGGAGCTCTAGCAGGACTAGAAATAGTCCTACGCTGATGAAGAATACCCAAAGCCATTGATCTAGAAAATCCATTACTCCTGCCTTGTATCTGATAATGACAGTGGCTTATTGTAAACGTTTCTGTTAGGGAGTACAAATAAGGTGGTTGGTAGTGCTTGAGTGTGGCGTGCTGCTCGTAATTAGATTTTGTTGTGCTAATCATCGGACATCGGATTTTGCTGGGAGAAATCATCTTTTTATATTTGAGCAACGGTGTTGACAATGTATCTGAATTGGACAAATACTTACCATATACTTGACGCTGATATATTCATTATTTATTATTAGCATATGCCAAAAATAATCTTGGAGTTGTCACGTGTCACGTCCCATCAAGTGTAGGCGAATACAACATCAACCGTGTAGAGCCTGGTTCAAGCCAGTGGGAATACCAATGGTGGATTTAGAGGAGGTAAACGTGACATTAGACGAATATGAAGCAGTTAGGCTTGCTGATTTAGAGGACCTATATCAGGAGCAAGCTGCTGAGATGATGGGAGTATCCAGACAAACGTTTGGTAACATACTGAATTCTGCGCACAAGAAGATAGCGGATTGCCTGGTGAATGGTAAGGTTATTAAGATAGAGGGTGGTAAGTATGCAACACAAGATGTTGACATGATTAGGTGTAACACCTGTAGTTATAAATGGGCGATGAAGAATGATGATGTGCATTCGGGTCGATGCCCACAATGTGGTAGCCTGGATCAAAATGGGATTGATTTTGATTTGTGACAGGGAAGTGGAAATCTAGCGGCTAGTAAAAAACGATGTAGGAGGTGATCGTTATGAGAATATGTGTTCCAACTGATCAAGATAGTGGGCTTGATAGTCTCCCCTATCCTCATTTTGGATCTGCACCCCTTTTTGTTATGGTTGATACGGAAACCGGTGAGACCATAATCATCAACAATAGGGATCAGCATCATTCCCATGGGGCTTGTCATCCTTTAAGAGGACTAGAAGGACAATCTATCGATGCTGTAATTGTAGGCGGCATTGGTGGTCGTGCCGTAGATAGGTTGAATGAAATGGGTATCCGAGTTTATCGATCTTGTGTAGGCAATGTGAAGGTAAACCTGGAGCACTTTAAAAGTAATGATTTGGTGGAAATGACTCCCTCAGATGCGTGTGGACATCATGGTCACGGTCATGGATGTGGGCATTAGGATTCGTGTTAGCGATAATGACATAGATTGAGGTGTGCCTACCTAGTAGTTAATCTAAGAGCATACAATTGTTAGTTATGTGTATCGTTGGGTTGTATATGGTTACCATTGGCTACAACTATCTTCTTATCAGCTGAGAATAATACTGGAATGTCTGGTGAGCCTTTATATTGAACCTGAGTATGTTTCCTGTGAGAGGTTGGCGTTCATGGATAAACCACAGCCAGACATATCCTATAGAATAATGTCTCTGATTTTAAAGGTTCGCGATCTATTCTCGCCACGCATCAAGGTCTTGGAGGAAGTTGGGATAGAGACTGGTTTCCATGTGCTCGACTATGGATGTTGGCCAGGTAGCTATATTGCGGGTGTTTCGAGATCGGTCGGAGATTCGGGGAAGGTCTATGCTCTTGATATCCATCCACTAGCTATCAGTAAGGTCAAAGCTCTTGCCTCAAGTAAGAGCTTAACAAATGTTGAGACAATTCTATCTGCGTGTGATACGAGTTTGCCGGATAACAGTATTGATGTGGTTCTGCTCTATGATATCTTTCATCATCTTAGCCGTCCTATTGATGTGTTGCATGAAATCCATCGTGTGCTAAAGGACAATGGTATCCTTTCAGTCAGTGACCATCACATGAAGGATTCAGAAATAAGCTCTCGTATGGTGGAGGGTAACCTTTTCACGCTGTTACGAAGAGATCGAAAGACACATACGTTGGTGAAGAATGTCCCAAGCACGTTTTTATAGATATAATGAAGCTTTGATTTCTAAGGGATCATCAATGCTATGTCGTAATTGGGAGGGTTGATAGGGCTTGGTCTTCCACAACTGTTTAGAGTAAATAAAGACATATCGGCTTTAATGATCATAATGCATAGGAGGAACGATTATGGATGGGACCAGACTCATTATAATTGGTGGATCGGCCGCGGGACCAAAGACTGCTGCAAAGGCGAGAAGAACCAATCCAGATGCACATATTACGATCCTACAAAAAGATATGGACCTATCCATAGCATGTTGCGGATATCCCTACTATATTGAGGGGTGTTTTGATGATAGGAACAAACTGATTTGCACTCCAGCGGGAGTTGTGAGGGATTCTGAATTCTTTTCCAATGTTAAAGACATCGATGCACGCACTCAAGTCGAGGTCACGGCGATAAACCGAAGCAAGCGAACAGTAAACTGTAAGGACCTCAAATCCGATGCAACATATGAACTTGAGTACGATAAACTGGTGATCTGCACTGGCTCGACTGCTCGCAAACCACCTATCCCAGGGATAGAACTGGAGGGAGTTACTACTCTGCATTCTATGAAAGATTCAGACTATCTTCGTAGGATCAGGGATGGGGGAAAGGTGAGGAAGTCTGTTATTGTTGGTGGGGGTGCCATTGGAGTTGAAACAGCAGAAGCCCTATGCCTTTCTGGTATGACGGTTACGATTATTGAGCTTTTGCCACAGATTCTACCTTTTCTGGACGAGGAGCTTGCGAAGGTGGTGGAAAACTACCTCCGTACCCAATCTATCAATATAATAACCCAGAATGGGGTGAAGGAGTTTCTTGGAGAAGGTGGCAAGCTTACGGGAGTTTCATTGCAGAGTGGTGAGGTGATAGATTGTCAGCTCGCTGTTCTAGCTATAGGTGTTCAACCTAATTCAAAGCTAGCAGCAGATGCGGGATTGTCTGTTGGCAAATTGGGTGGAATTGTAGTTGATGATTATATGCAAACTTCCGATCCCAATATATATGCAGCTGGTGACTGTATTGAAGTCAAGAACATAATCACCGGCAATCCGGTTCTTGCACCATTGGGTGATCTAGCGAACCTGGAGGGTCGTGTTGCAGGTGAGAACGTTATAAATGGTAACAATGTTGTATTCCCTGGAACTATCCAGACGGGTATCTGTAAGATAGTTGACTATGCAGCCGGATCCACTGGATTATCTGAAAGAGTAGCAAGAAGTCAGGGATATACGAATATCCAAACTGTGATAAGTGCCAGTCCAGACAAGCCGGAGTTTATGGGGGCAAAGCTGCTGATTAGTAAGATGGTAGTTGATCGTAGTACAGGCAAACTGTTGGGCTACCAGTCGATTGGACTTGGGGATGTTAGCAGGCAAATAGCCACTGCTGCTATGGCTATTAAGGGAGGTCTTACTGTGGATGATATCACCAATGCCGATCTCCCGTATGCTCCACCATTCTCTCTGGCAATCGACCATTTCATCGCCTGTGCGCATGTTATGCAGAACAAGCTACAGGGCAGGCTACTTGGTGTCTCGTGTGCAGAGGTTCAAGCCAAGTTGCAGTGTCCTGATAAACCATTTTTGATGGATACCCGTGGTCCCAATGAATACGAGGATGTACGACTTGGGGTGGGGGAGGTTTTGATTCCTCTGGGTTTGCTTAGGAAACGATTGCATGAGCTACCACAAGATAAGGAAGCGGAAATCATATGCTTCTGTAAGGTCTCGTTGCGTGGTTATGAGGCGGCTCTCATTTTGATGGCCAATGGATGGAGGAATGTCAAGGTGATGGAGGGTGGAATCGCCGCCTGGCCATATGCACGTGAGAAATAGATACAACGGGTATAGTATTATCGTAATACCTATATAGTGGCAAAGAGGGATGCTATTGTATACGTTCGACCGAATCTGTCACTTGCTTCGGTGACTGCACTCAAGCTCTAAGGGTTTGACTTGCATGGATAGGTTTGCTGGGGATGTATACCTCGCTATACTGTACATTGAGGTACTGGATAGCATTTGATCTCCTGGTCGCGTGAAGTATTCCAGTGACTATAGAGAATATGCCTATTGGGCTAGTGGATATAATGCATTGTACTCTAGAGACCACCGGATTGCTTGATCTACAACATTTTGATCAACAATTGATCCAGCAATACTGTAACTATGGGGTATAAGATCAACAACTCCTGCCTCTTCGACTGGAATCATCTTAACTGCTTTGGCTGCAGTGGGGATCCGAACTGCCTTATCTAATCCTTGTTTCAATAGGTGTTTAGGTAGGTCCTCATTATTGGGGATGAGGTCATTCTCAAATAGTGGCCGAATAGATAGGCTTTTATCAGGCGCGCTTGGAGGTATCAGCTGATATAGAGTGTTGAATCCTTCTCCAAATACAACTACTGGCTTGCAAGCTTCCATCTGCAAAATCACGAGGTCACAAACGGCCTGAGGCGCTCTTGTAAGGAATGCGCCATCAATAAAAGTAATATCTTTTCCCTCGGTGGCTGGCAATGGATCACTCTCATCTACCAAGGCAATATAACGCAGCTCATTGTTTGTGAGAGCTTGTCTCAAAGCAACCGACTCAGATGGCTGCTTTGACTTCTGTGGTGAGAATAATAGGTGTTGTAGAAGTAACCCACAGACAGTGGCAAATACAAGGAGTATTGGTATGCTTACTATGAGGGCCTTAAATGTTCTTAAATTCCGCATTTAACCCTCCTGCCACGAAAGACAATAAGACTATTCCCAGCCAGGACTGACTTTCTACTTCAAGACACCACTGCTCTAAAAAACCAAGGCTGTTTCTACAAAGCAGGACCTAGGTGTTTATAACTGTGCAAATCAGGATAAAGGTCTTATACTTTCCTTAGTTCCCATCGATATCTAACCTGCCCAGTCTGATTATTACAGTGATATGAAGTAGTCGTGGCTAACTAGGATGCTATCGTATATACAGTCGAACAAGTGTGGCAAGCATAGCTGTATTCCCCTATCACGGTAGTTCCATTACCCAGAGACCATCATATGTGGTTATGACATGTTCCTCAGAGGTACCCTCTACAAATAGGATCATTGTTCCGTCGGGGCTCCATGTTGCATTTGAACACCATCCGGAGTATGGGAGTTCCTCCATATCCTTGACTATGTCTGGCGTGTTGGGTGTAAACCAGGTAAAAACAGCGTAGTACCCAATAACACTGCTATGAGAAGTATAATGACGATGGAGACAATGACGCTTGGTTTCCTCTTAGACACTCTATACTCACCTTGATTAGAAACATATTACTGGCTTAGGCTGATGAGCATGGCGGGAAAGTCAATGTTCGTGTTCTCATAATGGGTCTACGTTTGTTGGATTTGTGGACCTTATTGAGTCTATCGTGTAGCAGATCACAAATCAAGGTTCTGTACAATATGGACGCTCGATACAACAAAAACTAGTACACGACTGACCAATCGACTGGCACTTTAGTTATGTACCGAAAGGTTGTTCAGCTTTTTTGTATGGGATTGCTGCGGATTAAGGGATTGTAGTGGACGGTGATACCATTAAGAGAATTCCTAAGCATGTTTGATCTGGTACTGTGCTTGGAGGTCTAACAGTTAACGTTTGAGAAAATGGAGGAAAGCTTAACTCTGGGCACTAGATTATTTCAAGACATGATGTTTGTATCGTGATATAGTGCATATTATGATTCCGTAGGGGAAGGAGGAATACCGTGCCAGAATTCAATTTTGACGATGTCAATTTGAACTTTTTGGTAACTGCTGGTTTACAGATACTGCTGATTCTTTTTGTGGCATTTGTGGTGTCGTTGTTTCTAAAGTATACAATTCCCAAAGTGGTAGAACGGCGAATCCAAACTATCATGCATGATCAGCCTGTGGAAGAAGTAGTCAAACGGAAGAATACGGTTGCAGATGCCATTAATTGGGTGGTGCGCCTGGTCATCTTTATCATCGCCTTTATTATGATATTGAGTGTTGCTGGGATCGACACTGCACCATTAGTTGCTGGTGTAGGCTTGTTAGGTTTGGGAGTTGGTTTTGCTGCCCAGAAAATCATCAGAGACTATCTAAACGGGTTATTTATCTTGACAGAGGATTGGTATAGGGTAGAGGAAGTGGCCACTATAGCTGGGGTAACAGGAATGGTTGTTGAGCTGAATCTCAGAAGGACTATTCTTAGGGACTTAGATGGCACAATGCACATCATTCCCAATAGCAATATAGAGATGGCAAGTAATATGGCACGTCAATGGGCTAGAATTAATCTAAATGTTACCGTGGCTTATAAAGAGGATATTAATCGTGTTTGGCAGATGGTGAATGAGCTATGTAATGAGTTTAAAAATGATGCTACCTGGGGCCAACACATGCTTACCACTCCTGCAGTGGTTCGAGTAGATAAGCTTGGGGACCATGGTGTAGACATAAAGATCCTTGGTGATACTAAAGCAGGTCAGCAATGGGCCCTGATGGGCGAGTTACGCAAGCGTATCAAAGAAAGGTTTGATCAGGAGAACGTAGAGATCCCATGGCCTCATGCTAAGGTATACTTTGGAGACGGAGCAGAGATACTCGATAAGCCAAAGCAGTTACGCAGTAAATAATGCCCAACCGTTCACCTGAGCGCCGGTGGTCGAGTTAAATGCTATTGCCGGTCCGCACGGGGAAAGGGTAATAGATCAAGAATATCCTTATGTTGGGTGTTTAAAATTAAAAATGAGTGGTAAGAGGGAATGATAGACCGAATCCCCCGTGGGGGAGAGAGGGCTCCGAATTTTCTCTCTTGAAGGGAGAGGTTAGGAGAGGGTGATTCAGAGATACCCTACAGCTTCTCCTCTTACTATCGTTAATAACATGGGGGCAGGTGAACGGTTACAATAATGCATTATAATCTGATTACCAATGGTCGATGGCGAATGACCAAGGATGGAAGATACCGGATGGCAACGCTTGCCTTTGTCTTTTGTCATTAGTTACGAATTCCATTCGAAGTAGCGAGGTTCAAGCATGGTTCTTGGCATTCTAAAGAGCGATTGCTGATCTTATGAGTACACACAAGATATTCCTTAACCAGGATGAATTCGAGTGGATTTTGGGGGAAGATCTCTCTAGGGTAATTGGCCTGCTGGGCAATGCTGGGAAGAGCTTGTGTCTGTGCTGCAAAGGCGAGTGCTGCGTTGTGATCGGTTGCGAATTGTACTCGGAGAAATTCGGGACTTGCCCAATCCTTGAAATTAGGCCAAGGGAGTGTAGATTTCACTTCTGCCAAAGAGTTTTAAATGAGGCATCGCTAAATCCTGAGGATAGGGCAGTTTTCGAGAAACCAATAAGCGACCTTCTCCGTAATGACGAAGAGGGCAGAGAATCAGAGCTTTTTCCCTTATTCCCCCAGTTTCCCCTAGATGGGGATGGGCTGGCGATCTTGGGGATAGGTGATGCTGTTCGTAGCATTATGTGGGATTTCAAGAGTGGCCAGATAGGTGAAACCCTGGCAACCGATAAACTCAAAGCCATTTGTTTGGCTACCGGAAAGTAACCTAGATTGCTCATGTCCAGTTGTATGTCCTAGGCTTGCAACCACTGATAAGTACGTATCGATTGAAATTACATGAGTGGAGGGATTGCACGCAAGGTCCTGAGAAAACGATTCTTGTAGGAGAGAGTGGTATTAATCCTATATTTCCGGAGGATCTGTCTCTATCTCCAGCTTCTTTCCATTAGTGCGGATTGTAATGTTACCGTGCTCAGACGTGAGAAATATCCTGTTTTTTCCTATCTTGCGGTTTAGACGTTCGGATAGCTCTGGAGCTGGATGACCAAAGGTGTTGTCGCCACCCACACATATCACTGCAATTTGCGGATCTACTGCTGTGAGGAACTGTTCACAGGTAGATGAGTCCGATCCGTGGTGGGCTATCTTGAGTATATTGGTTTTACTAAGGTTTCCTTGGTGTAGAAGGTCCTTTTCGGCTCCCCTCCCAATATCTCCGGTGAACAGGAAACTCTTCTCTTTATATGTCAGGTGTAGCACTATACTATTATCGTTGGGATTATCCTCATTACTGTCTCGGAAGCTGTCTCTTGGATGGAGTACTTCCATTGTGATTTCATCTCCTAGCTTTATTCTCTGACCTGCTTGACTGATGATGCGTTCTACACCTGTTTCTTCAATGAGATCGAGCCAATTTGTGTATTGC
The DNA here is from genome assembly GCA_034189315.1 of Chloroflexota bacterium. Classification (GTDB taxonomy): domain Bacteria; phylum Chloroflexota; class Dehalococcoidia; order UBA2247; family JAXHVC01; genus JAXHVC01. The sequence continues at coordinate 18,679 of JAXHVC010000228.1, read as the reverse complement.
TCAGATGTTCCCTGTATTCCAGGTTCGAGTACATAATCCACATGGTATCTCTTGAGGACTTCTATCAAACCTAATAGGTGATCATCTTGGGGATGAGTGAGTATTAACATGTCGATACTCTTGTCCCAGAATGGAAGCTTGTTGCCTAGTTCTTCAGATAGTCTTTGCGGATCGGGACCTCCGTCTATTAGTAGCTGATGGCCGTCTGGTGTGCAAACCAGGATTGCGTCACCCTGTCCAACATCGAAGAAGGTTACCTCAAGTTCTTGCTCTGGTGTAGTAAGGATTGCTATCCAGATGAGCGCTGCCGTTGGGAACATGATTATGAGGACCCATTTATTAGCTAGGCTTGCTGTGATATTGATAGCTTTTTCTGATGATTTCTTAAAGCTCTTGGAGGCAATTCTTGCCATTTCCTTGAGGCGATGTCTTGCTGGTATGGCGAAGATTGCTACTGTGAGAACTCCATAGTAAGTCAGCACCCATGAAGCAGGAACGTTGCTTGTTTGAATTGCAGCTAGGTCTAGCGAAGCGAATGAACCAACAACCTCGATTGTATAGGAGAGGAATAACCAACCAAACCACCCTATTATTTGTGCCAGTAGTGGTGCGCAAAGACCTGTGATTGCTACTGCCGTTGACGTGATGATAATGATGGGGAGTGCTGGCAAGGTCAACAAGGTTGCAGGTATACTAACTAGTGATATATAGCCGAAGTAGTGGGCGACCAGGGGCATTGTCGCGACTATTGCTGCTAAACTAATAGCAGAAGCCTTTGTAATCTGATAAAGCATTGTGAATCTGGTGCTTGTATCATCGGCTAGTTGCAGAATGGCATTTCTACCAATCCTCAAGAAAGTGGGAGCTAGTAATACGAGACCGGCTATAGCTGCGAAGCTTAGTTGGAAGGATATATCCCAAAGGCTTTGAGGGCGTATAGTCACAATAATAGCTGCTGCAAACCCGATGGTTGGTAAGGCACTTCTAGGTCTACCTAATTGTATTGCTAGAAGAAAAAGGCTGAACATAATGGCTGCTCGGAAAACAGGGGGATTCATCCCTGCCACTGTGGCATAAAGCCATATGGCCGCAAGTGTGACTAGGAGATACGTGGGACGTTGTCTACCGAAGGCCCAGGCGGCTGAGCCCAGAACCATACCCCCTAATATGGCAATATGAAGACCAGAAATTGCTAGTAGATGTGCTGTGCCGCTCACACGAAAGTGCTCTGTAACGTGCTCGGGTATGTTGGATCGGTTGCCCAAGAGTATTGCTTGAGATAGGGATGCTTGAGGCTCTGGCATTGCTAATGCCAGCGATTGAGATAATTCACTCCGTATACTAATTAGCCATCCCCTATCCTGCAATTCCATATGAGGTTGGAGCAATACAGCGCACACTTCAGACTTGGAGATGTTGCTTGAATCCTCTGACCAGATTGGGGTGTGTAGTTTACCTTTGAGTAGTATGTGATCGCCTTTCTGATACCAGGAATAATCTTTGGCGAATACCATAATTTTTCCAGATGCCGGAATCCATTTGTCTTCCGAGTACACGTGATGGACAGAGAAGAGAAATCTTGGGATGCTGCTAGATTGGCTTGCCTGTAGGGTGGCTTTAAGTTCTACAGTACCCTGGTCGTTGAAGTCGGAGATTTGAGTTGTAGAAGAAGATGTGGTTGCCTGATCGAAATATACTATTCCTGCGATAAGTGCCAGCAAGCAAAGTGATGCCCATAGGAAAACGCTTTTTCGATGCCACAGTATGAGCAATGGCAGTGGCAGAGAGATGGTTAGTACAATTAGTGGTGTCAGATCTACTTTTGAGCCCAGGAAAATTCCAATGACCCAAGCTAAACACAGGAAGGGAAGCCTCATCTCTTATCTTTCCTGCGTAGTTATGCCCGTACCATTTATGTACAGGCATCAGAATATATCATGATACATAACAGCCATATGAGGGCTCTAAATGATCATAGTATTAAGGTTGATCGTAGGGTAATTGGGGTGTAATGGGGTGAGGGATTGTGTGGATTCAATCCACAACTGTAATGTCGTCCTCGATCTCTGCAAACCTCCCTGTTCCGATACCTTTTACATCCATGATGTCTTCAATGCTCAGGAAGTATCCGTGCTCGCATCTATGATCTACTATTCGCCGAGCCAGTGTTTCGCCGATTCCATGTAATGTTTGTAGGGTTTCTATTGAAGCTACGTTGATATTAATCTTGGTCTCAGAGATTTCTTGGGGTATTGCATAGAAGTTGTCGTCTTGGTCTAGTATATAAACCCGAAATCTATTTGGATCCTCTTTATAAACAAATCCCCCAGCTGATCGAATGAGTTCTCCTAGACTAGTTGTTTCATCGTGGTAGTAAATACCTTCCTCTGCTACTGCTCCACTAACATGTGCTTCGATTTCTGTTGGGTTTTGGAGCGTGGGAGGGCATACCTCCAATGGTTGCCGCTCCCTCCCCAGATTCTCCGTTATCAGCGTTAATGCGCCAATTCCGATTGTTAGTAGGAGAAGAATAAAAACACAGGTCCCCCAGATCCCGTGTCCCTTCCCTCTCATTAGGATGCCTTGTCCTCTAGAACCACTCTTGCGTCTACAGCTATTGCGCCATCCTTATAGGCAAATATTGGATTAAGGTCCAATTCTTTTACCTCGGGATGCTTGTCTGCAAACTCAGAGACCTTGAGGATCATATCTTCGAGGATCGTGATATTTGCAGGCTCTTGGCCACGATATCCTTCCAATAGAGGATATCCCTTAACCTCTTTGATCATCTCTTGGGCATCGCGTCGAATCAGAGGGACAATTCTGAAGGATACATCTTTTAGAATCTCTACTAGGATGCCGCCAAGGCCGAACATGATTACTGGGCCGAACTGGGGGTCCTTGGACATTCCAATTATTACTTCTACACCGGGCTTTGCCATCTGCTGCACCGTTATACCTTCGATGTTGGCATTTGGTTCTTTGTCTTTCGCTGCAGCCATGATCTCTTGGTAGGCCTTTTCTACTTGTTCTTCGTTTTCCAGTCCTACTTTGACACCACCGATGTCGCTCTTGTGGATGATATCTGGAGAGGCTATCTTGAGCACTACGGGATAACCCATTTCCTTACTCATGGATGCTGCCTCTTGGGGTGACTTTGCGAGCTTGGTTTTAGTTACATTTATGCCCGCTTGTCCGAGGAGTTCCTTGGATTCCATTTCGGTAAGAAAGTTGCGCCCCTCGTTCTTTGCCTTTTCGAGTATTGCCTGGTCGGTCATCAAGTCCTCCTTGACGAGAAATATATCGATTATTCTATCTTGATTTGGTTTGTCACACAAGCTTTATTGCGGATGCATCGGCGTATCAGTGGACGTCTTTGTATGTATGGGGTTTAATAAATAAGTATATGGCATTGAAGACTATTTCAGGTGAGGTACTGTATGGTGATTTCTTTGGGTGAGGTTTCTTTACATTGACTGTATCTTGTACTTACTTTATCATGCCTCTAATACTATAAATCGCGTTGATAACGCAAACCGGCTTAATGTGGTAGGAAGGAGTGGTGTGAAGCCAAGGTGGATTACATTTGTTCTTTTGACAGTATGTATTGGAGTAATCTCGATTTCTCTGGTGTCAATTGGTTGTGAGGAAGAAACAAATCCATATCCTTCAAGAGTTGTCTCTGAGGATTGGTATACCATACTCTTTGCGCCTGTGGATGAGGATGAGCCGGAATCTATACAGAGCTACTTGCTTGAATTGATTGATGGCGCTAAGCAGAGCATTCTTGCTGCTGTTTATGATATAGATCATGAAGGTTTTGCCACTGCATTGGTAGATGCGAAGAAACGGGGAGTCGAGGTTCAGGTTTTGATCGAGAAGGATTATTCCGATCCTGACAAACGCCCCAGCTATCCCATATTAAATGATGAGAACCTGGTGAAAACGGATCCAAGAGATAGCGCTCTAATGCACAACAAATTCCTAGTGGTGGATAGCCGGTTTGTATGGACAGGATCTACCAATCTTACGCAGCGTGGACTGAACTTTAATAATAACAACGTGATCATGATTGAAAGTCTCGAATTAGCTGAGAACTATGAGACCGAGTTTTATGAGATGTGGAATGATGATCGGTTTGGCATTACTTCACCTTCTGATACGCCGTATCCACTACTGAGCATAAACGATGTCGAAATAGAGTGCTACTTTGCTCCTGAGGATTCGGTGGAGGATGAGATCTTAAAAGAACTAGAAGGCGCAAGTTATGAGATCCTCTTTGCTACTTTCACCTTCACGAGTGATCCTATCGAGGAGCTTCTCATATCGAAGTGGGAGGAAGGTGTACAGATTAAGGGGATATTGGAATCGTTTCAATCTGCCAACAATGAAGCGTATGAAGAATTGATCCAAAGGGATATTCCTGTGATAAAAGACGGAAACGACTATACGATGCATCACAAGTTCTTCGTCATCGATAGGGAGACAGTGGTGACAGGATCGTATAATCCGACGAAAAGCGCAAATACAAGAAACGATGAAAATATCTTGGTGCTACACGACTCCGAGATCGCAGAGGCGTATCACGCTGAGTTCTCAGCGATGTGGGAAGAGTGGTATGAAACGTAGTGGTCAGGATGGGATTTTATATCCCCGATCCGAAAAACGTTTCGGCTATTGCGTATAGCTCCATGTCTACAGTCTTGAGATGTGACACTGCCTCTTCTAGTTGTACAGCTTCGATCTTGTTACCATGAAGTGCGACCATTTGGCCGTGCTTGCCTTCCCTGATTAATTCAACAGCTGCCACACCAAATCTTGTTCCCAGAACTCGGTCATAGGCCGTGGGACTCCCTCCACGCTGTACGTGGCCAAGTATGGTCACACGAGTTTCTATCCCCATTCTCTTCTCGATTTCTTTGCCCAGCAAGTTGCCAATACCTCCAAGCCTCTCATGACCGAACGCATCTACTTCTTTGGTCTGAACAGCCTTCTTAGATGGTGTTTTCTTAGGTATTGCCCCCTCTGCGACTACAACGATGCTGAACTTCTTTCCCCTATCTGCACGCGTTTTGAGATGCCTGCAAACATCCTCGATATCAAAAGGTTTTTCTGGAATTAGTATTTCATCTGCACCACCAGCGATGCCTGCCACTGTTGCTATCCAGCCTGCGTGTCTTCCCATCACTTCGACGATCATGATTCTTCGATGGGATTCTGCAGTGCTGTGTAGCCTGTCTATTGCTTCGGTTACTATCGCTATTGCGGTATCGAAACCGAAGGTATAGTCAGTTCCCATTAGATCATTATCTATTGTCTTGGGTACACCCACAATGTCTATACCCATGCGATCTAATTGTAGACCTACACCCAAAGTGTCTTCCCCACCAATAGCTATAATGCAGGATATGCCGTATTTCTTAACATTATCCTTCAATCTTTGAGTGTCGGCGTTATGTCTTAAGGGATTTGTTCTCGAAGTGCCAAGTATGGTTCCTCCCTTGGGTAGAATGCCGGCCACTGAATAGTCCGTCAGAGGTTCTACTTCGCCGTCTACAAGTCCCTTCCACCCGTTAAGTATCCCAATAACCTCCCAATCATAAAGCACAGATTTCCTCACCACGGCCCTAATAACAGCGTTCAATCCGGGACAATCCCCCCCACCTGTTAGCACGCCAATCCTTTTCATTTAGCAATCCCCTCCTATGCCTTCTGATCGGACCCGAGGACCTTGATCTTTGCACTGACTAACTCAGTCATAGCATCTCTGGCTGGGCCGAGTATCTTTCTTGGATCGAATTGCCCTGGTGAAATGGCCAGTGCTTCTCTTATGGCTGCCGTAAACGCCAGTCTGAGATCTGTATCGACATTAACCTTACTAATGCCTAGTTTGATGGCCTTTTGCAGCGATGCTATAGGAACTCCCATTGCTCCAGGTATATCTGCCCCATACTTATATGCTTTCTCGAGAACATCAGCAGGTACGCTGGATGCTCCGTGTAGCACTAAGGGTATTTGTGTGGCTTTCTTTGTTTCCTTCAGCCGTGCGAAATCCAGCTCGGCTTTGCCGGTGAATTTGAAGGCTCCGTGGGAAGTTCCAATGGCAGGGGCCAAGGAATCTACCCCTGTCTCTCTAACGAAGAGCCCTGCCTCTTGTGGATTGATTAGGATTGCATCCTTCTCAGCTACAGAGACCATATCTTCGACTCCCTGTAACCTGCCTAGCTCTGCTTCCACTGAGATGCCAAGTGGATGTGCAACTTGGACTACTCTCCTGGTTGCCTCAATATTCTGTTCTAATGGTAGGTGTGAAGCGTCTATCATTAGAGAAGTAAATCCATATCTGATGCATTGCAGAATTACTTCGAAATTCTTGCCATGATCCAGGTGGAGTACAATGGGTATATTGGTGGAATCTGCAGCTGCTTTAACCATGGCCAAGATGTATTTGATATCGGCATATTCAATCGCCCCTTCGGAAACTCCAAGTATTACAGGAGACCTCAGATTATCAGCTGCGGAGATGACTGCTTGGAGGATTTCCATGTTGTTTATATTGAAGGCTCCTACTGCATATTTCTCGTCGCTTGCCTTATCCAGTACGTCCTTGCCTCGGACTAGCGCCATGGGGAGGCCTCCTCACATGTGTGTCTGCGCAAAGGTAAAACTGCGAGTATCATATGCTCCTTCTTGTTAGCTGTTACGTTCATTTCTGTCATCTCAAATGGTTACGTCTTTAGGATATGACATAGGCTATAAAAACATATCAATGGTAAATAATCGTGTATTACGAATCGTATGTTAGGGCAAGATCCAATACGAACATCTTATAGATTTCGCGGCTAGTACAACCTATGTTGGTTATACACGGGCTGATCCCTGAAGAAATAATGCTAACCTATTAATAATACTATTTACTTACTCGAAACTTGCAAATTCTACCATATTGCGTATGTCATGTACATGTCCTGTGATGAAATTAATGGATAGCGAGATACTAGAATGTGTCTTTAATTTAAATAACGATTAGTCCTTTAGCTCTGAAAGAGTCTCTTCTGTGGCAAGCTCGTTCTGGAACCTGATGAGGTTTATCGTCTCTTGCTTCATCTCCTTCACTCCATTTGTAATATATTCCCTAGGTATAACTGTTCACACAGTGCATCATGGCGAGGATCGATAGTGACGTGGCAATCTGAAGCGAGGGGTGGAGGAAAGGTTGATTCATAGCAGACAGGACTGATAATAGGTTCAGATTTTTCCCCCTACTTGCGCAGATTGCCGTGCTTCGCTCCTAATAGACTGGAGGTTAATAGCCGGTGTTCTTAACGAGTCCCGTGCTAGCAATGAACGACAGAAAGCGGGTAATGCGACGGTTACCTCTACGTTAGGTGTCTCGGAGCTAAGGGTCTAATCGTTCTTTAGATTATCAGTGCCAGTGCCATATGTTGCGATAGTTAGTTTCCTTGACAAGGGTAACCCTCTGTGCTAGATTGAATTCTAGTTTGTCGCTGAAAATAGATTTGGTCTAAGTTAGTGAAGTGTTCATTCCTACTTATGATGTGAATAAGTGGAAATAAAGGGCTTTCGCGGGAATTCCCACGAAAGCCCTTATTTTATCCTAATCGGGCAGAATTTGGAGTCTTCTCGTCCGGAGTTGTATCAGGGAGAGATGGTGTGATGTGTGCAGTATCATGTGATGGACGATGAATGGACTTGAAATTGTCTCGAAGCTGAATTCAGAAAGGGGGATAGAGTAGATACGCTATGAATATCATTGTGTGCGTGAAACAGGTGCCCGACCCAGAGGCACCGCCAGCTAGTTTCAAGGTGGACCCCGCTGCCAACAAGGTTGTTCCCCCTGCAGGGGTGGCCCCAGTGGTTAGCCCTTTCGATGAGCAGGCGGTTGAAGCAGCACTTAGGATCAAGGACAAGCAGAAGGATACTAAGATCGTAACCCTGAGTCTGGGTGACAATCTAGTGAGGGATGTCATCAAGAAGCCTCTTTCGATGGGTGCAGACGAATTGGTACTACTTGAGGATCCTGCATTCGAGGAAGGCGATAGTTGGTCGACGGCTTATGCACTGTCCAAGGCAATAGAGAAGATCGGTTCTTATGATCTGATTCTATGTGGTAGACAGGCTGCAGACTGGGATGCGGGTCAGGTTGGCACCGGTATTGCAGAGTTTCTGGGTATACCGTGTGTGACAGTGGCCAAGAAGGTAGAGGTTGGTGATGGCAAGGCCACTATAGAGCGCGTGACTGCAGATGGATACGAGGTTATTGAGGCCCCGTTGCCCTGTTTGGTTACGGTAAGTAATGAGTTGGGTGAGCCTCGCTATGCTGCTCTGAAGGGTATAATGGCAGCGGCGAAGAAGCAACCTAAGATCTGGAAGCCTGGCAGTGGTGACGGAGATACGATTGCTGTATCTGCAGATGAGATTGGAGCCAAGGGCAGGGTAACTAAGCTGGAAAAACTGTTCCAGCCGGTGAAGGAAGCAAAGTGTGAGATCGTCGAAGGTGAGACTCCGGCCGATGCTGCTGTTGCTTTGGCGCAGAGGCTTAGAGAAGCGAAGGTGATCTAGCAATTTTGTTAAGGAGGCAATAGCAATGGCGGATAATAACGGTGTGCTTGTCTGTGGTGAAGTAGCCGAAGGCAAGCTTTTAGCGATAACCTTGGAGTTGTTGGGTGGTGGGAGAAAGCTGGCTGACGAACTGGGTGAAAGCCTATCTATAGCTCTTATTGGAAGTGGAGTCAAGGACCTGGCTCAAGAGGCTATAGCTTTTGGTGCCGATAAGGTGTACGTAGTTGATGATGCTGCCCTTAAGGACTATCAGACCGATTCCTATGCAGCAGCGATGGATGCAGTGGTGAAGAGTGCAAATCCGAGAGCACTAGTTCTAGGACAAACATCTATGGGAAGAGACCTAGCTCCTAAAATGGGTTTCAAGCTCAAAACTGGTGTCTCTATGGATTGTATTGAGCTCAGCATTGATCCAAGCAGTAAGGCCCTTCTTCAGACTAGGCCAGTGTATGGTGGAAACGCCCGTGCGATTTTCAGCACAGGAGGAATGCCCCAAATCGCAACCGTACGATCAAAGGCCATGTCGGCGCTGGAACGTGATGATTCTAGGAAGGGTGACGTGGTTCCTATTGAGGGTGCAGTGGATGCAGCGGCTGCCAGAATAAAGGTCGTCAGTACGGTTAAAGAGGAAGTTGAAGGCGTCAAGTTGGAGGATGCCGCTGTTATAGTAACCGGTGGTAGAGGACTAGGTGGACCTGAAGGGTTCCAAGAGCTGGAGAAACTTGCCAAGACTATGAAAGGTGCAGTTGGAGCGACCAGACCTCCATGTGATAATGGATGGGTGCCGGCTGCCATTCAGATTGGACTGACTGGTAAGATAGTAAGCCCCGACGTATATTTTGCAGTAGCTCTCTCCGGATCTAGCCAACATATGGCTGGTTGTTCTGGTTCAAAGACTATTATTGCCATTAACCGGGATCCTGAGGCCAACATATTCAAAGAAGCACAGTTTGGTGTGGTAGGAGACTGGAAGCAGGTAATGCCACCGCTAACTGAGAAGATAAAGGAATTGTTGGCGGGTTAGCTCTAACTAGAACCATTCAGGGTACGACAGTAGAATATATCGTAATTTACGGGCTCGTGAGCAATCGCGAGCCCGTATTGTATATTTGGTGTGGTGTTATGGGCAGAGAGTGAGTAATTAGGCTTGACAATGGTAGAGGTCCTCTATATAATTGCATCTCCAGTGAACCTTAACAGACGAATAGTGGAAGGAAGATACGGAGAGTTTGATCCTGGCTCAGGATGAACGCTAGCGGCGCGCCTTATGCATGCAAGTCGAACGACCCGGTTCGCCGGGGAGTGGCAGACGGCTGAGTAATATTTAGGTGACCTACCCCGAAGAGGGGGATAACTCCGAGAAATCGGTGCTAATACCGCATGTGATCCCTTCGCATGAAGGGAAGAAAGCCTTCGGGTGCTTTGGGAGGGGCCTAGATCCCATCAGGTTGTTGGTAGGGTAATGGCCTACCAAGCTGAAGACGGGTAGCTGGTCTGAGAGGATGATCAGCCAGACGGGGACTGAGACACGGCCCTGACTCCTACGGGAGGCAGCAGCAAGGGATATTGCGCAATGGGCGAAAGCCTGACGCAGCGACGCCGCGTGGGGGAGGAAGGCTCTAGGGTCGTAAACCCCTTTTCTTGGTGAAGAGTAAGGACGGTAGCCAAGGAATAAGCCTCGGCTAACTACGTGCCAGCAGCCGCGGTAAGACGTAGGAGGCAAGCGTTATCCGGATTCACTGGGCGTAAAGGGCGTGTAGGCGGCTTTTTAAGTTGATGGTGAAATCTCCCGGCTCAACCGGGAGGGGTCTGTCAATACTGGGAAGCTTGAGGACAGCAGAGGAGGGTAGAATTCCCGGTGTAGCGGTGAAATGCGTAGATATCGGGAGGAATACCAGTGGCGAAGGCGGCCCTCTGGGCTGCTCCTGACGCTGAGGCGCTAAAGCGTGGGGAGCGAAGCGGATTAGATACCCGCGTAGTCCACGCCGTAAACGGTGAACACTAGGTATAGGAGGTATCGACCCCTTCTGTGCCGAAGCTAACGCTTTAAGTGTTCCGCCTGGGGACAACGGCCGCAAGGCTAAAACTCAAAGGAATTGACGGGGGCCCGCACAAGCAGCGGAGCGTGTGGTTTAATTCGATGCAACACGAAGAACCTTACCAAGGCTTGACATGCAAGTGGTAGGAATCCGAAAGGAGGACGACCTTGGCTTCGGTCAAGGAGCTTGCACAGGTGCTGCATGGCTGTCGTCAGTTCGTGCCGCAAGGTGTTGGGTTAAGTCCTGCAACGAGCGCAACCCCCGTTGCTAGTTGATTTCTCTAGCGAGACTGCCTAGAAAATCTAGGAGGAAGGTGGGGATGACGTCAAGTCAGCATGGCTCTTACGCCTTGGGCGACACACACGCTACAATGGGTAGTACAAAGGGTAGCCACGGAGCGATCCGGAGCAAATCCCAAAAACTATCCCCAGTTCAGATTGCAGGCTGAAACTCGCCTGCATGAAGGAGGAGTTGCTAGTAATCGCAGGTCAGCATACTGCGGTGAATACGTTCTCGGGCCTTGTACACACCGCCCGTCACGTCATGAGAGTTGGCAACACCTGAAGTCAATGAGCTAACCCTTCGGGGAGGCAGTTGCCGAGGGTGGGGCTGGCGATTGGGACGAAGTCGTAACAAGGTAGCTGTACCGGAAGGTGCAGCTGGATCACCTCCTTTCTAGGGAGAATAGGGGCGAAGCAATAAGCTAAGTCGTCTATTCTAGGTCGATCGGTAGTACGATCTGTTTTAAGAGTATGACTACCGTTGTTTTACGGTTTACATTTTGCTTCCTTCCACTATTCGGAGGTTAAGGTTCTTTTTTTGCCTTTCAGATGTAAAGTACAAAGGAATAAAAGAGTGCTTTCACCCCACTTGCCAAAGTGGGGTTTTTTGCTTTTTCCCAAAGAAACAAGTCATGAAGCAAATCCTCTATAACATAGTGAAGGTCTTGCCGTTACTGAATACAGGTTAATATTATCGTAAAATCATCATTTCTTAATGAGTAGATGGCTATATTCTGTTGATGTGGTTAAGGCCAATGAACTATGAAATCGGTTGATCACTTGATTATCTGAATAGTCATATGCGGCTCAAAATCCTAATATGGCATTCGACTTTATGAAGTGAGTTTCTGCTATCATTCATAGGGTTATAAGCATTTCTATGATTATGCCCTTAGCTCCATCCGTGTGATGCTATGCAAGAACAAACTTGCTATTTAATTGCGAGCATGGGACCTGTGAGGCAAACTGGTTATCAGTAAAAGAAAACTTCAATTTCTTATGAGGAATGCCAGTGACAGAGCTATCTTAGAAAGGCTTCATGATTAAACTAGCGAGATTGCTTCGCTCTGCTCTCAATAACAGGTGGGGTTCGATCGATAGACAATATGTGTAGGAGCTACGGTAATAATCATCATTATTACATTACTTGATAATGATATAGCCATCGGAAAGGGGGGGTGAGATATGGCAAGGTCTGAGGGAAAGATTAAGAATGCCACAAGGAGTCTCTTTGATGATGGGAATGTTAAGACCGAGGTGGTGGATGAGCCTCTGGCGTCTAGGATGCGTCCTCGGACATTTGATGAGTTTGTGGGACAGCAACACTTGGTGGGTGAGAATAAGGTGTTACGTAAGAGTATAGAAGCGGATAGGGTGCCTTCACTGATTCTTTGGGGACCACCTGGTAGTGGAAAAACCACGTTGGCTAATATTATTGCTAATGTTACAAGTTCTTGCTTTGTCCCATTAAGCGCTGTGACCTCTGGCGTGGCTGATATTCGCCGTGTAGTGGGGGAGGCTAAGGATCGTTTGTCTGTATACAAGCAGAGGACAATCCTATTTGTTGATGAGATTCATCGATTCAATAAGGCACAGCAGGATGCTATTCTTCCTTTTGTTGAGGATGGGACAGTTACGTTCATTGGAGCTACTACTGAGAATCCCAGCTTCGAAGTAATATCACCATTATTATCGAGATGTCGTCTCTTTACATTGGACCAGCTGAGTGACAAGGACCTTCGTCAATTAGTGAATAGAGTGATGGAAGATCAGGATCGGGGATTGGGGGGGAAATGTATTGTCATAGACAAGAATGCGCTAGATTTCTTGCTGGGGATATCGAATGGCGATGCTCGTATGGTACTTAATGCTCTAGAGGTAGCGGTTAGGGCTGTAGAGCCCAATACCTCTGGTCAAAGGGTAGTAGAACTGGGCGTTTTGCAGGAAGTGTTACAGCAAAGGGCTCTCGTATATGACAAGAGCGGAGAACAGCATTTCAACTTGATCTCAGCCCTACACAAGTCATTGCGAGGATCGGATCCGAATGCTGGCCTCTATTGGTTGGGTAGAATGCTGGAATCTGGTGAGGATCCACTATATATTGCGCGAAGACTGGTCAGATTTGCGTCTGAGGATATTGGGATGGCTGACCCCTATGCTTTAGGGGTGACAGTGGCTTCACAGCAAGCAGTGCACTTCTTAGGGATGCCTGAGGGGAATCTGGCATTGGCCCAAGCCGTGGTCTATTTAGCCACTGCTCCCAAAAGTAACTCACTATATTCGGGGTATTCCAATGTACAGCGGGATGTGAGACAACTACCTTCCTATGCGGTGCCGCTTCACATTCGTAATGCTGTGACACCGTTGATGGAACAACAGGGATATGGCAAGGACTATAAATACGCGCATGATCATCCTGGCCACTTTGTTGAGCAGCAGTACTTGCCTCCGGAATTGCAGCATAAGCGATACTACGTTCCATCGGATGAGGGCTTTGAGAAGGAAGTTGCAGATCGGCTGAAGAGTTGGTGGGGGGATAGGAAGTGATCCAATATGAATAAGTGACTTTTCTTGATGTTATTGAATATCAGTATTCGATTTCGTTCATACCATGAGTAAGAACAGTATCATCTTCAAGTCCTATTGTGATAGGATAACCGGCTTGATTCACTTGACCAAGCCGGTTTATGTGGACAGCTAATAGGACAATATCTAGAGGACTATGGGTTTTTCTTTGTTACTGCTTGCACCAGGTAAACTGCCGAGGGGTAGTGGAGGCAGTTCCGTTTGTTGACTGCCAGCTTCTTCCTTGTCCTTATCTGATGATGATGGTAATTCACGTGGGCTTTCCTGCGCATCTGTCAGGGCTGCATTGACTAGATCGGCCGGTTTGGAAGTCTTTCCACCATACCCCATCTTTCGCAGGCCATACACCAAGCCATCTTGCAGTGTTCGCTTGATTGTGAATCCTTCGTTATCAAATCCTAGGCTTAACATGGCTTGGGCGATGTTTGGTTTGACTCCGGTGATTATACACTCGGTACCTAGGAATTTGGTTGCCTTGACTGTTCGGAGTAGGGAGTTGATGATTTCCGTATCAATGGAAGATATACCGGTGATATCTAGAATAACTAGTTCGGATTGGGTATCAACTACCTTGTTGAGTAGAGTTTCCATGATTTTCTGTGCTCGTTCGGCATCGATGGTGCCAATTAGTGGTAGGGCTAGAACCTTGTCCCACAACTGAACAACTGGAACTGATTGTTCATCATGTGATACCGGAAGAGTCCCTGCCATGTCTTTCAGTTTTGCCTGGGATTCTAACAACGCCTTTTCTATTTGTTTCTCATGAGTGATATCAGAGACAATTACTACATCCCCTAGACTTTCTCCAGTGGGACTCTCGATAGCGATTGTAGAATAGCTTGCCACCCTCTTTTTACCGCTACTATCGGTGAGCTCAGCTTCGAAATCACCTTCGATATTGCTGGTGGAAGGCCTATGCTTAAATTGCCTATTGATGTACTGAGAGGCTTCTTGGTTGAGAAGGCCTGTTTCTTCCGCGACCTCTATAAATGGCCTTCCTAGTAGATCCTTCGATTGTGTGTTTCCGAACTCTAGGACGGCCTTGTTAGCATATGTGACCTTTCCCATAGGACTGACTGTGAATATCATATCAGGAATGCTATCTATGACACTTTCCGAGAATATCTTTTGTTGCTCTAGTTTGCTTATGTCATCGCGTTTAGCCTTTTCTAGGTTTTGTTGCTGGGCTCGCAAGGCCCTGTCTGCTTGCTTCTGGACGGAGATATTCCTAAGCGTCACCACCTCACCGACGACATTTCCATCTGCATCTCTTATTCCAGCTGCTGAGTATTCGATGGGGATGTTCTCATCTTCGTTTATCTTTAGTTCTAACTCTACATCGCATACCGTCTCACCTGTTCTTAGCCTCTCTTCTATCCGGCTGAGGATAGTACTGCGGGATTCCGAGGAGAGAATATCCAATTCCTCGAACAACTGATCCAGGTGTATTCCTACAATATCCATTGGCTCTCGGCCTACCATTTGTGCGAGAGAAGAATTGACATAGGTGATTTCGCTGTTGGTGCCAATGGTTATAAGCCAATCGGGTGTGCTGTCTAGTATACTTTGATAGTATGCTTTCTGTTCTTCTAGCTCTGATGTGCGATCTTGAATCGTATCGGTCAGGTTGGATTCGTATTCTTGGATCCTGGCTTCGAGCTGTATCCGATCGTTGATATTCTGAGCTTCGGCGACGATATATATCACCTCATCCTGCTCATTGCAGATTGGATGAAGGCTTAATCTAATCCAGATTCGTGATCGTCCTTCAACCTGCAATTCTAACTCGCGAACCAAAGACTCCCCATTTGCGCAATGTTCAATATCTTCCCTGACGCACACCTTTGCATCATCAGAATGTGACCACCAGCGTAAATCCCAGAACTTTGTTCCTATGGCGTCGCGGGATTTAAGACTTGTGGCGTCTAGCACCGTATTGTTTGCGAATATAATCTTACCTGACGGATCACTCACTACGATGAAAGAGCTCATATCGTTAAGGGTGCCATTGAATAATGCCTTGCTGTTTTTCAGTTCCTGGTCCACTGACATCGTCTGACTGATATCTCTGCTCACACCACGATATCCTTGCAGTTGCCCATCCTTGCTTATGATAGGCATTGCACTCGTTTCTATAGTGAGCTCTTTTCTATCTTTTGTGACAAAGGTGTAACTATTGTTACTGATCCGATCTTTAGGAGAGGTCACTTTCTGCAATTCCTTGCGCAGTCGGTTGGCATCTTCGGTGATCATAAAGTCAAATATGGGTTTGCCGATCATTTCCTGAGGAGTAAAGCCAAGAACTTTTACGATGCCGTTGTTGACCACCCTATAGAAACCATCAGGATCTATTTCCCATGTCCAGCCAGACATGCTATTGCAAGCTAGTGTGAGACGAGATTCGGAGTCCTTTAGGGAGTGGCGAAGCTGCCTCTGGTGGGTGATATCATGCCCATGAATCATCACGCACTCAACTCTCCCTTCTTGATCCAGGACAGGGTGCAAATTAAAGTTGACCCAGGTTCGTTTTTGCTCTGCCCCCAGTACTTGAAGATCTTGAGCAATCTTCTCTCCCCTTGCGCACCGGAGTATGTCTTTCTTGATTGATTGTTTAGTTTGATCGGAATGTGCTAACCATGGTGTATCCCATATGGTCTTACCGATCATGTCTTCCTCTTCAATATCGGCCATCTCTAGGGAGGTGTTGTTGGCAAACGTAACCTTTCCATCTGTATCGGTCACTAGCACTAGTGCAGGTAGATCATCCATAGCACCGGAGAAGAGATTGTGACTATCAGCAAGATCTTGGTGTGTCTGAGCTACTTTTGTGATATCGATGGCGGTTCCACGATAACCAGCTAACTGCTCATCTTCATCCCAAAGTGGTATCGCGTTGATTTCCACAGTGATGGTCTGCTGGTTCTTTGTTATTGCGTTGGTGGTGAATTTGGTGATAGCTTTTTTATTTGATGATGCTTGTTCAAATTCCTTCCTTGCAGTTTTTGCGTCTTGTGGGGACATGAATGCAAATATGGATTTGCCAATCATGTCTTCTGGACCATATCCGATTATTTGTGTCACCTCTGGATTCACGAATGTGTAGATATTCTGATCGTCAATCTCCCATACCCATCCCGATAGTACTTCACAGATCTGAGAGAGTCGCTCCTCAGAAATGGCTACTTGTTCCTGTGATTGTTGCTGGTCTGTGATGTCTTGTCCTTGGGCTACGACGTACTTTATGATACCCTTGTTGTCGTATACCGGATGAAGGCTTAAATCAATCCAAGCTAGCGACTGGTCTACCAATAGCACTTGGAATTCTTCGGATACTATCTCTCCTCTTGCGGACTTGAAAATGGCTCTCTTGATGGAATGTTGTGTCTCATCGGAGTGAGAGAACCAAGGTGTATCCCATAGACTATTTCCTATATAGGTTGTGGTATCTTTGAGACCTGCAATCTCGATTGCTGTGTTATTGATAAAGGTTGCCTTCCCGTTTGGATCGGTCACAAATACATACGTTGGCAGATCGTTTAACGCACCTGTGAAAAGGCCCAGACTTGTCTCTAGTTCTTGCTGGGCTTGTTCGGACTTGGTAATGTCGATACTGCTACCGCGATAACCCGTAATTTCACTGTCCTCATCTATTATTGGGGTAGCATTAGTTTCTATCGTGATATCGGCTCCATCCTTGGTGGTGAAAGGAAGGGTGAGATTGGATAGTTCAGATTTAGTCTGCATTGCTTGTTCGAACTGTTTACGTGTGTATGAGGTGTTCTGAGAAGGGATGAAATCGAAGACGGATTTGCCGATCATCTCCTCGGGTGTGTATCCCAGAATATCTTCGACAGACGAGTTCACGAAGGTGTAGGTATTCTGATTATCAGTCTCCCATATCCACCCAGATAATGCCCTGCAAGCTTGGTTGAACCTGTCTTCATAAGGACTGGGTCCTTCTTGTATAGGTTCTGCTACAATCTCTTGTTGGCCTTGGATAACAATATACTTAACTTCCCCTTCTTCATCGTATACCGGATGAAAATTGAAGCTAAAGCATGTTATGGTTTCATCTGCTGATTGGACCTCGAATTCTCTGGATAGTGCCTCACCTTTGGCGCACTTGAGAATATCCCTCCTTAAGGCTTCTGCTACATCATCTGAATAGTCGAACCAGGGGGTATCCCATATAGCATCGCCAACCACTTCATCTTCTTCTTCAATCCCTGCCATTCCCATTGCCGTATTGTTGACAAATGTAACCTTGCCCTTAGCATCCATTACGAACATAGGCGTTGGCAGATCGTCTAATGTGCCATAGTAGAGATTCTGACTAGCGATGAGTTGCTTGTGAATCTGGGCTGACTTGCTAATATCTATCGTGGTACCGCGATAACCAATAATCTCCTCTCTATCATCTATAATAGGTATTGCATTGATCTCAGTGGCGATCTCTTGCCCGTCCTTTGCGATGGTGTTTACTACTACCCCCGCGATCTGTTGTCCGACTGCCGCTGCCTTCTGGAATTCCTTCCGTACACGGGTGGTATCTTGGGTAGAGATGAACTCGAATATGGACTTGCCTATCATCTCATCTGTCGAGAATCCGAGAACCCTCTCAACTCCATCGTTGACGAATGTATATTCATGTAGTTCGTCGGTTTCCCATCCCCATCCAACTAAGCTATTACAGATTTGTTCCAGTCTAGGATCTCTGTATTGTGTCGTGTCCTGTTGTTGTATTATCGTGATAGGTTCGGCTAGTGTAATATGAGTTTCCTCATGATTTCCGCCCAGGGATGTTGTGAATGCAGATACGCGGACCGGTATTTCCTCTCCAGTCTTTGTTGATAAGGTCATTGTGCCGAAGGATGATTCCTCGTCCTTTAACTCAGGTAGGCTGTTTTGGAGTGAATTTAGCTCGCTAATATCGAATAGAAGCTTAATATCACTTCCGACAAGATCGCTCTCATCATATTCAGACATCTCGCAGAACTTGTGATTGACGAAGATTATTCTCCCGTTTTCATCAAATATGCCAATTCCTTCATTGCTATGTTTTACTACAGTGCGCCAACGTTCGATGTCTTGAAATGCAGATTCTTCTGCTTGCTGATGTTCAGTTATGTCCTGGACTAATGTCAGTATGCCAACGGCTTCCCCAGATTCGTCTGTGAGCTTACTTGCGCT
>JAXHVC010000227.1:0-6136 GCA_034189315.1 Chloroflexota bacterium | reverse complement strand
ACCGTCATTCTCCTACCCATTCTCAATCCCTCTGTCCCAATCTGATCTTCTTGCATTAGACACCTTCTATATGATTCTACTTCATCTCCTAGGTGTCCAACTTAATTGTAGACCAAAGGACATTGTCTTACCGCATTTGCGCTTGATGGAGCCAGTTCAATCTGTTAAAGACAATATCAGAGAGTGATATCCTCGCATAACAAACACACATCAGGTGCTCAAGTAAGTTACGGGTGTGTGGTAGTCTAGCATCTCATTTTGTGCTGATCAATTATTTGATGAGTAATAACATAAGAACGTTCAGGTTGTGGGTAACTCTTTTAATGTGGTACCTATTCAAGGACATACGCTCATTATTTTGTTTGTGCTATTACCTAGAACCCATTAACGATTACATAGGCGACATGCATTTCTTCTTTATGCCTTCTTGAACTTCTACCGAATCTGCATATTCAATTAGCCTTCCTCAATTTGTCCTACATGCTGTTGTCATCTTGTAGTATCCAGATACGGATGAGACCCAAATGTTTACATGACTGGATAGACTACATTTACCACAATTTAACTCATTGTATATACCTCATTTTCCTAGTCTTTTACCTATGGATGGTAATCTCAGCGTAAATATATGAGAGGACCGAAAGAATTGAGGGTATATACAAGTGTACTAGTGGTGACCAAGTCTGTGAAGATTTATAGGTATATGATCTTGGTTGCTATGGCTCTACTGTTGCTGCATTGTATGATACCCAGTGAAGTTAGTGCGAAGGAGCATGAGGAATCATTCTCCATAGTAGTATTGCCGGATACTCAATACTATTCTCAGGATAAGCCACATCTATTTGATTCTCAGGTACAGTGGATAATCGAAAACAGGGAAGAGCTTAATATTGCTTTTGTTACCCATGAAGGTGACTTGGTACAATCATATGGTAATGAGGGTGAATGGGAGAACGCCAGCAATGCAATGGATGCCCTTGATGGAGAAGTCCCCTATGGTGTTCTTCCTGGGAATCATGATTTTCAGCAGAGCGATGATTATACTGTCTATGTTAGGCAAGCCATACGTGTAGTGGATGTGATTGTTCCTTTGGTAGTGCTTCCACGTGTCTACGATGATGAGGCTACGAATCTATATAATACTTATTTCCCTCATACTAGATATGAAGGGAAGCCATGGTATGGTGGGCATTATGGCAATAACAACATGAACAGCTATCAACTCTTTTCGGCAGGAGGAGAAGACTACATTATCCTTCATATTCAATATAATCCATCGGATCAAGTGTTAGAATGGGCAGATAGTGTTCTCTTGGAAAACTCTAATAGAAAGGCCATAGTCACTACACACTCGCTTCTTGATCCAGATGGAGAAAGAAATGCAATTGGGGATAGGATATTTGAGGTTCTAAAGGATAACGAGAATCTATTTCTAATGCTATGTGGACATATGCATGCCGAGTCGATGAGATATGATGTGGTAGATGGACGCAAGATCTACCAGTTACTTGCAGACTATCAAAAAAGATCGGATGGTGGAGAAGGGTGGTTGAGGCTTATGAGATTTGTTCCAAGCGAAGGTAAGGTTTATGTTCGAACCTATTCTCCTCATCTTGGCCAATATGAGACAGATCAGGACAGCGAATTCGTATTAGACTATGCAAGTGGTGAATCTGAATCCACCTATAAGGATTCTACATCTAAGAAAGATCATGCTCCCTTATTGTGGATTCCTGCGGTTGCCGGGATTTCATCTGGATTTGGTTTTATAGTGATAGCAAGGAAAAGGAAACCTAAACTGCCATGTTTGCACTAGCTTATCCTGTTCAACCCTGGTAGGATAGAAGGCTTATGACAGGTGCCTCGCTCAGACCCAAGTGGTTGGCTCTGTTTCTGTTTATTATTGTGATATTTCTCGTCTTAGCTCATTTAGGGGGGGAGCTGTATGGCTGGCCACCTAAACACTTGTTTGGCTTAGACAGAGAGGGTAATGTCCCTGCACTATATTCTGGATTAGCATTGCTATTCTGCTCCTTATTGTTAGCAGCAATCTCAATTGCAGAAAGAGAGAAAGGGACTCACTGTCTTGCTTGGGCAGGACTATCGTTACTCTTTTTATTCTTGGGTATTGATGAGTGGCGCTCAATACATGAGCGTTTTGATGGACCTGTGCGGGACGCGTTGAATACGTCTGGTTTGTTGTTTTTCGCTTGGATCATTCCGTATGGTATTGCGGTTAGCATCCTAGCTTTGCTATATGGCAGGTTTGTTTGGAGTCTACCTAATAGGACGCGGTTATTGTTTGTGGTTGCAGGAAGCATATTTATTCTAGGGGCTATTGGTTTTGAAGCGCTCGGTGGCCGTCATACCGAATTGTATGGTAGGACAGGTGCGTATATGGTCTATTCGACAATAGAGGAGGTACTTGAAATGCTGGGTGTTATGGTTTTTGCATACGCACTTGCGTTATATATCTCCACAGAGCTTAGGGACCATAAGTTTGAGTTGTGTAGGGGTAACCATTGGCTCATGTAACTCAAGAAGGAATAGCACGTTCCAGTCTGCGTAAGGTAAGAGATTACTTTGGTAGCTTCATCAATGATGAGCTAGGTAGAGAGTATGCTGATAAAATCCTCCAACACGGCTCGAAAAGATGGGTGAGAATGGGATTCCTTACGGAAGAGGAATCTCAGCAGATCCTGAAGGATGACAAGATGGCGAGCATTGCATATAACTGTGGGGTTCATCTTGCAACTGGTGTGTTGACACCATCAGGTGTAGGTTCTATTGTTGCTATGATCTGTCGGAGCTCATATACATTAGCAAAGAGAATCCAGGCTAAGAGGAAAAATGATTATGCTATGGCCAGGATTCACAATCCATTGGTGATGCTGCTTGCTCTGATTCCCATGATTGGAAACTTCTCATATCCGTTGGTGCACTTGGGTGGACGTAGCAAATCCTTGGGAATCTTTCTGGATGAGTGTCTGGGGTCCCCAGTGGTTAAAAGGTTTTCACGGATTCACGTCCTCAGACATGTAGAGAGACCATATTATTCCATTATTAAAGATTGGTTTAATGATGAGCCTTTGTTTGGTACTGTGTATCGTGCGGTGAGCAGGCGTATAAAGAGGATGAGAAAATCTAAGTAGAGAAATAATCTTGTATTGGTGACTAGGCTAAGAACAGCCTCTTTGCCAAGTTTATAACTCGTGGAGACAGCGGATTATCTTCTGGTATCAGCTTAACAGCAGCAATGCAACATATAAAACCAATTAACATTCCACCAGCTATGTCGATTGGATAATGAATTCCAACATATACACGGCCCAGTCCCCATAATGTGACCAACGCCCAGCAGAGTAATGAAGCCCTCCTATTGATAGGCCATAAACCGGTTGCAGCAGCAGCTATACCAGTGATGGCATTAGAGGGAAATGATGAATCTGTTAGAGGCCAGTAAAGGAGATTCATTGCGTCAGCTGCTTCAGGATGATTGACATAAGGGCGTTCCCAGATATTGCCCCATTCAGATTGAGCTGTGTTGAATGCGACAACAACCATAAAAGCTAGTGCAACACCCACACCCACACGTGTCAAGGTGAGTTGATTATATTCCCTTTGTTCATCGTCCCTAGTCCCGAGCCAAACGAAAAGTAGCACAATGGTCAAGATTGCGGGTGTGAAGTAATTACTCGCTAATATGCCCATAAGGTCATCGAGTATAGAGTTCTTTCCTGCTAGACTAGTTATCCATACGGATAGTTGCCAACCTGGAGGCACTAGTTATCTCTCCCCTTGTTTCGAGTCTGGTGTTTGATTGCTTGAAAGAAGGTCATTTTCCTGAATGCAGAAATGCCGTTATAGTGTTCATCGGAGTAATGAGCTAAGTCATCTGTCATTCTGAATTTGACAATTGACGAGATGATAAATGTGATTGCGGCAGCCAATAGTAGTCCCAATGCAGAGAATACTAACTGCTCTCCTGTCCTGGCTGTTGGATTCGGTGCGACGTGGCTATCAGTTGCAAAGAACCAGAAGAAAGATAAAAGCGTTGTTAGGATTCCGAATGCGTATCCGGAAACTGGTTGCCAGAAAAAGCTAATACCCTTCAGGTCGGCCCACGAAGCAATAATCTGCAGGGTGCCAAATGTGGACCAGAACATGAACAGGAAGCAAGCTGTAAAGATCTTGCTATACCTCCCTAATGATTGAATCGCTTGCTTTTATATTTCACAACGTATATTCTGTTTGCTCGATATATAAACGAGTAAGATAAGTTAATAAATTATATATTTAATTATTTGCTGAATAGTGTTGCCTTAAAAAATCAGAACGATAATATATACAGCGGGCAAATAATAACGTAAAGGTGATATCGGATCAAGTACTAAGTTTATTCGAGATAAGAAAATCTGGTAGTGGTTACTATATATGAAGACATTAGGTAAGGGATTTGCTGGTACCGTCTATATGATCGAAAAGGAAGGGGCCCCATTAGTATTAAAGGAATTCGCCCCTTCATGGTTAGCAAAGCTAGCGCATCAGATTTTGTGCTTGAAGAAGCATCCCTATTGCACCGATGAGGGAGTGCGGGCTGCGTTTCACAGGAGGCGTATTGCTTGTAGATTGAGCAAGATGTGGGACCAAGATAATTATATTGAAGATGCGATTGCTATGCATGGAAACAGGAGTTTCCTGTGTAGGTATGTTGAGGGACACTCGGTAACGCATAATGAGCTTGATCTAGCCTTATCCTTTGCGCGTGAGCTGAAGAATAACCTTTATGAAGCGGGACTGCCCACCATAAGCCTTGAGGGTTTGCCCCTCAAATACATACCGGGAGGTTCAAACCGGTGGGTGGATATCAGGAATCTTCTTATAACTGAGAAAGGCAATTTGATATTGATTGACTTCGAATCAGGTATCCCCCGTTTCAAACGAGGGAAATTTGTGCTTGATGATACCGACCTTGATAGATTGGAATCCTATGTGAGAGGGACTGGTAACGACGAACTCCTGAGCGAGCTAGAGCTCTTGAGGGAAATAGAAGCTGATGCTAGTGGCTGTTGATATGTGGTATACCAAAGATACCACAGTGCTTGATTACGAACATGGACTGTTCCAAAGTATGTCGTACGTTTGTTGGCGCTGATATTGACCACTACCAGAAATTGGCACTTGGCGGGAGATTCTTCATGTAGGCATAGAGGGATGGCCCATCTGGATTTGCCAGCGGCCAGCTTGGAAGAAGCGAAGACCTGTTGGCATGGAAGAAACCAAGAGCTTCTTGTCGGAATGCATGTGCCTCTTGTTCCACGCGAGCTCTCATCCTCTTCAGCTCTTTGTCTATGTTTTGCATTGCAGGGTGGTATTGATGTGGTGGATAGTTGCCTATCAAGTAGTCCTCTTCCCAAATCGAGAGACCTGAAGCAAACCACTGTTCTCTGAACGTCTCATACACATCTGGCTCCAGACGTCTCAGATATATCACATAGGAGAGGGGAAGGAATGGGGGCACGGGGAAGGTGATTTTCTCCTTACTAACACACGCGATCCGTATCCAGCCAATACTTCCCTCTTCATTAGCTTCATGAAGTGAGATATCCAATCCTTCGGATTCTATACCTTCATATTCTAGTGTTTTGCAGAGGGTGCCAAATCTCAAGGACCAGTTATAGTCGGAAGCTGCCGAAAGAATGCCCACCACAAGCTGCTCTCTCCTAGCACGCTGGGCAATCTTTTCATAAACAGCCAAGACCTTATCTGCCATTTCATCATTCTTGTCGTTTTTATCGTAACGATACGATTTGCCTGACCTAGCCACTATGTTTCTTGAGGATAGTTCCTCCAGAACCTTTTCGACATGTGGTGGGTCCTCTTGTATTTGATCTGCGATCTCTTTGACGGTTAGTGGATTTTGGGTGGCTCTAAGTATCCTTAGTGATTTCGGTAGCGCTGGTTCCATTATGGGCTCCTGTGTCTTACAACATATTGTTCATGAAATGGTTGAGTGCATATCCGCGAATCTCTTGCTGACTAAATAGTCTTCAACCACCATTTCACTAAGTCTATGTGGGGAAGTGAAAAACACTCGGCCCAAACTCTTCTTCGCCAGTAGGGAAGCCATCTGCCG
>JAXHVC010000226.1:0-20880 GCA_034189315.1 Chloroflexota bacterium | reverse complement strand
TCCTGGTGCGCCTGTATCCGCGTGACTTTCGTGCCGGTTTTGAAGAAGAGATGTGCACCGTCTTTACCGATGCGATTGCAGAAGCGGCCATGCGTGGCGGTGCATCGCTGGCGAGTATGTGATGCGTCCTCCCATAGGCAAACATACAAAGAATCCAATGTGGCTTTGGTCTGATGGGTCGTGATTTTCTCCCCAACTGATTGGCTTATCTCTGCCATATACCTTTATGGCATAGTCCAGCATTTCTCTAGAAGCCACCATTTGGCTTAGGCATCCAGCGCATGATCTACGCAAGCTAAGACTGGCAGCCTTAGCTTCGGAATCCTGGGCATTGGTGTACAGTGGTAAGTATCTTCGTAGTAGCTCTTTATCCCAATCATCGATATCAGCCGCATCTGCAAAGGGAAACATTCTAATATCGAACTGCGAATACCTTTGTTCCTGAAAGTCATTTTCCACGATCCAGGATAAGTTCTCCTCTACTCCACGAGGATCACGACATATCAGGGTGAGATCTACTTCAGTAGTCCCAACCTTAGGGTTCCTACCCTCCATATCAGCCTCCTTTCGACAAATGATTCAACTGGGTACTAGTAGAAATCTGCCTCCTCCAAGCATTTTGGGCACACGACCTTCTTCCATGAAGCAGGACGAATGGCGGAGCAAGAAACGTCTGCCTTGCTTTTAGCCCCAGGGCTTTGTGATTCTATTACAACCATTTTCTTACACATATCGCACATATCGATCCCGCATTCCTCGCAGGTTAGGGATGCCTCGTTCTTTTCGCATACCCCGCAAGTTTTTGTGTCACTCATACGGACCTACCTCCTTATAGGTTTTTAGCCGTCCCGCTCTTGTTCTTGATATAGCAGAGAATGGTCAAGCTACTATCTTATCCGGTCCACAAAAGAAGGAAACTTGAATCAATGAACCATATCAATAAAGCAAGCTTTACCAATCCTTTGATCCAAGAGGGAGCGTATTACCCATGTCGGTACTCCCTGATACGAAACAGCAGATGTTTAGTCTTGTGGACTGTTGCATTAACCTCCCGGAAAGGATTTGTGTGGGTGGTGTAATGAATCTGTCATCAAGAGATACCAGCTGTAATCCTCTCATCTAGTAATGCAGTCGACATCTCCTCTGTACCTACGTAATATATCCTTCCCTTGCCGATCCTTGATATCCGTTTCATCAATTCTACATCGGAGGACTGCTCATTGATACATACACATGAAATCGTGATACCCTTCTTAGCTGCCATAGTAGCTTGTCTTAGAGCATATCTCTTGGGAGAAGGATCAGGAGCAGTAGCGTCTCCATCTGAAATCAAAATCATATGCTGACTAGCTCTTCCTCCCCTATGACGAGCGAACAACTGAGAGCCCTTCAGTATCCCATATCCGATATTGGTGAAAGCATTCTTGTGCAGCTCGAGGTCAACTACACGTTTTGTTAACTTCTGCGGGCTGCTTGTGATGTCTACTGCCACGTCAGCCAAGTTGGAAAACGTGACTACACCAACTCGATCTCCGTATTGGGCTGCTGCTAAAGACAATACGATGGCACTCTCTTTTGCGTGCCATAACTTTTCCAATTGCCGCATTGTTCCGGAGAGGTCTAGTACCAGCACAAAGTCTATCTTAGCTCGAATGTCTTTGGTGGTGACCATGATATCGTCCTTGGTCACCTCTTGTCTCCTGTTTCGAATAGCCTCTCTAAGGGTATCCTTAAACGAAACGTCCTTATATCTGTCTCCAAAACGGAAGTGCCTCACGCCAACTTCGCGTCCCTCCCCAATGCTCAGCTTCTTTCCGGTGCTGTGCTTCCCATAACCGTAGAGGTTGCTTGTTTCTACATTGGGAGACAGCTTATCCAAGAGAAAGGAGACGCCTCTCTTGCTGATCTCCCAACCTGTGGTGCCCCGTTCCAATACCCTTTCTCGTTCGAGAAACTCTAATGTCTCAGCGAGGGCGTCAGCTTGCTTATCTCGACGTAGCTGTTCTAACCTCTCGTCCCTCTTCCTAGCTGCTTCGACATCATTGAGCAGGTCTTCGGTGAGGCTGTCACTCTTCATCAAGTCTTCAGAATAAAGCTCTATCATCTCGTCGGTCATACGGCTGACCATTTGGGCCAACTTTGAATCTGGGAATCGCTGCACCCTTTTAAGTAGTAAATCGAAGGCTCCGCATTTTAGTGGTGTTCTGAATTTGTCGTCGCTAACAATCTCCTCAACCAGGGACATCATGTCATCCTTGGAAAAAGAGACTTGTTTTCTATCTGTTTTAGTTCCTAGCACGTCGTCGAGCACATCATCCACGATAAGATCGCGTTTGCCAGGTACATCGCAATGTGGTGCAAGCTGGAGACGGTGGGGTAGGGACCCATAGGCTCCTCCCCGAATTAGTTTTTCTTGATCGCTAAGTCCTACTTCTCTAAGGGATGCCATCAGCTCGGTGTATCGTAGACCACCGCGCGTGCTTACACCCCTCTCTACTTCGTGGTGTGTTCTTGTTCCACGTACGATATCCACTGCCTTAGATATGTCATCACTGTCCAATATGCCATCATGATATGTTTGAGCAAGATTGGCTGTTACGATTCGTTTCTCGGCATCCATATCTGCCAATTGGCCGAGGGTGATTATGTCGAAATTTTCCAGGACAGCGAGAGGTAAGATCTCCAGTACCTTTTGGCTGCCAGTGGCTAGCATAAGTATATCTAACGGTATCTTTTCCTCGTAGGCTCCGATTGTTACCGATCCACCCTCCAGTCCGAATAGGAGGGTATTCAATGCTCTCTCGGGAACTCTGTCAATTAGGTCAACCAGCAGTATCCCGCGATTAGCCCGGAGCAATTTCCCTGGTGAGAAAGCTGAGAGGGAACGCAGTCCATAGAGGAGAGCTGCCTCTGGATCTAATGCACCTGTCAAGTCTTCAGGCACCAGCTCTCCTCCCCCCTGTACTCGTTTAATACGGTTTTTGGCAGGGAGAACCTGTGTCTTGATCTGCTTACCGTGTGCTTTGGCCTCAAGACACCAAGGACAGGAGGGATGTTCGGGAGAACAGTTTAGAGGACACCCCTCCACTACCTCGATGTCGCTAAGAACACTACAAAGCCTATCTGCCAATACGGTCTTGCCGGAACCGGGGGGGCCAAGAATAAGCAAATGATGCCCACTTGCCAGGCTGGCTAGTAGGACCTCCTTCTGCTCCTCCTCGATCTCGAAGCCCTGAAAAAGACGCTCACTTAACCCCTTGCCTCCCCCTCTTATTGTGCCGAATATTTCATCTCTAAGCACATCCAGCCTCTTTCCGCAATCCAATTACGATCGTCGTAGAATCTCTAATCCTTCCACTCTCGTCCGGGTAGAGGAACCTTGAGAGGAACCGGCTTCCCGTCCTTCCAATACTTTTCTACGATAGGATGCTTCTTTTCACGCAGGAATTGTTCCAGACTCTCGGCATCTGTACAGTCGTCCTCTGTCGCTATCTTATCGTAGACCTCTTCTGGAATGGCATCTGCACATTCCACCTTCACATCTTTGGGTAACCACACTATGCGGTCCCATCCCCCATCACCCTGACAGAACTTCGGGCTTTTTATCGTACGATATGAGATTCCCTTGAAACCGTGATTCTGTACTCCTCCACTCATAATACCGGCCATCTTTGAAAAAGGCATCCCAATGGGTGTAATGCCCATATAACGCCTTGCTGCAACTCCTATCCCATCAACCTGAGGGATATAAAAGGCTGCTGCCTCGAATCAGCCTCAGTTAGTGGTGGGATATTTGATCACGCTATGCAGATCGAATCGTTTGTGGCGGTGATCAGATTTTTCCCAGATCACCTCATCGACCCCTGTGTAGCGTCCGGTTACTGCATCGATAGTGTCTCCCTTAGGAAGTGCAAACACATAACCGAAGGGATCGGTATCGTAAATCGCTTTGCATGTGTAGAAACTAAGAACGCCGCAGTACGGAACCACTGCAGGAGTGACAACACAGGCATGATTTGGCGCAATCATCTTGCAGAGAGTGCAACCATAGAAAAGGTCTACATCTTCATCTGCAACTGCTGCATGCTTGGCTGCTAGTGCATCCCACTTAGGTTTAATCTCATCGATTACCTTTTGGATAATCTCTCTGCCACCGACTTCAGGTGTACCGATGACCATCTTGATCTCAACCTTCTCAACCAGTGGGCATTCTGTCATCGTATTCGCTCTGATGATCTGGCAAATCTTCTTCCAGCTTAGTCTAGGGGCTACCTGCTTGCTAACTCGAAGCCAAACGGTATCGGGGGTGCCAATCCACCCACAACCCTCCATTTGTATCCATCCCGTGGCAATACCACGAGCGGCAAACTCTGTGTGATCTTCGTTGAGATTAGGTCCCCAAAGTCTTACGTGTTGTACGAAGGGTACAGTGGTCTCGGGAGGGAGCTCGTTAAGGTCTGGACCATATATCTCTACACGCCCATCGACTACGTCATCGGCATTGTCAACCACTTCTGCAAACATGAAACTGACGTATGCATGTTTGGGTCCGCCTAGCTCAGCATGCCATTGACCTTTTCGGATCTCGCCCAGAAACCGTGGGCCGAAGCCGATATCCTCTGTACCGTCCCACAGCATGTCGATGTCTGTATCCAATTGGTACACATGGCTTTGAGGTAATTCCGTCTTATACCAGGACGTAACTTCGCTTGTCATCTGCGACCTCCTTTCTGTAATATTTTGTACTCACTCTTCTATAGCTGCTTTTAGAAGGCTTTTCTCTAGGCAATTATCGCCTCCTATATCAGCTTTTGCTCGCTATCTTGTGGTAGATGACTAATAATCATCTGGCATAGATCAGATGC
Organism: Chloroflexota bacterium; assembly: GCA_034189315.1. GTDB lineage: Bacteria > Chloroflexota > Dehalococcoidia > UBA2247 > JAXHVC01 > JAXHVC01. Next base: position 16,015 of record JAXHVC010000226.1, on the reverse strand, counting down.
TGCCAGTAAGGCAGGTGAATCATCAGGAAGTTCTGTTAAAGGTCTACCCAGTGAATCATATTCTGCTATGGTAGCATCGAATGGGATGTAAGATGTTATCTCAACACTGTGGTCATGTGCTATTTGATCTACTCGTGATCGGATATTGTCCGTAACCTTGTTTGCAATCACCATAAGCTGGCCAAAGTCAATACAAAGTTCAGCAGACAGCTGCTTAACCCTTTTCGCGGTGAGGATGCCCTTAACTGTGGCATCGGTAACTACAATCATAATGTCGACATCTCGAGTAGTTCGCCTACTCAAGTGCTCCAAACCTGCCTCACAGTCGATTACTGTGAAGTCATAGTTATTAGCTTTATAGTCGATCACTCTTCTCAAGACTGTGTTGATAGCGCAGTAACATCCCTCTCCTTCTGATCTTCCCATCACCAAGAGGTCGAAATCATCACCTTCAACAATCAACTCGTGAAGGGATTGCTCGAACGCTTGACTCTTATCTGGAGCATCCAGACTACGTGTAGATGCATAGACAATTTTTTCTCGTACTTCTCCCACGCTCTTGATTTCATCTATGCCGAGGGCATTTGGGAGGTTGGAGTCGGCGTCGGCATCTATAGCCAGAACGCTCCCATGCTTGGATAAACATTTAATGAGCATTGCTGCCAGACCTGTTTTTCCGACACCACCTTTTCCTGAGATAGCGATGGTGAGACCCTTGTTAACTACTACTCCTGGAGTGTACATGTGTTACTGGCCATCTCCTAGGATTTTCTTGGACATCTCTTCAACAAGATCCAGGGGATTGTCATAATACTTTGATTCGGGGGATGGTTTGACCCTGCTTCCCATTGCCGAGATAGCCATCCGCCGCACATCAGCAATACTAGCTTCCTTGCGGCGTGAGATAAGTGCTAATGTTTGTGCTTTCTCATATAGTGAAAGACCAGCCCTGACGCTAGCGCCTTGCTCCAGTTCTACGTTCCAAGGCTCCTCTCTTGTAGCTCGAACTAGTTTGACAATGGAGTCTACTACGGCATCAGGCATATCCACACCTTCAAATCTCTCACCTCGTTCCAATAGTATCTGTTTTTCTCGTTCCGCTGTTTCAGGATACGTCATTCTGACTACGTCGAAACGGTCAAGCAAAACATCTGCTAGTTCTTCTACTCCGGCGTGTTCCCTAGGATTCATAGTGGCTACCATTACAAAGTTGGCAGGGTAGTCTACATCGTAAGGTCCTATAGTTGCCGTACCCTCTTCGAGAACCTGTAGTAGGGCATTCTGAAGCTTCTCAGGTACCCTATTAAGCTCATCAAAGAACACAATTCCCCTGTTCCCCTTGAGGAGCTTACCCGGAGTAAAGGCCCTATGATCTTGAGGCCCATACTTGAATGCTTGGGTTGGGTCGATATCCCCTAGAAGATCCTCGGCTGTGAGGTCGGGAGAACCTTGTATGCGAATAAACCTTCTTTCTCCAGAGATGTTTTCAACCTCTAATGTTTTTCCTTCTTTTATCTTTTCCTTACAAGCTGGGCAGATTGGGGCTTTTGGATCACAGTGATATGGACATTCTTTGACGGCAGACATAGGAGGCAATGTCTCTGCTACATATCTGGTGAGCGTTGTCTTGCCTATCCCAGGAGGCCCTTCAATTAGAATATGATGTCCAGCTAGGATTGAGGCCAGTATCTTTTCTTTGGCGTCCTCCTGCCCAACGATAATCGATAGAAGGTCTTCCCCCTTTTCGACTGATCCGAGTATGGTTTCTCTCATTCCTTCAATCAACGTCGTCCTCCGATCCTATCTCAAACCTCGAGAAGCAATGCCTATAAAGACTGAGTGACCTCTCTTATCAAAAAGAGCAAAGCCTCGAATGAATGGTCGCTTCTCCGTGTATATCGATGATGTTAGTGAGGTGTTTTTGGCAGATTCAAGCTAAATGAGAAAATGATTGCCCATCCAGCCTCCTTTTCCCCATACACAATAGAACAAATGTCCCCTACACTATCTGAACATTGGCCTCTTTGCTCAGCATACGATAGGCGAGCATTTTAATCTGCCTTTCTTCTTGTGGGTCCATCATGCGCCCACCTGTCTTGATTGTTACAACAATCCTATCGTCTTTTTCTTCGATGGACTCAACCTTGCGGCGAGGCAACGTGGCTTTAATCTCATCACGAAGCTCATCCAGCTCTTGTCCCATGCGTTCCTCCGTATTGCTTATTAATGCCATAATCTACGAATAATCCTTGAGCGATAAGATGGAAATAACGGGATACTTTCGAGAGACTTAGTACATACAAAGAATCTTTGCTACGTAGACTAGACATAGTTAATTATAAATGAAGGCCTGATCGAATACAAATAGAATAACGTCGAATAATTGGACCACAAAGGATAAAAAGAATTGGCCCTAGTGGTGTTGAGGATAGACTGTGCACGTGGGGAGTCCAATATGGGAATATGTGATTGTACGACAATTTGATCTCAGGCTTGTTCTTATCCTCATAGATCAAGTGACTATTTGCTTAATAGTGTTACATAAGGATATAGTCATAATAATATATTAAACTTACAGCAATGACGCACTGGGTGAAAGGTTACAAGTAGGGAATGTAGTACAAATGAAGCTAAGGATATGAAGCAAGAGTAAATAAAACTCATAGAGTTTCAGAATAAGGTCGCTACGGAAGAAACTCTTTCGGAGTAAAGGAGTAATCGTTAAGAATGTGGCCAAGAGAGGCAACGAATTACTCTAGTGATAGGATAGAAAGCGAGGGCGTTTGGTGTATAACTCCCCTCTGTATAGTAAGAGTGGCTACAGTGACAGTGCGCGGACTGCATCTTCTGCCCAGACCAATAGCTGGTCCGGTGCGAAGAAGAAGAGTATTACGCCGAAGCAAGCTACCAATAGAGCAAGCCTGAGAGCCCATGAAGATGGAACCTTGTCATCTTCGGCGATTGATTCGGTTTCGGTGAACCACATGGCTTTAATTACTCGGAAGTAATAGAAAGCAGATATGACACTGTTTATTACACCTATCACAACAAGCCAAAGGAGATCGTTCTGGACCGCGGTATTGAACAGATAGAACTTACCTAGGAAACCAACAGCAGGGGGTAGTCCCGTTAGTGAAGCTAGACATAGGGTTAATGCTAGCGCAATAACCGGAGCACGTTTCCCCATACCGGCGAAGTCGGAGATCTGATCACTATTGGCTTTATTAGATAGTGCAATAATAGCAATGAAAGCACCAAGGTTAGTAAGCGTATACCCAGCTAGGAAGAATAGTATACCAGTAGGTCCGAAACCAGAAGTATCAGTACCGACTACAGTTGTATAGGCAGCGATTCCAATGAGAAGATATCCTGCCTGTGCGATACTACTATATCCTAGCATACGCTTGACATTGGTTTGGGAAAGAGCTGCTAGGTTACCAAGGGTCATAGAGACTATTGCGAGCACTGCGAATGCCATAGTCCAATTGTGACTCAGGGGTTCGGTTCCAAATGCTTCGATAAATACTCGCATTATGACGGCAAATCCTGCAGCCTTACTGGCTACGGATAGGAATGCTGTAATGGGTGTAGGAGCTCCTTCATAGACATCGGGCACCCACATTTGAAATGGTACACTAGCAATCTTGAATCCAAACCCTGCGATTAGGAAAACAAGTCCTAATAGGAGAGCAGAGTTTTCTGTGACTCCTGACATTGCATTGATGGCATCGCGTATGTTCTCTACATTGGTGTGCCCCGTAACACCAAATACCATAGACATGCCAAAGAGCATGGTACAAGATGCCATTGCACCGAGAAGGACATACTTGAGACTTGCCTCAGAAGACCTATTATCTTTAAGGAATCCGACCAATCCGTAAAGCGATAGGCTGGCTAGTTCTACGGCGAGATAGATAGCAAGTAAGTCCCTTGAGGATGCCATTAGCATCATCCCGATCGTTGCTAGGAGGATAAGGGCATAGAACTCCCCCTGAAAACGAGACAGCTTATTGACATAATCTCTAGATGCTAAGATTACTAACGCTGCAGCCAAGACGAATAATGTGTGGAAGAATATAGAAAACTCATCCGTTGCGAGAGCTCCGTTAGCAAAGGAGGCATTATCTCTTCCCCATAGGGATAAACTTATAATACAGGTGACGAGCAGTCCAGTGACACTGATTCCGGCAAGAACTCCCTTTTTCTGAACAAAGAGATCCAGCAAAATCACTGCTACAGCGAATATGCACAAACATATCTCGGGGGCAAATACCACTAGGTTGTCCAAAGCCTACTCCCCATCCAAGTTATCGTTAAACGCAAGACTACCCATATCTTACTACCTATTAACCGCTTTTATGGTTACCCTATACCGGTCTGAATTCTGAGATGATACACTTCATCTACCGAGTGTATCCTGCTAACTGCATCAGCCGCTTTGTGTCATCGTGAAGCTCATTCCACATTTCCCACAATTCATCTTTATGAACCCAAAGTGCCTCACCCACATCCGTAGCAGGTTTGAGCTTACCACTGAGCAACCTTGCGAGGTAGTCGATATAAACTACATGAAGGGCTGTCTCCGTTCCATCCTTTACAATTCTTTCGAAGGGAATAAGAGGTTGAGCAAGTGCTATTTCTAGATTGGTTTCCTCTTTGACTTCCCTTTTTATACCATCTGCAATGGATTCACCCAACTCTAAACGGCCACCAGGGCAAATCCACTTACCTTGCCAGAAACCTCCTCTTTCTGGCACATGTTTTACTAATAGAATCCTTCCATGATCATCTTCGATGACCGCGCCTACTGCAACTATAATAGAATTAATTGAATAGTCATCGTAGAATTCTGCTTTTTCCAAATTTAACTACCCACTGAGATCAGTGACAAGGTAGGTTCGAGCATTTCAATGAGAAGTGGTGGAAAAATACCCAATATTATAATAAGCACTACAATGGAAAAGACACTTACAGACTCAAGTGCGTCCGCATCGTCCAAACCATCCCAGCGTTCCTTTGGCTCTTTAAAGAAAACCCTTTCGACCATCCATAAAGTGTATCCTGCTGTAAGGACTACACCGGTTGCCCCTATGATGGTCAACAGTCTAATGCCATTAATTTCACTACTAAAAGAACCTAGTAGAGTGGCAAACTCTGCTATGAATCCGCTGGTCCCAGGAAGACCTAATGAAGCAAGTCCTGCGATAATAAACACTACGGCTATAATTGGCATCTGCCTAGCAAGGCCACCAAGGTCTGGTATAAATCGTGTATGAGTTCTACCATAGGCTAATCCAACCATAGCAAAGAGAAGTCCTGTGATGAGCCCGTGACTAACCATTTGGAAAGCTGCTCCAGTGAGACTTAACGTGCTCAATGCACATACACCTAACATAACATAGCCCATATGACTCACGCTACTATAGGCGATAAGCCTCTTGAGGTCCTTTTGTCTGAACACAACAGCCGCACCATAAACAATAGAAACAACTGCGAGAATGGCTAACACCCATGCATAATCTTGCGCTGGTTCGGGAAAAACGCTGAAACACAGACGGATGATTCCATAGCCTCCCATTTTAAGTAAAGCACCAGCCAGCATAACGCTAACGGCAGTAGGTGCATCAGTATGGGCATCAGGTAGCCAAGTGTGAACTGGGAATAATGGTAGTTTAATAATGAAACCACCCAATAGTAAGAAGAAATTGGCAGCCATTGGAATTGCAGCACTGTAGGTGGCAAAAGGAAGCTCTTCCATATTCAATGTGCCGGTCTGGAAGAATACAGCCAGTATACCTGCCAACATAAGGGCGCTACCAAATAGGGTATAGAGTACGTACTTCATTGCCGAATAGTCTCTTCGGCCAGATCCCCACGTGGAAATAAGGAAGTACATAGGAATTATTTCGATTTCCCAGAAAAGGAAAAACAGTAATAGATCTTGAGCACAGAAAACACCCAAGATACTTGTTTCTAGAATCAACAACCAAGAAAAGTATTGTCTAGGTCGATCATTTATCTTCCAAGAGATTAATACTGAAATGAAGCCAAGAAATGCGGTGAGAACTACTAGTGGCATACTAAGCCCGTCTACAGCCATGTAGAACTGGACCCATGAATCACTTCCAATTTTGAACCAATCATGAGGTTCGCCGAATTGTAAACCTGCGCTAGGATCTAAGGCAAAGAATAGTCCAAATGCGATAATGCATGAAAGGAGGGTGAATGCCGCAGCAGTCAACTTAATGGTGCGGGGGGGCAGATGCTGAAACATCGCAATAAGTACCGCTCCCACAGCGGGCAGGAAAATCACCAGCAAAAGAAGGGTCGAATTATCCACTATTCCTTACCTATTTCTTGTTCTTAATAACCTTATAAACCTACTAATAAAACATCAATTCCGGCTAACAATAGATATCAGGGCCTATGTGAATATATAAAAACAGATGAGTATCACCAGGAGGCCAGAGGCTATTGCTAGTCCATAGAATTGAAGCTGTCCTGTCTGAAGCCTTGACAAAGCTTTGCCACTGGACGTGGCGACTGATCCGACTCCATTCACTACTCCATCAACCACATTGGCATCAAACCAATGGAAAGCGCGGAAGAGACCATTAACTCCCAATCTTTCCGTTATAATGCCCTCGTACAGCTCATCGAACCAGTACTTCCTAGATAGAACTGTATGTATAGGTTTGAATGCTTTGCCAACTGCCTCTGCAGAGATCTTCTTGGAACCATACATTAGGTATGCCAGAAGGATACCGCATCCCGCAAGAAGAACAGAGGCGAAAGCCAATGGGAATCCATGCTCTGTTGAAGGAATAATCATTTCGAAAAAGCCAAGCTGCTCGTGTTCCTCAAACTCGAGTGCATATGTCTCTCCATGAGAAGATTCGCCATTATGATCTACTTCTTCATGATGATCTCCATGTCCAACATGTAGGACTTCTTGTGGAGGATGATATTCTTCAATCACCTGATTGGTACTATCTAACAATCCGGCGTTTTCGAAAGCGATTAAGTTATCATTAACGAAGGAGCCTTCTGTGATGCGATCGACGCCTGTTTCATATGGTTGTGCTGTGAGCATATCGACAAACAAGCCACCATTTTCGAGACCACCATCTAGATCTATAAGCCCAATCCATCCGGAACCAACGGCGAAGACACAAAGTATGACTAATGCAAGTATCATTACCTTTGGTGATTCATGGAGTCCACCATGATGGCCGTTGTCATGTCCATGACCGTGTTCTGGAGCAGCACCACCTTTATATTCGCCGAAGAAGGTAATAAAGAGGGCGCGGAACATATAGAAAGCCGTCATGAAAACAGTGATCATACCAAAGATGAAACATATCATGATTAAGGGATTATCATCCCTGATAACAAATGCACTATGAACGATAGCATCTTTGCTCCAGAAACATGCTAACGGCCAGATACCAGCCATGCTGATAGTGCCGAGTAGAAACGTGAAAAAGGTCCATTTCATCGCCTTACGCAAGCCACCCATCAATCTCATATCGAAGGTACCAGTAGCATGGCTAACGCTTCCTGCACCTTGGAAGAGAAGGCACTTGCAAAACGCATGATTAAAGAGGTGGAAGAATGCAATGGCCCATGCACCAATACCTAGGCCGAGAACCATATAACCTAACTGGCTTACAGTGCAATAAGCAAGAACTCGTTTTATATCATGAGAAACAAGGGCCATAGATGCTGCGAATATTGCGGTAAATGCTCCTGTGATAGCTACCACATACATTTGAGTGGTCATAACACCAGGTTCTGGCATGAACAAAGGAAACATGCGTGCAACAAGGAATACCCCGGCCGCAACCATAGTAGCTGCATGGATCAAAGAGCTGACTGGTGTGGGACCTTCCATAGCATCCGGAAGCCAAACATGCAATGGAAACTGGGCAGATTTACCAACTGCTCCGGCAAATATACCGATAGCTCCCCAAGTCAAAACACTTCCAGTAAGAACCCCAGCAATTGCTAGAGCATGAAGCTCTGCTATATCGAGAGTACCGACCTTAAAGTAGAGATATAACATTCCTAAGAGAAAGCCAAGGTCACCAATACGTGTGACGATAAATGCTTTCTTAGCTGCCGCTGCTGCAGATGGTTTATGGAACCAGAAACCAATAAGGAGATAGGAACATAAACCAACTAACTCCCAGAAGAAGTAGATCATGGCCAAATTGGAGGCGATGACTACTCCTAACATAGCCATAGTAAATAATGACATCCAAGCATAGTAGCGGGCAAATCCAGGGTCACCCTTCATATAACCAAGGGAATATATTTGAACAATAAGGCTTATAAAGCTGACCACTAGAAGCATAATCGCGGTGAGCCCATCGAGCATTACACCGAAAGATATATCAGGGAAACCAATACCTTCAAGGAAGCCATACCGAGTGGAGTCGAAGTCGACTTTATAATGTTCAGAATCTAAGACACTGGCAAAAGCCCAAATAGAGAGAATAACGGTGAGCCCAATGAAAAAAATGGTGATATAACCAGCTACCTCAGGTTTTTGGTTAAAGAAGGGACGAATAACTAGACCAATGATAAGAAATGATAAAAGGGGTAATAGAATTATTAGCCAGACTGCAGCTTCAGGAATCATCTACACTTTCCTCAAGATCTCTTCAACTACGTGTTGCTTTTCTTGTGGTATTAGAACTCTATAAGTAGCGGCTTCTACGCAACCAGAGCTATCTGGTTCTGGAAGCAACCGGGTAGGAATACCCTCACCTTCAAAAAGTTCTTTCCACATTTCTGCAATCATCATATTGGGTGCGCTTTTTATTTGAACCCACATTATTTATATCACCACTTCAGTAAATCAATTTCAGTAGCATCTGCTGTAGCACGACGGCGATACAGGGAAATAAATATCGCAAGCGCGACACCAGCCTCAGCAGCTGCGACAACAATTATGAACATTGCAAAAACATGTCCTGTGAGGAGTATTTGATCTGGTACAAGGTATTTTGAGAAAGAGACTGCGACGATATCGACAGCAGTTAACATAATCTCAATGCACATCAAGATCATAACTATATTACGTTTGGTCAAAGCACCAAATAGGCCTATACAGAATAGAAGTGATGCCACTACCAAATACGCTTCGAGCCCCATCTATCGCTCCCTCGAGAGTACTAATGCACCAATAGCGGCTGCCATTAGCAGCACTCCTGCAACTTCGAAGACAAGTAGATAACCATTGTCTTCAGAGAATAATAGTTGTCCAATTGCAGATGTTGTAGGCTTGTCTTCACTGATTAAAGCATCACTTGGAATATTTGATAATTCCTCGGTTGTATCTAGCGAAGCAAAGTTATCTGCATCTACCACAGCGATAATCATTGCAATGGCTAGAACTACAGCAACTAATCCAACTGGAACGACCATCTTATTGAACCGATTGCCTTGCTCCATATCACGTGTCATAACAATAGCGAACATAATAAGCATTGAAATAGCACCGACATAGACGAGAACTTGTAATCCAGCCAAGAGGTCAGCATTTAGTGTGACAAACAATCCTGCCGTCATAAAGAAACATAAAATCAAGCATAGAGCTGCGCGGAAAAGATCATTAATAATGACAACTGCAAGGGCGGCTCCAACAGTTGTTATCGCGAACAGCCAGAAAGCAAGATGTAAACCCATTTAGTTGGTCTCCCCTGAAGAAGAAGTATCCTTGGGAGAGCTAAAGGTTAGATGTATACCTGTGTGCTCTCGATCCATGAGAAGAGTTTGCTCTGGTAAAGCATCTGCAAACTCTGGATGATAATAGGCACTAATTGCTGTATCTGAATCTCTAGTTAGATCATCTATTGAGTAGATAAGCTTTTGTCGGTCATACTCAACCGTCTCATAGACGCGGCCAAAGAACAAAGCATCATAGGGACAGGACTCAACACAAAGTCCGCAGAAAATACAACGACCGGCATCGAGGGTAAACTCCTCAACTATATAATTATTATGATCCCCCCTCGAAGTTCTGATAACAATATTTCCTTGCAGGCAGCTCTTGGCACAGGTGGCACATCCTGTACAACGTTGGCTATCCCATACAAGCTTAACTCCACGTATTCTCTTGGAGGTTGTCAACTTTTCTTCTGGATATTGGGTTGTTATAGGCCTACGGAAGGCATGGATTAATGTAATCCTAAGCCCCTTGAGTATGCCCTTGCCGAACGGCACGAACATTGATCCTACCTCCTCCAGTTGTCCAGAATCTGGACCATAACATGATTAAAATGATACATGCTGGTAAATTAATAAATAAAACCCATGCGGGGAAGTTAGGAGCACCTCCAAACGCTACAACTTCGAAAGCAACGATAATAAGATTCAACACAGATAGAGGGAGGAGAGCCTTCCAAGCAAAACCCATCCACTGATCTATGCGGAGCCTTCCAGGCATGGTACATTTGATCCATCCGAGGAAAATATACACAATAAACATTTTAATCATGACTGCTATTAGGCCAAAAACAGCGCCTAAAGCGCCTTCTGGAAAGATACCCTGAGAGCCAGGGAATGAGTAACCCCCAAGAAATAGAGTGGCTACTATGAAAGACATCAAGACGCCTTCCATAAACTCAACCATCTGGAAAATACCAAAGCGAAGGCCAGAGTACTCTGTGTTAACACCACAACCAAGCTCGGATTCACACTCCATAAAATCGAATGGACTACGGCCCGTTTCTGCCATCATACCAACAAAAAATATAAGGAATCCAAGTGGTTGGAGCAAAATAAACCAACCATTTCTTTCCTGTGCTTCGACAATACCATTCATCGAGAGCGTTCCGGCCATCAATCCTACGCCAACAAGGCTTAGAACAACTGGAAATTCATAGCTAACCATGGTTGCAATCGATCTCATGGCGCCGACAAGGGACCATTTATTGCTTGAGGCCCATCCTGCAGTAAGAAGACCAATGCCTACAATAGATGTAATACCTACAAGGTAGATAAGACCAATATTAAGATCGGGGACAACACCCGATCTTGCATTAGCAAATGGAATTATGGCGAATACCATTAGCACCGGGAACATAATTAATAGAGGTGCAAGGCCATGAAGGAATTTATCGACTTTACTAGGAATGATATCTTCCTTCAGTGCCATTTTAAGGCCATCAGCAAGACATTGTAACAAACCCCAAGGACCACAACGATTGGGCCCAACACGGATTTGATAACGAGCCCAATATCTCCTGTCAAACCAAAGAAAGAGAAGTAAGAAGGTGAGAGCGCCGAATATACAAATGGGCGCGAAAAGTAAAAAGTGCCCCCACCAGTTATCAAAGACTGGCGCATCCATTAGCGATCAATCTCCCCAAGAACAATATCTATACTACCAAGTGTTAGAATTGCATCTGCAAGCTTCCAGCCTATAAGCATCTTAGAAAGAGGTGTTAAATTTATAAGGGTGGAAGAACGAACATGAAAACGATATGGAGCAATTGAATTATCTGAAACAAGATAAAAACCAAGTTCTCCCTTAGGAGCTTCGATACGTGAAAAGGCCTCACCAACTGGAGGACGAAGGAAATGCGGATGCTTTGCCTGAACTTCACCAGAAGGTATATCTCTTAAAGCTTGGTCCAAAATTCGGAGACTCTGCCAGATTTCTCCCAATCTAACCCTATAACGATCATAGTTATCGCCGTTTTGACAAGTAATGACATCGAAATCAAAGCGATCATAGATAAGGTATGGGTCATCACGTCGGATATCACGATCAACTCCACATGCGCGAAGAACAGGACCGCTACATGAGAAGTTTATAGCGTCTTCCGCAGAGAGAGCTCCTGTACCCTCAGCACGCACGCGAAAAACCTCGTTCTCTGTTAGGAGCTGATCGATTTCATTGAGATACATCGGCATCTGATCTACAAATTGACGGGCCTTGAAAAGAAAAAGATCAGTAGCATCCTGACTAACTCCCCCAATGCGCATGAAATTATAGAGGAGACGCTGACCACTTAACATTTCGAAGAGGTCGAGCATCTTTTCTCTTTCACGAGCAGCAAGGAACAAAGGCGTAAATAAGGAACCAAGATCATTCATCAGGAATCCAAGCGACATAACGTGGCTGGATGCACGCATAAGCTCGGCAAGGATAACACGCAAGTATTGAGCCCGCTCTGGTACTTCAATACCTGCAAGCTTCTCTACAGCTAAACAATAAGCTAAGTTATTGGTCATTGAAGCCAGATAGTCGAATCTATCTGTGAGTGGAATAACCTGAGTGTAAGTACGGGTTTCTGCTAGCTTCTCAATTCCACGGTGGAGATAGCCGATCAATATCTCGGCATCAACAATAACTTCTCCATCCAGAACTGTACGGAGATGAAAAACACCATGAGTGGAAGGATGATGCGGTCCGATATTAAGGACATAAGGCTGAGTCGCCACCTGTATAATCTCTTCTCTTGTATCTAGCGACTGCACCACTTGAGTTCATACCTCCACATTAATTGGTTGGTATCCTAGGGACAATTTTAAGCGGATAAAAAGAACTTATAAGAAGTCCCTTCTGAGGGGATATCCCTCAAAATCCTCCCAGAGAAAGATGCGTTTCATTTTAGGATGTCCGGTAAATGTAACGCCCAGGAGATCAAAAATCTCCCTTTCCTGAAAGTCGGCACCTGCCCACAGCGCAACCACTGAAGGGAGTGTCGGATTGTCTCTGCCATATGCACGCGCTTTAAGGGTGATTGTTGAATTATGCTTATAGGACTCTAGAATATAAACAACTTCAATATAATCAATATAATCTGTTCCGACAATACAATTAAGATAGTCGAAATATAAAGAAGGACTGTCTTTCAAAAATTGTGATACCGAATAGAGTGACTGGCCCTTGACAAGTATGTAATTATTAGATACTTCTTCTACCGCATCAGGAATGCGCTTAGTGATTTCTTCTGCGACATCATGAGTATTCAAAGCGATAGTCATGGGCCTTTACGGTAACTCCTATTTCTGCTTTGCAAGACGTATCTTATTCCTCATCTGAAGAAACCCCTGAATTAGGGCTTCTGGACGAGGAGGACAGCCAGGGACATATACATCAACTGGGAGAATACGATTGACACCGGGTACCACGGCATAGGAGCTAGCAAAAGTTCCGCCACTAATAGCGCAGGCACCCATGGCTATAACCCATTTGGGTTCTGCCATGGCATCATAAACACGACGAACACGAGGAGCCATTTTCCAAGAAACAGTTCCTGCAATAATCATGAAATCGGCTTGGCGCGGTGATGGCCTCATAATCTCCATGCCAAATCGAGATTGGTCAAATCTTGAAAAAGCTGAACTCATCATCTCAAAGGCACAACAAGCAAGACCAAAATTGACGCCCCAAGGAGAATTACTTTGCCCCCATCCAAGTATTTGATTACGAGGTTCTTCGTCTAGCCAATCCAAATCGTCTGGTATGGGCTGCTGCGATTTTGCCATAAGCTCAACCACTTCCGTGCTAGAGTGCTTATCGGCCTCTTCCATCAAAGCATCCAGTTCTTCAAGTGAGAAGAGGGCTATGTCCATTCCAACAACCCCTTTTTCCAAGAGTACAGATAAGCCACCAACAAAACAAGAAAGAAGATCCCCATTCCGACAAAAGCAAATAGAGCATCTCCTGCGAAGTCTCCAACTCCATCAAGCCTCGACAGAACTACGGCCCAAGGGAATAAAAAGACGGCCATTACATCGAGAGTAACGAATAGAATGCCAAAGGAGTAGTAGCGAAAATTCCACTGGAAGCGAGACTTACCAACTGTCTCAACAGAGCATTCATAAGTGGCATTCTTCTCTTTGCTAGGTTTATGAGGAATAACACCGAGCTTGGTGAGAAGGAGAGGAGTGGTGACCATACTTGTCACAAACAACAAAGTAAAGACAAGATAAAGACCAACTAACCCAAAATCCGAAAGCAACTCTTATCAGTCTCCTAACAGGTCAATCCAGCGGGGTAGTATACACCATCAATATTCGAAAATGCAAGGCCTGGCGATGGCCTTAAAATGCAAATACGCAGATATATATACTGATATATCATGGACATTGTCTTTCCTCTATTCACTCTTTTCCTGTAACTTGCCTGCTTTTGCTTTAGCTATAATATCATCCTCTTTTTTGATATCATCAAGCGTTTTTGGCTTGATCTCATCTGGTGGAGTCTCAAGACCATATTTCCACTTTAAGAAGCGTCCGCCGGTTTGTGGATACAGGGCATAGATGAGCTGATCACCTGTATCGTTGGAAAATTCTTTGGTAGCCTCCTTAGCCTGTTCCATTTCCGGTTCTAGGACATCGGCAGGACGGCAGGTAATGGGTTCTGTTCCACGTTTGTAACCCTTGAGGGCTTTCTGTTGTACTTCGGGATTGATAGTAGCAGGGGGCTTGCCATAAAGGCCATATGCATAATCACGCACCTGGGTGGATATCATCTTGTATTTGCCGACAAGCACATTTTGCACGGCTTGAACCCCAACTATTTGGCTGGTGGGGGTTACCAACGGAGGACAACCGAGGTCATCCCTGGTCTTGGGGATTTCAGCATATACCTCATCGATACGATCCAATGCCTCGGATTCGCGTAGTTGCGATACAAGGTTGGAGATCATCCCTCCGGGGATTTGATGCATAAGTACGCCAGTATCGATAACCGACATCTTTGTGTTATCTAGATAATCACGATACTTAGGGGCAATAGATTCCAGCATTTCGCCCACTTTAAGTAGTTGAGAGAGATTAAGGCCGGTATCTCTTCCTGTACCATCAAGAGCGACAACCATTGGTTCAACTGCGGGTTGTGAAGAGCGTAAGGCAAATGGTGCAAGTGCTGTATCTACCATATCTACACCGGCTTCAATCGCCTTGAGGTATGTCATCGACGCCATTCCACTGGTGTAATGTGTATGTATTTGAACAGGTATTTTTAGAGCCGCCTTGAGTGCCTTTATTAGTTCGTAGGCGTCGTAGGGTGCGATGAGACCTGCCATGTCCTTAATACAAAGACTATCAGCTCCCATGTCCTCAAGTGTGCGTGCTTTTGAGACATAGTAGTCGATATTATATATTGGACCTCCCATCCTCCGTTCGGTTAGGGAATAGCAGAGCGAGAGTTGGGCATGCTTGCCACACTCTTTAATGGCTTTGACAGGTGATTCGAAATTGCGTTCGTCATTGACAGCATCAAAGACTCTGAAGATATCGATACCGACCTCGGCAGATTTATGGACAAAGGCTTTTACTACATCATCTGGGTAGTTACGATATCCGACTAGGTTTTGTCCACGGAGGAGCATTTGAAATGGGGTGTTGGGCATAAGTTTCTTCAAGATCCTAGGCCTATCCCAGGGATCCTCGTTGAGGAATCGAGTAGCCACATCGAAGGTGGCACCTCCCCAGACCTCGACGGAGTAGAAACCAATTTTATCCATTTCAGCTGCCAGGGGTTCCATATCCTCAGTTCGCATTCGAGTGGCAAAGCATGACTGATGACCATCTCTAAATGTGGTATCTGTAATCTTGACAGGATTGGCCTGTTTTTGGCGTGCCTGTGTCATTTGTATATACCTCCTTAGGTTAGTAGGATTTGTGGCGCGCCTGAAGGGATTCGAACCCCCGACCCTCGGTTCCGAAGACCGATGCTCTGATCCGCTGAGCTACAGGCGCCTAATCATATGCATTTAATAAGAATGGTGGTTGGTTGAAAGAAGAGTAGGAAGCACCTTGAACAGTATTTACTTAAATATACTACAGTCTACTTATGCATCTTAAAAAAGGTGACGAATAAGAATTATTCCATAAATCGATAAATAATAACAATTAATGAGATCGTTTAACTATACTGGAAATGATGCTTTACTGTTGAAAGCAAATATAAGTTATAAACATATATGAAAAGGGTGAGCGGAGGGATTCGAACCCTCGATCTCCAGGGCCACAACCTGGCGCCTTAACC
>JAXHVC010000225.1:0-16710 GCA_034189315.1 Chloroflexota bacterium | reverse complement strand
GCCAAGGGGTGTGTGGAGTGGCGCTGAACACTTTATAAGTGCGCTCTCTTTACAAATTGCGGCTTTTAGGTGAAAATAGGTACACTTCAGCGGGAGTAACTCAGTGGTAGAGTTCCTGCCTTCCAAGCAGGGTGTCGCGGGTTCGAGCCCCGTCTCCCGCTCCACATTAGTGTTTCCCATCTGAACCTGCTGTTTTTCAATTGTCTCGCATGTGGGCATCATGTGTGTATTTGGTACTTGGTGGTCTATATGCGGATTGGGCGGTGCTAGCATTTGGAATCTCGCAAACTACAGGAACCTCTGAATAAGTCAGGAATATCATTGCCTATCGATGCTATTCATCTTATGGATAAAAGCATGATAAGGGATTCCTGTACAGTATGCTGATTCGTTGAAATCTTCTGTATTTATGACCGGAGGGACCCTATCCACGGGTCCCTCCGGTGCTTGATATGGAGGGCTCTGGCTGAGGCTCGCGAGACCGACCTTATCGCGGGCCTACAGTAGCGCTTCTGCTAGTTTGGAGGTGCTAAAGACGATATCATCTCCAACTCTATCGACGATTATAGTATCTCCATCCGTAAAGGCTCCATCTAGAATCTGGTAGGCCAAGGGATCTAATACCCTTCTCTGTAGAGTTCTCTTCAAGGGTCGAGCGCCGTACGAAGGGTCGAAACCTTCTTCTACAATCAGGTCCTTGGCTGCATCAGTTAGCGTGATCTCTATATGACGATCGGAGAGCCTCTTTCTCAGATGTCCGAGCTGTATTTCCACTATACGTTCAATATGTTCTCTAGCTAGTGTGTGGAAGATGACTACCTCATCGACACGGTTTAGGAACTCCGGTCGGAACTGGGCTTTGAGGGCTTCCATAATTCGATCTCTGATCAAACTCTCACTACCTACACCGAATTCATTGAACCAATGTCCACCAAGGTTCGAGGTCATGATGATTACCGTATTCTTGAAATCGACAGTACGGCCGTGTCCATCGGTCAGCCGGCCGTCATCTAATATTTGAAGCAACACGTTGAACACATCTGCATGAGCCTTCTCTATTTCGTCGAACAGGACCACTGAATAGGGTTTTCGCCTTACCGCTTCGGTTAGCTGTCCACCTTCGTCATAACCCACATATCCGGGGGGTGCTCCGATCAGACGTGAAACCGTATGCTTCTCCATGTATTCAGACATATCGAGTCGGACCATGGCTTGTTCATCGTCAAACAAAAACTCTGCAAGTGCTCTGGCTAGCTCGGTTTTACCCACACCAGTGGGACCTAGGAATATAAAGCTTCCTAGTGGCCTATTGGGATCTTGAAGCCTAGCCCGAGCGCGCCGAATGGCATTGCTCACCGCTTTGGTGGCTTCGTCTTGACCTACCACTCGCTCGTGAACGCGATCTTCCATATGGAGTAGCTTTTGTACTTCGCCCTCCATGAGTTTGCTAACTGGTATATGGGTCCAACGACTGACCACCTCGGCGATCTCCTCTTCGTCGATCTCCTCCTTTAGCATCTTGTTGCTACTCTGTAGCTCTACTAATTCGATCTCTCGTTGTTTGAGTTCTTGTTCCAGGTCAACCATCGTGCCATACTTTAGCTGAGCTGCTCTCTCTAAGTTGGCCGATCTTTCGGCCTGTTCTACCTCGATACCGGTTTGTTCGATTTGCTCCTTTATGTGACGTATGGCTTGGATGGCTTCCTTCTCCTGTTGCCATTGAGCCTTTAGATGAGTACTTTGTTCTTTCAGGTCTGCAAGCTCCTTCTCCAAAGCCTCTAACTTCTCTTTGGACGCTTGGTCTTTCTCCTTCTTCAATGCCTCTCGCTCGATCTCGAGTTGTATGGTGTGCCGTTCCACTTCGTCCAGCTCGGCTGGCATGCTATCAATTTCCATCCTCAACTTTGATGCGGCTTCGTCTACTAAATCTATGGCCTTATCAGGTAGGAACCTATCGCTAATATATCTGTGCGAGAGCACCGAGGCTGCTACAAGTGCAGAGTCCTTTATCCTGACACCATGATGAATCTCATACCGTTCCTGCAATCCCCTCAGGATGCTGATAGTATCTTCAACAGTGGGCTCATCGACTAGCACTGGCTGGAATCTCCTTTCCAATGCCGCATCCTTTTCTATATGCTTACGATATTCGTTTAGCGTTGTTGCCCCAACACAATGCAACTCGCCTCTGGCCAACATCGGTTTGAGCATATTCGAAGCATCCATCGATCCCTCTGCTGCTCCGGCACCAACTACTGTATGGAGCTCATCTATAAAAAGAACAACCTCTCCTTGTGATTCCTGTATCTCCTTCAGTACAGCTTTTAGCCTTTCCTCAAACTCTCCGCGATACTTTGCTCCCGCTACGAGGGCTCCCAGATCCAACGCAATAAGCTTCTTGTTCTTGAGGCCTTCTGGTACGTCCTTCTTGACGATTCGTCCAGCTAATCCTTCCACAATGGCGGTCTTGCCGACGCCTGGTTCTCCGATGAGAACCGGATTGTTTTTAGTGCGCCGGGAGAGTACTTGTATCACCCTCCTGATCTCCTCGTCACGCCCAATTACCGGATCTAGCTTACCCTGTCGTGCCATGTCGGTGAGGTCTTTTGCATATTTCTCCAAAGCCTGGTATTTGCCCTCGGGATTCTGATCGGTAACTCGCTGGTTCCCCCTTATAGTTGTGAGGATTTCGTATACGCGTTCGCGCGTTATACCTAGCTGTTTAAGTATCCTGCTAGCTGAGCCATTGTCGGCTTCCTCTGCAATGGCTATGAGAATGTGTTCGGTACTAACGTATTCGTCCTTTAATCGTTCTGCTTCTTGCTGGGCCTTTTTAAGTACATCTGCCAATTTCCTGGACATATATACTTGTGTGGCTCCGATAGCCTGAGGTTGATGCGAGAGTTCTGCCTCCAACTCCGCAACGACACCTTCTATGCCTATTCCCAGCTTGCGGAAGATTTGAGGTACTACTCCGTCTGGTTGGGAGACTAGCGCCAAAAGCAGGTGTTCAACTTCTATTTGTGAGTGATTACTGTTATCTGCCAGTGTTTGGCTGGTAGCAATCGCCTCCTGAGCTTTCTCGGTGAATTTGTTGAAGTTCACTGCCTCTACCTCCTTTGAACGTTTGGTTCTGCCTTGGGCGTATAATTCTCAATATGATTGTTAAACACATGTGAAAACGTGTGTTGTTTTACGATGTATCTAATTATATTGTTTTTAAACATTGATTATTACCGTAGCTCTGAATTACATTGTTTATCGGGCAAGCCCCATCTGCCGTTGTGTGCTCGTAATGACTCACGGTATGAACGGTTACGCTTTTTTATTCTAGCTATATACTTAGTTTGCTGTATGCGACTTTGGTCTCTTTTATCGACACACCGATTTTTAGGTTGTTATAAAGTGCAGGGATCATCCCGATTTTTACTCGGATTTATATATTTCTTACCTCTCTGTTTATCTGATATACTCTCGCTCTTACCTGGATGGGTTACTATTCAGTCGATATAGGTATATTATGTGACTGTAAGGTAAAAAGGAGGACTGTTGAAATACAATAAGTTGATATGTATATCTAGTCTGGTGTTGGCATTATTGCTTAGTGGGGGAGCATGTATAGTCAATAGTGGTGGAAATGGTGAAGCCACCGAGGCAATAGAGATAATGAAGATAATGCCACAGAACTCTCAGGATTTCTTCATGTTCATTGATATGGACTTGATAGAGGAGCAGGAGGATTCTGAAGAGTTGGCCAGTGATTTTAATGAGGTCCTTTCCTGGTATGCTGACATATGTGGATTCGAGACTGATGATGTTGATCGGTTTGCCACTGGTGGTGTTCTAGTATTTGAAGGGGATTTTGACTTCGATGAAGTGAGAGCTCAGCTAGAGGAATCTGAGTATAGCCAGGGCGAATATAATGGTGTTGAGATTTGGACTGGGACGGGATTATGGGAAGGTATTGTAGTAGCAATTGTATCGGGTCGTATTATCACTGCAGATACCGATAGTGTGGAAGCGTGTATTGATGTAATAGAAGACGGAGAATCCTCGGTGTATGATAGCGAAGATGCTAAGGATGTAATGGATAGGTTGCCCCGTGGCATGATGGTTGGATATGGACAGGAGGCAACGTTGTCCGGTGCGTCCGATTATGAAGGTCTAGTATCTTCTGGAGTGGCACTCACCGAACAGTCGGGTTCAAGGGTCAAAGGCTATACAGTAATGAAATTCGAGAACGCTGAAGCCGCAGAGGATGCTGAACAGACCATAGAGGACGATCTAAAGGCCAGTGAGAGTAATTTCCAGAACATAGAAGTCACACGGGATGGTAAATTCGTTGATGTGGTGATGGAGCAGGAAATCGAGGATTATGCAAGCGATGGCGTTTAGTATGATGAACAGAATCTACTTGACTAGGGCATGTTAGTGTTTTAGAAATGTTTTTAGTATAAAGAAGGGCTCTTTGCGTACGCAGAGAGCCCTTTCTACTGTTTGAGTGTGATCATTCTCATGGGGAATACGAGGATAGTCGTCTGGGTGGCTTCAATCTGGAGAGTCAGCCCAGTGAATGATAACTTGACATAAATAAGCGCACTGCCCTAGACAACGTTACGTGTGGCCGCTGGTTTTCCGACGATAGGAATGATCTTGTTGCAGTGGGGGCAGGTATTGCTTTGGGTAATATTGTATTTAACGATGTGGAAACCATCTCTCTCAATTAAACACTCGCCGCAATCGGGACATGATGTATTATGATGAGGGTGGCCTTGCACATTCCCAATATAGACAAATTGTAGTCCTTCAGTGATACCTATATGTCTTGCTTTCTCCAGGGTGGCTAAAGGTGTAGGGGGGTGGTAGTCATCGGTTTCGAACTTATATGCTGGGTAGTAGCCAGATATGTGCCATGGTGTTTGATTGCCTAGGTCCCTCCTAATTCTCTGGGCTATTTGTCTCAACTGGTCGATATCGTCGTTTACCCCTGGAATTACTAGTGTGGTTAGCTCTATCCATATACCACCTTGCTTTGCTAGCAGGGCGTTTCTGTATATCAAGTCTATATCAGCAGCACAATAGGTTCGCACTGCGTCAGCATCTCCCTTGATATCGATATTCATGGCATCTAGACCATGATCCATCAACATCTGTAGAGTCTCTACGGTCATGTATCCATTGGTTACAGCGGTATTGTAGTAACCTTTGGCTCTGGCGAGGTCGAAAACATCCAAGGAATATTCAAGCATCAACGTGGGCTCGTTTAGTGAAATGCTGGTACCCTGACAATCATACTTCCCAATAAGATCAATGAACGCTTCTGGACTGAGATATTGCCCGCTGCCTATTTTCTGGGGAAATTGACTGATTTCCCAATTTTGACACCACGGACAAGAGAAGTTACAAGACCATCCTCCTATGGTTAGTGCCCTTGTCCCTGGAAAGAAGTGAAACAATGGTTTCTTCTCAATAGAATTTGCACTTATGGAGGAGATATCTCCATAGACGAGGGTGTGCAATACTCCTCCTATATTCTTTCTAGCAGAACAAAAGCCAGTGCGCCCGGGTAGGATGAGGCAGCGCCGTTCGCAGGCGTAGCAGCGTTTCCTGCGTCCTAAGTCTTCTCCTAAGAGGGATGCTCTTATCCGTTCTGATTGCATCTGTTCTTTCATTATAATCCCCAGACTAGCTATGGCTTATATGAGCAATCCCCTCGATTATTAGGTGATTGTCCTTTACTTGAGTTTGGGCTCCGAACTTTCGCACTAACCATAGGTTAGTATTTACGTGTTCTGTGATTTGAGGGACGAAATAGCGTGTGGCACCTTGGGCTAACGCTGCGAATATAATCAGCTGGTCTGCCAGGTGCCTATCTACAGTGGCACCAGCACTTAGGTCATCGAGTAGGTTTGTGGCAACGTATCTACCAATGCTCTCGGAACTACGACTCTGCTTCCCTGCCCAATCGGCGCCCAGGAGACAACCTGAGTCTGTTATTGCCCAAACTGCCAAGCTTGCTCCTGCTTGCGCTGCGGTGTCATCATACAAAGTATTGATTTGTGAATGATGCCCCTTGCTGGCAAGTACCTTTTTACACTCCTCTGCCATCCTATGGCTCACTCTTTGCTTCTTCAGATGTGAAGAGATAGCCAATCCTTCGATCTTCTCAATAGCACCTTGGTAGGGAAGGTTCAAAGGTTGTAGGCGGGTAGTCAGTGGATTAATACCCAGCTGGAGAATGCCTGCTCCTTTGGGAACATATCCAGGACGTACTACTTTGGAATTCACATGAATGCCCATCTTTCGTAGTGTTGGCGAGAGCACATGTTGCATATAGTGAGCTGATGGAGCGAAATCCTGAAACAATCCTCCCGAGATTTGCACACTAGTGTCTCTATCTGCGAAAAGGGCTAGCGGTAGTGTTGTCATAGCTAGAAGTGTGGTGGAGCCAGCAGTACCAATGTCCCAATCATAGTGACCACCACGTATCCTCTCGCCGGGTTTAAATATGACCTCTTTAGAATTGACTGTGGCTCCTGTGACCTGCGCATTGCACATCTGAGCGCAGGCCATTATGTCTGCCAGGTGTTGAGGGCGTAGTCCTGGTTTTTCCCTCTTTGCTCTGATGTTCGAAATGTGAAGATCTTCTCCGAGCAGGCAGGCAAGGGCCACTGCGCTTCGCACAATTGTCCCGCTTCCCGAATTTGCTGAGCCATCGATATATATCATATTTGAGGTAATATCTTCATCAAATCATCAACAGCTTTCATTTTACCTGTTTCTTACTGCGTTGTTCATCGTATATACCCGTATTGTTACTCCAGTGTAATAGTATTCATAATTAAGGGGCATAAGTTAATTACAAGGTATAAAAGGGGTAATAAGTGAAATATTGGAAGATAGTTATGGCAATAGCGCTATCCACATCACTAATTGTGAGTGGGAGCTCTTGCATATTTCCGAGCTTCTTGGGGGGTGGCAGTGGACATCCAGAGGCTGCGATAGAAATGATGAAGAAGATACCTAGTACCCAGGAAGGCTTCATGCATTTTGATGTGCAGCAGCTTAGGGAAGACGATGAATTAGATCCTTTGTACACAGGTGTTTCCACTATACTGGTGTTATTGGGTGGGATGTGTGGAATCGATGCAACCCATGTAACTCAGTTGGGTATGGGGGAAGTAATACTGTTTGGTGGTGAGCTCGATGTCACTAAGACGGCCGAAGAACTCGAAGAAAATGGATATAAGCAGACTGAGTATAGTGGTGTAGGAGTTTGGTATCAGGGAGATGTTCTTTCACTTGGTCCTCAATGGATAGTCCTGCAAGAAGATATGCTGATTGCTGGTGATGAAGATGATGTTAAGGCTTCCATTGATGTCATGAACGGAAATGCAGATTCGATGTACGATGGAGGTGAGTATCAAGATATTCTAGATAGGCTCCCTGGTGGATTCATGTTGTTCCTTGGAGAGAATGCATTTACGGAAGATAACTATGATGGATTTGTGGCTGTTGGTATGTCAATAGCTAAGAAAGATAGTAATGCTGTACTACTGACGGCTGTGATGCAGTTCGAGAGCGAAGATGAAGCTCAGACTGCCATCGAGGGTGTTAGGAGTGATCTAGAGGGTGATTCCGAAGGATATGAGAATATTGAGTTAAAGCAAGATGGTAGATTTCTCAAAGCTACATTCGAACAAAGCCTTAAGGACGTTTTCGATGGTGGCTTTGGCAGCATGGATGATACTGAGGAGGATGTATCTGATATTGAGATACTGGGTCACTCTGGTGGAGTGGATTCCTATGGGTGGTACACTGTTCTTGGTGAAGTCAAGAATACCGGTTCAGACAATCTATCCTGGGTCAAGATAACGGTTACTTATTATGATAGTAGTGGGACGGAGCTTGAAACATCGCATTCCTATACTAGTATCGAGATTCTTGCCCCGGGTCAGAAGTCTCCTTTTGATACAAGTGTGTATGATGAGACCGTGGCGAATTCTATAGCGACATATTCGGTAGAATGTACATCTGTTACGAGTGGCACTGCGCCGTATACCGATTTTGAGTTGTCAGCTCCCTCTCTTGGGACTGATGACTTTGACAACACCATAGTTACTGGACAAGTTGAGAATACAGGGACTGAAACCTTGAGTTATTCCACTATCTATGTAAGCTTCTATGATGCTTCTGGGAAACTCATTGCCGTTGAGTGGGACTTTACCGATCCAACGGATATTGCTCCAGGCGAGACTGGTATATTTATAGCCACGTTATGGGACGATGACATTGCTCAGGACATAGCTAGCTATGAGGTTCAGTTAGATCCATAGGCTCTCAATGGCCTGCTGGTCATGATGAGCCCATATAAATATAGAGCTGCCTTCCCTTTGATTGGTAGTTTTCATCCTACATAGACAAGACGGATTCCTGATTGGTTGGGAATCCGTTTCGTCTGTTTAGACATATCGCAAAGGATGGGTATGTAGCTATGATATTAACGTATTGATGGATGTGCTGAGATGAGTTAGATGGATGCTGGATAGGTTTCAGATGATGACTCTATAACTAGAACTTGATAGCGCTGAACTCTAGTAGTTTATCCTCGGTGTGTTCTAGTAAGGAGGGATACGGATCTATAGAGAAATTAATGGCCAGGGTTAGTCCCATGGGGAATACAATTCCGACACTGTATCCAACGACATTTTGCCCAAGTGATTGCCTAAGCACCCTAGCAACCTCTGCAGTAGTCTCTCGAACCAAGTTAATCCATTCGCTCAGTCTCCTGCCTATTTCCTCATGCAAACTTGGCCATCTCTGCAACGTGGATTCTATTGCCATGTTTATGCCACTTACGGCCTTCATCAGGGATTCATATGCAATTTCTGGATTATCCGTATTATGGATAGACTGGAGGATCTCTACGAAGTGTTGGATCAGGAACAAGGCATCATCCTCTGTGGTGATCCCCATTGAGATGATCTCCTCCCACTGCTTTTCTATAGCTCCCTGTTCCATTTGATTCAACTCCTTATGGTTATTAGCCCTAGGTAGAGTGTATCATGATGCTATAAAGGTGACGGTAAACAAGGTAAACAAATCGGTCTGTATAAGGGAGACAATTGGTAAACTTATGTACCTTGGAGATAAACAAATGTGGGAGATGATAACATTATCTTCATACTATTGGTTTGATAAGGATAAGTGTGATGCCACTTGTAGGACAATGTGACGATTGATAAACTTGACCGTATTTCAGTAATAAAACGGCGTTGTTGGGACAGCCTAAACAGATAGGGGGGAAAGATATGCTACTTTATGGCAAGATTGCTGTGGTTACAGGATCCTCAAAGGGACTTGGTAAGGCCTATGCGTTGGATTTGGCAGCCGCCGGTGCAAAACTGGTGATTAATGGTAGGGATGTTGATGGTGTGGCATCGGTAGTTGATGAGATCAAGTCCAAAGGAGGGGAGGCTGTATCCTGTATAGAGGATGTATCTACTTGGGAAGGTGCGCAGCGTATTATCCAATGTGCTAAAAATAGTTATGGTCGACTCGATATCATGGTCAACAATGCGGGTTTCACAAGAGATAAGACCCTTTTCAAGATGAGCGAAGAGGACTGGGATTCGGTGATTACAACTCATATGAAAGGTACATTTGCTTGTGGGAAATTCGCAGCACTGGAGATGAAAGACCAAGGGGGTGGTCGTATCATCAATGTGACATCGAGTGCTGGCTTGAGGGGTAACTTTGGTCAGACTAACTATGCCGCTGCTAAAGCTGGTATTGTAGGCATGACTATGACTTGGGCATTGGAACTTACCAAATACAATATCACGGTCAATGCAGTTCGAGCTGCTGCTATGACGAGGATGACTGAACCCCTGTTAAACAAAGCATTGAAGGAAGCTTCGGACGCGGGTTTACCAGAGCCCCAGGCAGAGGACCTGGGCTTTTACAGTGCCAGCACTGCTGCTCCTCTGGTTGTTTATCTGGCAAGTGATGAAGCCGCTTGGATAAATGGTCAGGTTATAGCTGTGGATGGACCCAGACTTGTACTGTGGTCTCATCCTAAACAGGCTAGAGCAGGATATATGTTCCCACAGTGGACAGTAGATTTGCTCATGAAGCATTTCAAGGAGACCGTTGGTGCGGAGCTCGAAAGCTTTGGTACCGATATCCTTCCGTACTTTCATAGGCCAACTGCCCCTGGTAAATAGCACCTCCTAGTGTCGCAGAGAAGGATGTAATTACATCCTCCCATCAGGAAAGGGAAATCATCCTCACCTAGACTCTCCCTTCTAGAGGGAGGAATTTGAGCAAACTCGTGTATTACGAAACACTGTTTTGTAAAGATATTATGGAGACAATACACTAGTGTGTTTTCCACAATACCTAGTTCGCACATATGGTCATGGGTATTTAATGACTGTATGGGTAGTCAGGTGACTCTGTTCAATTGATGGGGTCTCCGGGGAGCTGGAGACCCTGTTTCCTCCAATATAAACAACCACGCTTTTTTTGTAGTTCAACATACCTTAGATTAGGTTTAATCCTAATCTCTTTAGTTGTGCTTCTGTTATTCACATATGAATTTCTAGAGTGGGCTAGAATAAGTCGGTTCGATGTATTCCTAACAAGCGTGACATATTGCCTATCTAATCTCAACTGAAGTGAAAGTTGACATGTGTCTCTTGTGAAATGACTTCAGTCTAGAGGTTCATGGGCTTTTTGGATAGCGATTATTGGTTGACTAAACTACACATCCTATCGATGATATTTCGTGTAACTATGATCGATATATTGGCATGCTTGCAATTATAGACCATGGTACCGGTGGGTTTGGTTGATAAATTATGGTGGTATAGGTGGATTGAATAAGGTTAAGCTATTTTGAGGGGGCCTCATTTCAGCAATAAATGGCAGTGAGTTAGGATTATTGCTGGATAAACTAATAATGGGACAATTTGAATGATTAATAGGGACAATCTGAACCCGTTAACAGTCCTGTCTGCTATGAATAAACCTCCCCTCCAAACCACACCCCAGATTGCCACGTCGCTATTGCTACTCCTAAGAAACTGGTTGTTTCTTTCACTAATGACCCGTGTCCCTCACGGGTCCCGTGCTCGCAATGACGCACTAGGTGAACGATTACCTTTTTCTTACATGGAATTCAAGAAGGCATTAAATTGTAATCCCTCTGTAGATAGACCGAAGCCCTCACTTCAGGAGAGATGGGAGCGATGGCTCCTATCTACACAAGACAACATGCTGTGTGAATGATCATGTAAGACAACTCTCACGGATTGGGAATTTAATAGTGGGGGGCTAAAGTCCTAATCATATAACAGTATATAAACATTGCATATCAGACGAATGCCAAGCATGGTTGGGTGGTTGGGAGTGTAACTGTTGAGAAAGGACCGTGTCCGTATTTCAATCTTGGTTACGGACACGGATTAGTAGGTTGTGGTTTGACGAATAGGAGGGTCTGATGCTTCTTATGCCAATGACCAGCGGCGGCGAATGTCCTCTGCCCCGCTTATCATCTCGTCTATCAGCTCCTTTACGGTTTTGACCTTATCGATAACTGCAACAGCTAGCGAACCTGGAGCTAGTTTGAGCACTTCTTCTACAGGTATCTCGGTGGGCATCTCTTTGGGTAAATCGTCTGGAGACTCCTTGAGCAATACTCGCTCGAGTTTCATTAACCATTCATCTTGAGAGACAGTTCCCTTTTGGCTCATTACCTTTTGGAAATCCTCGGGATTTGGGGGGGCTAGATTGCGGTCGCGGAACTTGGGGTCCACGGGATCCCCATCCACTAATAACTGCTTATAGGCGTCGGGTATTGGACATTCCTTGGTGGCCATAAAGGCTGTACCGAGGTAAACTGCTTCGGCTCCCATGGCTAGCGTGGCCATGAATCCGTGAGCATCAGCGATGCCGCCCGCTCCTATGACAGGCACCTTAAGTTCTTTCGCTGCCCAGGGGATGGCTATCATGGTCGGCAGCTGAATAGTGCTCTTGAATCCAGCTCCCTCTAAGCCAACAACCACCACTGCATCGGCTCCTTGCCTCTCGGCAGCCAAAGCATGCTTCATCGTGGCCACCTTGTGAATCCAGATGATACCTGATTCCTTTAGCCTCTTGCCGTAAACATCGCATCGATATCCGGCGGTTTCCACCACGGGAACTTTTTCATCGATGACGACGTCACATACCTCATCAAGGCTAATCATTCCCATTGCAGTTAGATTAACTCCGACTGGTTTATCAGTATTGGACTTGGCTTTGCGTATATCCTCCCTTAGCTTATCGATACTATTGAAAGCCCCTGCTGTGATAAGACCCAATCCCCCGGCTTCTGATACCGGCGTTGCAATGGCAGATGTGCCAAAACCACCATAGGCTCCTTGAATGATGGGGTATTGGATCCCTAGCATCTCTGTTACTCTTGTATTCCACACTTGGCCTTGCCTCCTTTATGAAATGCTTGAGAGTGGATAAGCTTTCTGCCCCTTCTACATTCTGGCGATGTCTTTGTTGGGCAATCATTAGCAGGGCTAGTTCGTATGTGCCCTCCTGCACTTCCCTGCTTACAAATACACTTGAGGAAGTGAACTCTGAGTTTCT
Organism: Chloroflexota bacterium; assembly: GCA_034189315.1. Classification (GTDB taxonomy): domain Bacteria; phylum Chloroflexota; class Dehalococcoidia; order UBA2247; family JAXHVC01; genus JAXHVC01. The sequence goes on along the minus strand of JAXHVC010000225.1, from coordinate 4,065 downwards.
ACGATCAACTTATTCAGTTAATATGCAAGTGTGAGTACTATGACAGCTCTTGAAAGACCGTATGATGATTGCTGAACACTTGATATGTTAACAAATATGTGAAGTGCTTGCATTTATAGAGACATGTTTGAGGGATTAGGATTCAACCACCCATAGATGTGGAGCGATCTATTGGCCTTGTTGAATATGTTTGGGGTGTTATTATGGATTACGAATAGATTTGAATCATGAGGTTAGTAGGTATGTGCCGAACTGTGCTTGAGTTACAAACGAGTATCTATCCAGATTTGCCTATTGTGGACGCATGATAAAGGTGGGTCTTGAGCTACCAAGTAATACCTTCCAGGCAACTCCTCCATATACGCGTCGACTTAGCTCAGATCGACTATGTGCTGCCATGACGACTATTGAGTAGGGGATTGTATCGGCATATCTTACAATCTCATCAGCTGCTTTGCCGATGAGAACTTCCGATTTAACAGATAGCCCTCTTTCTTTGAGATTGCCCTCTATATCTCCCAGATATTGTAGCCCAAGCATTTCGCATTTGGCGGTCTCTTTTTCTACATATCTCCTGTGTGTGACTGGCCTTTCGGGGGGATAGGTATCTGGCGTGGCATAATAGCTAACTGGCGACATAATGTCTGGTGGTTCACAGACTTTGAGAAGCACAATGTCTACATCGTCCTTTCCCATTTGATTTGCCAGGGTTTCAACATGGGAGAGCACCAGCTCTCCTACTTCCGAGCCATCCAGGGGAACAATGAGCGTTCTTCTGGGTAATGAGTCTTCGATTGGGGCTTCACTGGTATCCGATTTGATGAGAAGAGTGGGGATATTGGCTTCGTGCAGTATTCTGTCGGCGCCGCCACCCATAGCCCATCGCTTTACTCCAGATCTACCTCGAGTGGACATGATGATGAGATCAATATCATTTTCGTCCACATATTGCAGTATCGTGTGTGCCGGCTTCCCTGTAAGGAGTTCCACTTTGGGTTTCAATTCACCAATAGTTATTGAACTGCCTTGTCTATCTATCATGTCGATCAGCCCTAGTTCGATTACCTTTGCAGCGCTTTCGATATATGCTTTATGCATGGGGAGCAGTTCCAGCTCCTCTTGCCTACATACGTGGACTAATGTAGGTACCACGTTGAGCCTTACTGCGAATTCAGCCGCGTAGGTAAAGACCATTTCAGCTAATCTGGATCCATCTAATGGAACAAGCATTCGTTTATACATGTTCTCTACTCCCGGATACCAAAATGATGATACACAAGCATGATATAAAAATCAATGACACTGTTTAGATATAGAGAAGAGTGCAAGTGCTTATCATTTGCGGGCCAATAGATAGGGTAGAGGAGCCAGTGTCTAAATTGATGAGATTATCATGTGACTTGGGATCTCTCTACCAAAATGGCTTTGGTCGCCTCAGCCTTCTAACAACGAGAAGGTAGATTGCAGGAGTTGCAGTTGCAATGCCAACTAAGATTGCTATCACAACGATCCATTTGTACATACTATCTGGTGGTACATTGAACTGACTAGTGTAGTAGTCGGATTCATTTAACACATTACCAGAATCGTCGGTGGCACGGATTCGGATCGTGTGGTCACCACTGGAGACAGTTGGACGAAACCTATAGTGTGCTGTTTTGGGATCATTAGGATCGATGGTGATACTCGCTGTCTCCCATGGACTACCGTCAATGCTATACTCGACTGATACAATTGTGCTTGTCTCATCTCTTATCATGCCGCTGAATATAGGAGGATTTGTGTTACTTGAGCTGGCATCCAGATTGCTGCTTATGATACTTGGTGGCATTGTATCTATGGTGAAGTTTTGTGAAGCATAGGTGCTGCTCGTATTGCCAGCTTCGTCTATAGCTATTACTTCTATAATATGTATACCATCAGACAATGAATCTGTGGTAATGGAATAGGTTTTGGTTCGGCTGCTGTTAGCGTCGGCAATTGATTCGATGGATAACCAATGAGTATTATCGATACGGTATTCAATAGAGTAGATATCACTAGTGGCGTCTGTGGCAGAACCGGTCAGCATGGGGGTATTGTCGTTTGTTGGATTTGGTATGGGTGAATTGATTGTGACTGTAGGTTGGTCTACGTCCACTAAAAAGGAGGTCTCTTCGGAATAGGTTGACCAGTGTAAGCCAGGACTGGAATCTCTATGACGAATACGCCAATAGTAGGTTGTCTGATTAGATAGTAGGTCTGCCGGTACCTCAACTGTAGTTAACCCCTTGTTGTCCTCATAAGTTTCCCACACTGGATTTGAGTAATCTCCAGGTGTGGTGGTAACCTGCCACTGAGAAGAAAGGTGCGAATCGGACCTATCTGCATCGGCAAAAATGGATGATGTTAGAGTCGGAGTCAGATCAGATACTGCTCGCTCGTTTGCTGGTGTGACATTTATTGGCTGGTTTGGTGCGTATGCGCTGGCCTTTATGGCAACCAATCCAATATCGGTGTTTCTCCATACAATATGAATACTCCCTGTTGCTATTGACGTGGAGGCACATTCTCCTGCCAAATCCTTGGTCAAATTAATAGGTTGTGGAATCCATGAATCTAAGTTGAGTGGCTTGTTGCAGTAGTAAATCTCATCATCATCACCATGATCGAGGTGACTTTCTTGCCAAACAAGGTGAATGGCACCTTGTTTGTCTATGGCAATATCTGGTTTCTGCATTTGAAATACCGATGAGCTTGATACTTCAATTGCTTTGTTATCATTGGTCCATTGGTGATCGCTATACTTCAGTCTGTAATAAATGATGCTGTTGGAGTTGTCTGCCCATGCAACATGTGCCGTACCATCATCACCTAACACAAGAGAAGGATCACAATGGTCTCCAGATATGCCCGAAGAAACATCCTCGATTTCATTCCAGGTTTCGAAGAGTGGCTTGCTTCTGTAATAGATGTCGCTTATTCCATCATGTTCCTGTTGCCACACAACGTGGACTTGTCCAGAGTCCTCCACGAAAAGTGAAGGTTCTGTGGACCTGTCATTAGGTGTATTACTCAAGTTTGAAGTGATAGTCCCACTCCAGGTTTCACTAATCCGTTTGCTCTTGTAGTATATGTCATACGCTGGGCCATCAAACTCGTCTCCTTCTTGCCAAACTAGGTGAATCATTCCGTTATGATCAATGTTGATATCTGGATGCATGGAAGTAGTCCCAACTGTTGAGGCCTCTGCAACCTGCCACGTTTGTTCATCTAGATTGTATGCATGCCAGATATAGCCATCTGTTACCCATACTACATGGATACTTCCTTCTGCGCTGATAGCAATGGCCGGATGTCTAGCTGTCCCTGGGATTGTATTTGAGATGCTTATAGGTTCAAGCCATGAACCGTTGGTAGTTGAGTTGCAATATAGAATATCGTTGGTGTTGCTTCTCCATACCACATGGAGAGTCCCATAGTCGTCAATAGCAATAGAAGGTGAAGCATGTGCATCGATATCATTAGAAAACGTGTAGTATTCTGACCATATCGGGGTTGTCTCCAATACGCTAGGAGTGGCTTTCCCAGGTGTGAGATGAATGTCCATCAAGCTGAAAAGCAGCGCGATGGACATCAAGAGATAGAGCAACTTGCGTTTCCTATATCGCAACAAATACCCTCATTGGATAAATACCAGCTCTGATGAGGAGCGCTTTATGGTTTGATAACCTATGCTTTTGCGTATGCCCTACCCGATAATCAAGATCCCTGTGAAATTGGAGGTTTTGGGGTGGCATGCTAACGCATGGGAGTTGGTGAGAATTGACCTTTGGCAATTCATATGAGCCCCGGGATTGCAATGAGATAACTCGACCTTTTTCTTATTCCGAAGCTGTAGCAAACCTACTGTGTGAATTCCCTCTGTATACCCATCCAATCCTTATGCACCATGATTCTCCATATTGATACCCCTGTATGGGACAAAGTCACCAGAGATATCCTGAATGTATCACGACATACAATTTTCATACAAGGATAGTCCCTATAGGTTTTATTAACAAAGGACGGGATGTGCCTGGAGTA
>JAXHVC010000224.1:0-65168 GCA_034189315.1 Chloroflexota bacterium | reverse complement strand
ATGGTAAAAGGTGGATTTGACATGTCGGATGTGGTAGATAGATTACTGTATCTTGGTTATGAGTATGATAGGTACAAGGATGTGGAGAGGTGGAGAAGTGGCAATATCCACGTGGCATTGATGGAGCGCACAGTTGTGGCGGGTAGCAGAGAAGGTGTTGAGGGTTGCATTAAAATAGAAAAGGGAGAGGATTCATCATTATATGAGAAAAAGGATGCCAGGGCATTACTAGATAAACTACCGCATGGTATGCAGATGTTCTGGACACGTGCTGCAGATTCTTCTGAACTGGATGCTTTAGAAGCATCGGGGATGTCGTTGGAAAAGGAAGATGATGATACTATCAAGATGACCACAATATGCAGATTTACAGATGAAGAAACCGCTGAATCCTCTGAAAGTGATTTAAAGCAAGTATGGCAAGATAGTGGATTCGGTGAAATTGATACTAAGGTTAGTGACACGTATGTCACGATTTGGGGCGAGATAAGTCTTGATGATTTTAGAGAACCAGACGTAATAGAGTGATTAATAATCTCGTGCCGATAAGGACTTAGAAACCATATGCCTCAGTTTGAAGTTCTGTCTCATTATGTGCTTACAGGGGATCAACCTGAAGCAGTGGACAAACTAGTATCAGGTCTTGAGCGTGGTTTTAAGCACCAGGTGTTACTTGGGGTAACAGGTAGTGGTAAAACCTTCACCATGGCCAACGTCATTGGTCGGATTCAAAGGCCAACTCTGGTAATCTGTCATAACAAGACTCTTGCCGCTCAACTATGCACTGAGCTGAAAGAGTTTTTGCCAAATAATGCAGTTGAGTATTTTGTGAGCTATTATGACTATTACCAACCTGAAGCGTATATTCCCAATACTGATACCTACATCGAAAAGGATACGGATATTAATGAGGAGATTGATAAGCTACGTCATTCAGCAACGCGTGCCCTCTTAGAGCGTAGGGATGTGGTGGTGGTTGCTTCAGTTTCCTGCATATATGGATTGGGTTCGCCAGAGGAGTATTATAGCTTTGTGGCATCGATAAAGAAGGGTGAGACATGTAATCGCAGGAAGTTAATTCGTCAGTTAGTGGACATGCAGTATGAACGGAACGACTTAGACTTCGCGCGCGGTAGATTCCGTATTCGTGGTGATACCCTAGAGATCTATCCAGCATATGAGGAAATAGCGCTGCGTGTTGAGCTGTGGGGAGATGAAGTTGAAAGGATTGTGGAAATCGATACGCTTACTGGTGAGATACTTTCAGAGCGAGACTCCGTTGAAGTATATCCTGCTAAGCATTTTGTCACCTCTAGGGAGAAACTCCTAGCTGCTATCGAAGATATTAAGTCTGAGCTAATGAATCGTGTTGATGAGCTTCGCAGTCAAGGTCGTGTAGTGGAGGCTGCGAGACTTGATGCCCGTACTAACTATGATATTGATATGCTTCAGGAAGCTGGTTATTGCAATGGTGTGGAAAACTACTCTCGGCATCTCGCTCGTAGGCATAAGGGAAGTACCCCATGGACTTTGATAGATTACTTTCCAGATGACTTTCTACTCCTGGTCGATGAATCTCATATGACGCTACCTCAGATTCGTGGCATGTATCATGGAGACCGTTCTAGGAAGGAAACTCTTGTAGAATTCGGATTCCGGCTTCCATCTGCCCTCGATAACCGCCCATTGAACTTCGATGAATTCGAACAGAATGTTCATCAGGCTATATACTTTTCGGCTACTCCTGGACCTTATGAGTATGAACATTGCCAGCAATTAGTTGAGCAGTTGATTCGTCCTACCGGACTGGTTGAGCCGGTGGTTGAGGTTTGTCAAACGGAAGGGCAAATTGATGATCTGCTTTCACGAATAAGGGCTAGAGTGGATCGTAAAGAACGCTGCCTGGTGACAACTCTGACCAAGAGAATGGCAGAGGAACTTGCTGAATATATGAGGGAGGAGGGGATAAGCGTCCATTATCTGCATTCTGAGATCGATACCCTGCAGCGTGTCGAAATACTACGTGACCTTCGTTTGGGGACCTATGATGTAATTGTTGGTATTAATCTGCTTAGAGAGGGATTGGATCTGCCGGAGGTTAGTATGGTAGCTATTCTAGATGCAGACAAGGAAGGTTATCTTCGCTCGAGAGATTCAATCATTCAAACAATGGGCAGGGCTGCTCGACATGTGGATGGCCACGTAGTCATGTATGCTGATTCTATCACCAAGTCGATGAAGGCAGCTATAGAGGAAACGTCTCGTCGGCGTAAAGTACAACAAGAATACAATCAGGAACATGGTATCACACCACGTGGTATCACAAAGGATATCAAGGATATCACACAGCGAGTTAAGGTGGTGGCAGAGCCTCGTGCTACATATTTTGCTGAGGAAGAGATACCAAAAGCTGAAATCGCTCGAGTTGTGAAGCAGCTTGAATCGGAGATGAAAAAAGCCGCCAAGGAATTGCAGTTCGAAAAAGCTGCATTGTTAAGGGATCGTATTGTTGAACTACGCAAATCTCTTGGGAATTACGATTGATTTGTCCACATATGCTGTTATGCATAAGATTTCTATCAGGACACTTCCTTCTCAGTTAACTTGGTTGAAAAAATTAGTTTTGCTGTATTCTAAAAGACTCTTGAGTAGATACTTTAATAGTTAGAACAGTTCTGATCAATCTGTTTACGTAGGAGGAGATTTGGTATCTTACTCCTATGGGGCTCAATGTAGTTGCACTTGGGATGTCGTAGCTCTTGACACGTGACTACATTGATGGTAGATTAGGACCTTGTTTCAGGAGGAGATGTGCCTACAATCAATCAGTTGGTCAGAAAAGGGCGAAAGAGGGTGGTGGGGAAATCCAAGGCTCCGGCCTTGAGTTTTCGTTACAATGCTCTTAAGAACAAAATGACACAGGGTGCAGGAGCCCCTCAGAAGCGGGGTGTCTGTATTCAGGTCAAGACCATGACACCCAAAAAGCCTAATTCTGCTTTAAGGAAAATTGCTCGTGTTCGTTTAACAAATGGTATGGAAGTAACAGCATATATTCCGGGAGAAGCACATAATCTCCAGGAACACTCTGTTGTGTTGATTCGTGGAGGAAGGGTAAAAGATTTGCCAGGAGTACGATATCACATTATTCGAGGTGCTCTTGATGCAGGTGGTGTAACAAACCGAAAACAAGCTCGTAGTAGATATGGAGCCAAACGGCTCAAGGGCTCGGGTGCCTAGACTATTTCCTTAGGATGGGGCTTACTGTTTGTTAGTGATGAGGGGTAGGGACCTGAGTTCTTATTTTTTGCCCAAAGGGGATGGATATGCCAAGACGTGGAAAGGTTGCGAAGAGGACTGCGGCGCCGGATGCTAAATATGATAGTAGAATGATAGCCATCCTTATTAATAGGTTGATGCAGTCTGGTAACAAAAGGAAAGCTGAACATATTGTATACTCTGCACTTGATATTGTAGAGAAGCAAACTAAGGGTAATCCTGCAGAGACATTTGAACAAGCCGTTACCAACGCAACTCCATTAGTACAAGTGAGACCAAGGCGTGTGGCTGGCGCAACATATCAGGTTCCTGTGGAGGTAAAAGGGGATCGAGGCTTGTTTTTGGCTATTAAATGGATGATCAATTCTGCCAGAGGGCGTGAAGGAAAGCCAATGGCTGATAGACTAGCTGCTGAAATACTTGAAGCTTCCCAGGGTCAAGGAGCTGCTATCAAGAAGCGTGAAGAGCTCCATAAAATGGCTCATGCAAATCGTGCTTTTGTTCATTTCAGATGGTGATGGGTTCTACGACAAACATAAAGGCGGCCCCTGTGCACGATGGCTCTGTGCCAGCAAAGGCGGCACAGAAAGTTGATTCTATGTCTGAGTCAGTTCGACTAGACCTTCTGCGTAATATTGGGATTATTGCCCATATAGACGCTGGAAAAACTACTGTTACGGAGAGAATTCTCTATCTGACAGGCCGTACACATCGAGTGGGTGAGGTGGATGATGGCACCACTGTGATGGATTGGATGGAATTGGAACAAGAGAGAGGTATCACCATCACAGCAGCAGCTACACGTTGCTCATGGGATGGATATTGGCTGAACTTGATAGATACACCAGGACATGTGGATTTTACTGCTGAAGTAGAACGTAGTCTCAGAGTGCTTGATGGGGGAGTGGTAGTGTTTGATGGGGTGGCTGGTGTGGAACCTCAATCTGAAACAGTTTGGCGTCAAGCGGATAAATACAATGTGCCCCGGATATGCTTCGTTAATAAGATGGATAGACCAGGGGCCGATTTGAATCGTACTGTATCAATGATAGAAAGTAGGTTATGCTGTAAACCAGTTATACTTCAGTGTCCATGGGGAGAAGCCAAGACCATGAGAGGTGTTATAGATCTCGTGGATAATAAGGCGTTGGAATTCCCTGGTGATTTAAGTGCTCCGCCGATCGTATCTGAAATACCTGATGAATATGTCGGTGAGGCCAAGCGGTATCAGCAGAGTTTGATTGAAAATCTAGCAGAAAACGATGAAGAGTTGATGGAAGTCTATCTGGAAGATAGAGTTCCTACTCCTTTGGAGATTATTAGTGCGCTGCGTCGCGCAACTCTTGCGCGAAAGGTTGTACCCGTGTTGTGTGGGAGTGCGCTAAGGAATATTGGTGTTCAGCAATTGATTGATGCCATTATTCGTTACCTACCATCTCCCTTGGATGTGCCTCCGATTGAGGGGATCGATCCAAAGACAAACCAAAATGCTTCGCGCTTGACAGATCCAAGAGAACCTTTCTCTGCGTTAGTGTTTAAAGTGGTAACTGATGTATTCGTTGGTAGGTTGGTTTACCTGCGGGTATATTCGGGAAATGCCAAAGCTGGTGCGGGAGTCTTCAATTCAACCAAAACACAGAAAGAAAGATTGGGTAGGCTCCTTTTGATGCATGCCAATCGTCGTGAGGAGATTACCGAAGTTAATGCGGGTGGTATTGTAGCAGCGCTTGGCTTAAAGAACTCTTATACAGGGGATACATTGTGTGATCCTGCACATCAGATACTGCTGGAAGCTATTAAGTTTCCTCAAACTGTTATTTCAGCTGCCATTGAACCGAGGACTAAGGCGGATCAGGATAAGATAACAGATGCTCTGACGAAGTTAGCTGAGGAGGATCCGACCTTTAAGGTACGCTATGATACAGAAACAGGGCAGACAATAATCTCGGGGATGGGTGAATTACATATTGATGTGTTGACGGAGCGGCTTAAACGCGATTTTAAAGTAGAAGCCAAGCTGGGTAAGCCACAAGTAGCGTACAAGGAAGCAATTACTCAACGTGTTAAGTCTGAAGGTAGGTTCATCAAGCAATATGGTGGACGAGGACAATATGGTCATGTTTGGTTGGAATTAGAACCAGGAGAGAAGGGGAGCGGATTTCAGTTTGTAGATCGTATTAAAGAAGGGGCAATTCCTAAGGCATTTATCCCGGCTGTAGAGTCCGGGATAAGAGAAGCTCTAGACACAGGTGTTTTGGGGGGATATCCTGTTGTGGATATAAAGGTTTCGGTATATGATGGAAGTTACCATCAAGTCGATTCTTCAGAAGTCGCATTCCGGATGGCTGGTTCTATTGCAGTTAAGGAAGGCATGCGTAAAGCAGGCCCGGTAATGCTTGAGCCCATTATGAGGCTAGATGTTATTACTCCTGAAGAGTTCTTAGGCGATATACTGGGCGATTTAAAAATGCGCCGAGCTCGTATCGAAAGCACAGATCCTCAAAATGGGTATTGGGTTGTAACTAGTTATGTGCCTCTTGGAGAGGTGTTCGGGTATGCGACTAGCGTAAGGTCTTTGAGTCAGGGTCGAGCAACCTATTCAATGGAATTTTATGAGTATGAACAGGTTCCATCTTCACTAGCAGATCAGCTGCATCATGGTGGAATGTCGAGATAAGGTAAGAAATGGCGAAAAGAAAGATCCGTGTCAGATTGAAATCATTTGATCACAGAATTCTTGATGAATCTGTTTTGCAGATCATCGAGACTGTAGAAAGAACTGGGGCACAGATTGCAGGGCCGATCCCTTTACCTACCCGTATTGAGAAATTCTGTGTTGTACGATCCCCTTTTATTGATAAGGATTCGCGGGAGCAGTTTGAGATACGTACGCATAAGCGTCTTATTGATATACTGGATCCTACGTCGAAGACCATTGAGGCCCTTACTCGCTTGAATTTGCCGTCAGGCGTGGATATAGAGATGAAGCTGTAGGAGAGTATCAAGAAGTTGGGATGCTTGGGAAAAAAATTAGGTATGGCTACCTTCTTTGATGAGAATGGATTCGCCGTCTCAGTCACTGCGTTAGAAGTTGGACCGTGCTTCGTTACCCAGATCAAAACTGTGGAGAATGATGGCTATCGGGCGATACAACTTGGTTTTGGAGATGGCGCAAAGCTTAATTCTCCAGAGAAGGGGCATCTAAAGCCAGTACAGCACTATCTTGAACACCTGCGTGAGTTTAGGGATGATGATAATCTGGCAGAAGTGCAAATAGGGCAAAAAGTGGATGTTAGCATGTTTGCTCCAGGTGATTTGGTGGATGTCGTTGGAATCTCAAAGGGGAAAGGTTTTGCTGGTGGGATGAAACGACATAATTTTGGGGGTGGTCCCAAAACTCATGGACAGTCGGATAGGGGAAGGGCGCCTGGGTCGATTGGAGGCACTACTTATCCTGGTAGGGTGTTTAAGGGTACACGTATGGCTGGACATATGGGTAGCGAGAGGGTAACCATAAAGAATTTGAAAGTAGTTAAAGTTGAGCCAGATAGTAGCTTGTTGTTTGTTAGAGGGGGAGTGGTAGGAGCAGTTGGGCAGCTTGTAATGGTAAGGAAGTCGAGAGTTAGGTAGACGAACGCAATGGAAGTTTCGGTTTACGATACGTCGGGAAAAGCTGTTGATACCATCGATATAGATGATAGTGTGTTCAACATACCATTCAATAAACCGGTGGTGCATCAGGCCGTAGTGAGGCAATTAACGAATGCCCGTGCGGGAACAGCTTCTACCAAAACAAGAGGGAATGTTAGGGGTAGCACTCGGAAACCATTTCGTCAGAAGCATACAGGATGGGCACGTCGTGGTACGGTGAAATCTCCTTTACTAAGAGGGGGTGGTGTGATATTTGGACCACACCCGAGGGTATTTAATCAGAAAATGCCCAAAAAGATGCGGCAGTTGGCTTTGAGATGTGTACTCTCAGATAAAGCTCGCGAAGATAGACTGGTCTTGATAGACGAATTGACGCTTGGTCAAGCTAAGACCAAAGAGATGGCTAATATACTCGAAGCAGTAAAAGATATCTTCTTGAGTAAGGCGCAGAGCGAGTCTGGTAGGGAGAAATCCTCTTTTCTGGTTGTGACACTGGAACCAGAGGAAGCTGTTATTCGTGCGTGTAACAATCTGCACAGAGTAAAGACCTTGCCTGCTCCTGTGCTGAATGTTGCAGATATTATCTCTCACAAATATCTAGTTATGACAGTGCCAGCAGCTCGGGAGGTTGAGATTAGGTGGGGGAAACATGGATCTGTATGAGGTGTTGCGGCGTCCGGTAGTCACTGAGAAAAACACACTACTCTCGGAACAGGGTAAATATACCTTCGAGGTAGCTAAGAATGCCAATAAGTGGCAAGTCAAACTAGCGGTGGAGAAGGCATTCAAGGTTAATGTTACAGATGTGAATATCATCTGGGTTCCAGGGAAGAGTAGACGTGTAGGTAGGCGTCGAATCCAGTCATCGCCTTGGAAAAAGGCAGTAGTAAGCCTGAAAACGGGACAAAAGATAGAACTCTTTGAGGGTGTGTAGACAAGAAGGGCATCATGGGGATTAAGGTATTTAAACCCACCTCTCCTGGCAGGAGGGGTATGACAGGGGCAACTTTCGAAGAGATTACGAGGAAGAAGCCTGAAAAATCTCTCCTGGCTCCATTGCGTAAAAAAGGGGGGAGGAACAATCAGGGGAGGATTACAGTACGTCATCGAGGGGGAGGGGCAAAGAGAAGACTCCGTATTATTGACTTTAAGAGAGATAAAATCGGGGTTACGGCGGAAGTCATTGCTATTGAGTATGATCCTAATAGGTCTGCCCGTATCGCTTTGCTGGAATACGCCGATGGTGAGAAAAGGTATATCCTTGCACCTCTTGGATTGACGGTGGGAAGCAGCGTAATCTCAGATGATGATGCGGAAATACGTTCAGGGAATGCGATGCCCGTGAGGCGTATTCCTGTGGGTATAATGATTCACAATGTAGAGCTCTATCCTGGTAAAGGGGCTCAGGCTGTAAGAACTGCGGGTAGTGCTGCTCAGGTAGTGGCGAGAGAAGATAGGTATACAATGATACGTATGCCTTCAGGTGAAATCCGCAAGATACTAAATCACTGTCGGGTCACAATTGGTCAAGTAGGGAATGTAGAACACCAGAGTATAAACATTGGGAAGGCCGGACGTAAGAGGCAGATGGGGTGGAGGCCTACAGTCAGAGGTTCTGCAATGACACCGCGAGATCATCCTCATGGGGGTGGTGAGGGTAGGGCTCCTAGAGGGATGCCACCGAAAACACCATGGGGAAAGCCAGCGCTTGGGCCTAGGACTAGGGGCAAGAAGCGGAGCGATAGGCTGATTGTAAAGCGGAGAAAGTAAAGCTTGGGGTGCGGATATGGGAAGGTCAACTAAGAAGGGCCCATTTATAGACGCGAAGTTAATGAAAAAAGTGGAGGCGGCTAGCCGCACAAAAGAGAAGAGTGTTATCAAAACATGGTCAAGAGCTTCCACGATAATACCAGAGATGATCGGGCTAACATTTGCAGTGCATGATGGAAGAAGACATGTACCTGTATTAGTTAGTGAGAATATGGTGGGGCATAAGCTTGGAGAATTTGCCCCAACACGGACCTTCAGAGGACATGTTGGAAAGTCGGGAAAAGGTCCAGGCGGTAAGGGTGGAAAGAAATAGAAATGGAAGCTAGAGCGGTAGCAAGACATATAGGCATATCCCCCAAAAAACTGCGTCCGGTGGCCGACTCGATGAAGGGAAGAAAAGTAGAGGATGCTACAGCATTACTAGACTTGGCTCCAAGCCCATCAGCTAGAGCAGTGGCTAAGGTTATAAGGGCAGCCGCGGCAAATGCGGAGAACAATTTTCAGATCTCTCCGTCTGATCAAAGGATAACAAGGATACTTATTGATTCGGGGGCTATTATGAAGAGGGTGCGTCCTCAAGCAAGGGGTAGAGTTAATCCAATACGTAGACACTCATCCCATATTACTGTTGTGGTTGAAGAGGAGGCTTGATGGGGCAAAAGGTTCATCCGATAGGCCTGAGAATTGGGATTGTAAAGGATTGGCGATCGAAATGGTACGCTGATCGGGATTATGCACAGTTATTATATGAAGATGTTAGTATACGAAAAGCTATTCGCTCGAAGTACGTCGGTGCGGGTATATCGTTAATTGAAATCGGTAGGCAAGCTAAAGAAGTTACAGTAGATGTACATGCTGCTAGGCCTGGTATTGTGATTGGGCGAGGAGGGCAGCAAGTTGATGAGTTGAGACAAAGACTGGAAAAATTAGTTGGAAAAAAGGTCCAAATTAATATTTGCGAGATAAGACAACCAAGTTTGGATGCCACTCTGGTAGCCCAAGAAATTGCAGAGCAAATACAGAGAAGAGTTCCCTATAGACGTATCATGAAGCGTACTATTGGGCGCACCATGGAGGCTGGGGCACAAGGGATAAAGATAACCTGTTCTGGTAGGTTAGGTGGAGGGGAAATAGCGCGAACCGTAACTATGAGAGAAGGGCGCGTACCACTTCATACTCTAAGAGCAGATATTGATTATGGGGTGACGGAAGCTAAAACGCTGCTAGGACGTATTGGAATAAAAGTATGGATCTACAAAGGCGATATTCTTCCGGAGTTGAAGGATCGAGAAGAGGAAACCGAGGCAGCGGAAGAAGTAGTCAGTGAAGAAAAAAATGAATTGAGCAATGAACAAGAAAAGGATAAAAAAGAATTGAGGAAAACCAATGGTGTTGAGGATGAAGCGGTAGGTATAGAAGAGCAGGTGGATGATGTTACAACCGAAGAGAGTAAAGCGACGGAAAGTACATAGAGGTCGGAGAAGAGGTAATGCCCAGGTAGGTAATACTGTGGCATTTGGTGAATTTGGCCTACAAGCAGCAGATAGGGCGTGGATAACGGCACGCCAGATAGAAGCTGCACGTCGTGTGATGGTTAGATATTTACGCAGGGGTGGAAAGCTTTGGATACGTGTATTCCCCGACAAGCCAGTTACAAAGAAACCGGGGGAAACTCGTATGGGTAGTGGTAAGGGAGATCCTGATCATTGGGTGGCTGTGGTGAAACCTGGAAGGATGATGTTCGAGATAAGCGGTATTAATGAAAGTACGGCCAAGGAGGCTATGCGTCTCGCCTCCTATAAGCTTCCTATAGATACCAAGTTTGTGGCTAGAGAAACTGAAAGGAATGAAGGTAGTTGAAGGTTTCTGATGTGAGAGGGTTCAGCGACCGCGATCTTATAGTTCAACTAGATGAGGCGCATAGAGATCTTTTCAATCTAAGGATTCGCCTTTCTACAATGCAGCTAAAGAATCATCGTGAAGTAAGGGCTGTGAAGAAGAATATAGCCAGAATTAATACTGTTATCAGGGAGAGAGAGCTGGGGATAAGCTAGGGGGTTAAGTGGAAAGAAAATATAAACAGAAGACTGGTAAAGTAGTAAGCGATAAGATGGATAAGACTGTGGTAGTTTTGGTTGAATACCCTAGAAGACATCCCTTGTATAAGAAGACGGTCAAATATAGGACAAAGCTAAAGGCTCATGATGAGGAAAACCGATGCAGAATCGGAGATACCGTAAGGGTTAAGGAAACACGACCTTTATCAAGAACAAAGAGGTGGTGTGTTGAGGAACTGGTTAATCAATAGGCTGGGTAACTGCTAAGCGCAGGATTCTAAGGAACGATAAGGATGATACAGTCTTATAGTAGATTGAACGTGGCAGACAATACTGGGGCAAAGAAGATAATGTGTATTAACATACCAGGGAGCTCCAGGCGGAGATATGCTGGTGTGGGTGATATTATAGTCGCTTCGGTTAAACAAGCTGTTCCAGGCGGCGCAGTGAAAAAGGGAGATGTAGTTAAAGCCGTTGTGGTAAGAACTACAAATTGTTATGGTCGGCGCGATGGTACATATGTCAGATTTGATGATAATGCTGCAGTAATATTGACCGATCAGAACAATCCTAAGGGAACGCGGATCTTTGGACCTGTTGCAAGGGAATTAAGAGAAAAGAACTTTGCTAAAATCATATCTTTAGCACCGGAAGTAATTTAGGATACGGTTGAGATACAATGAAGATTCGCAAGAATGATACGGTTTTAATTATTGCAGGTAAAGACAAGGGGAAAAAGGGTAAAGTCCGTCATGCATACCCTAAAGATGATTCAGTACTTGTTGAAGGTATGAACATGATAAAACGGCATGCTAGGGCGCGAGGTGTAGCTCGCCAAGCAGGAATCATCCAGAGAGAATCCCCTATAGATGTATCCAGTGTAAAGTTGATATGTGAAAAATGTAACAAACCCACACGTATAGGATTTCGCTTCTTGGCGGACGGAAAGAAGATCCGGTATTGTCATCGATGTAACGAAGTTGTTGAGTAGCTTAAGGAAGGCAAGAGCTTTGTATAAAGAAGACGATAGTTCAAGATTAAAAGTAAAGTATAAACAAGAAGTTGTACCTGCTATGCTAAAGCAATATAACTACAGCAATGTGATGCAGGTACCCAAAGTGCAGAAGGTAGTAATCAATGTTGGTTTGGGAGAGGCTATTCAGAATCCCAAGAGTCTTGAAGCTGTAGAGAAGGATATTTCGGCCATTTGTGGCCAGAAACCAGTAACTACTAGGGCCAAGAAGTCTGTCGCATCTTTCAGATTGAGGACAGGCATGCCGATTGGCATGATGACTACGCTTCGTGGAAAGAGAATGTATGACTTCCTAGATAAGCTATTGAATGTTTCTTTGGCACGAATTCGTGACTTCAGAGGTGTGCCAAGAAATTCTTTCGATCGAGGAGGGAACTATTCTTTAGGGCTTAAGGAACAGATCATGTTCCCAGAGATCGAATACGATAAGGTAGATAAGGTTCGAGGGATGGAAATTACTATTGTGACCACTGCTCGTACCGATGAAGAAGCTAGGTGTCTCCTTGAGTTGATGGGGATGCCGTTTGAGCGAGGGTAAATGGGTTATGGCCAAGGCTTCAAAAGTAGCAAAGTGGCAAAAGTCTCCCAAGTTTAAAGTGCAGCACCGTAATCGTTGCGTCCTATGCGGTCGTCCGCGAGCATATATGCGTAAGTTCGGCCTATGTAGGATATGTTTCAGAGAACTTGCATTGAGAGGCGAGATTCCCGGCGTAAGGAAATCAAGTTGGTAAAGGGGATGTTGTGAGCACTAGTGATCCTATAGCTGATATGCTCACGAGGATGAGGAATGCCATCATGGTTAGGCAGGATGTAGTGATGGTTCCTGCCTCGAAGACAAAAACTGCAATGGCTACCATTCTCAAGGAAGAGGGGTTTGTCAGAGACTACGAGATATTGCGAGGTCGAGGACAACGTACCATCAAGCTTCATCTAAAGTACGATGAAGCTAAACAACCTTTCATAACTGGGTTAAAAAGAGTTAGTAAGCCAGGGCTAAGAGTGTATGTTCAGAGGAAAGAAATACCTCGTGTATATGGTGGTCTAGGGATTGCGGTTTTATCGACATCTCGAGGGCTGATGACTGGACAGCAGGCATGGCGACAGAATCTAGGTGGAGAACTTCTCTGTTACGTGTGGTGAACATCTGTTTGGAAGGACATAATGTCAAGAATAGGACGTAATCCCATACCTGTACCATCAGGTGTGAAGGTTGATATATCGGGTAGCACTGTTAGTGTAACTGGACCAAAAGGGCAACTGAGCAGGACGTTCGTACCAGATATTTCCATAGAAATGAATGGAGATACACTCACGGTATCACGTCCATCAGATGCAAAGCCTCACCGAGCACAGCACGGTCTTGTTCGTAGTCTTGTAGCGAACATGGTAGAGGGTGTGTCTGAAGGGTTTGTGAGAGATCTGGATGTGGTTGGAGCCGGATATCGTGCTCGTATGTCCGGCGATAATCTTGTACTGCAGGTAGGACATAGCCATCCCGTGGAGCTCACTCCATCAAGAGGAGTGAGCTTTGTTGTTGAAGGCACAAATCGTATAAAAGTTATGGGGATTGATAAAGAATCTGTTGGACAGGTAGCAGCTGAGGTTAGGTCGGTACGACCACCAGATCCCTATAAAGGTAAGGGTGTGAGATATGCCAACGAGAAAATACACCTTAAACCCGGAAAGAAAGCTGTTGGCAAGAAGAAGTAGGGATAGAAAATTAGCCTATATAGGTTTAGAATTATCTTCTATATCAAATAAAAAAAAGGATCAAAAACTAAGTCGCGGAATGGGTTAAAGAAGGTAGGATCTTAGGACGAGAAGGAATATGGGGAAGAGAGTTGATTCTAGAGCGGCGCGTGTAAGAAGGCATATGCGTGTCCGAAATAAAGTAAAAGGCAGTGCCGATAGACCAAGGCTAGATGTATTCAGAAGTGCTAATCATGTGTATGCTCAGATCATAGATGATAGTCAGGGCATAACCATGGTTGCCAGTTCAACACTTGATCTCGAAATCAGAGATGAGGTTGAAGGAAAGACCAAGGTCGCATGTGCACAAATGGTTGGAGCTTCGATAGCCAAACGGGCAACCGAAAAAGGAATATCGCAGGTTGCCTTCGATAGAGGCGGATACAAGTACCATGGACGTGTAAAGGCACTAGCGGAGGCTGCCAGAGAAGGCGGGCTAGTATTTTGAGCCGTGAGTTTGCCGGGGGAACTGTGTCAATGGAAGAAGAGCGAGAAATTGTATTGACAGAACGACTAATAAAGGTTAGGCGTATAGCAAAGGTAGTAAAAGGTGGTAGACGGCTTAGGTTCAGCGCCTTGGTAGTTGTTGGAGATGGCAATGGTACCGTTGGTATAGGAATGGCCAAAGCTGGTGAGGTTGCCCAGGCGATACAAAAGGCTGGAGTTGTAGCAAGAAAGAATACAAGGACGGTTGCTTTAAGAGAGGGAACTGTTCCTCACGAGATTGAAGCAAAGTATGCAGCATCTAGAGTATTACTTAAACCTGCGGTTCCGGGGACGGGTGTTATTGCCGGTGGAGCGGCGCGTGCAGTGCTAGAAGCTGTTGGTGTTAAAGATATTTTAACAAAATCATTAGGTAGCTCGAATCCTATAAACGTAGTTAAAGCTACGATGGAGGGTTTGACGGCTTTGAGGATACCGGAAGAAGTAGTTGCTAAACGTAAAGCCTCAATCGAGGGAGATAAACGTAATTAATATACGAACAAGTTCGGAGAGTACCCAGATAAATTAAAAGACTATCGACCATAGGGTAGTTTGGCAATAGCGTGGGGATAAAACAAGTGAGCAAATTGACTATAACCTGGACGAAGAGCTATATCGGATACGCTCAAGACCAGCGAGATACAATAAAGGCACTGGGATTGAGACGTTTGAATCAAAAGGTTATCCATGACGATAATCCGACGATAAGAGGCATGATATTAAAGGTAAGACATTTGGTTCAGGTCGAAGAGGGGGATGATGTCAGGTCAGCATGAATTAACATATGCTCCTGGAGCCAAGAAAGCAGTAAGGCGTGTAGGTAGAGGTGCAGGTAGTGGGAGGGGGCGTTATTCAGGGCGAGGTTGTAAAGGACAGAAATCCCGTAGCGGAGGGGGAGTATCGCCATACTTTGAGGGAGGGCAGCTACCACTAGTAAAAAGACTTCCTCATAAGCGTGGATTCACAAACCCGTTTACTGTAAAGTATCAGGTGATTAATGTAGGTGACCTTAACCGGTTTCAACCAGAAACAACAGTAGGTGTTGAAGACCTCGAGTCCGCGAGGCTTATAAGGACAAGTAGGAACCGAGTAAAGGTACTTGGAGAAGGTGAATTAAGACATCCTCTGGTTGTCAGGGCCAATATGTTTTCCAATACGGCCAGAGAAAAAATAATAAATGCAGGTGGTAAGGCAGAGCAAGTATGAGGGCTAGGGAATCAAGACCACGTCTTCTGCAGGCAATGGTAGATGCCTTTAGTTTGCCTGATCTGAGGGTCAGGCTTCTATTTACTTTGGCCATACTAATTCTATTCCGCTTCATTGCTCAAGTTCCAGCACCAATTGTAACCGCTGATATGCTGGACCGGCTCATGACGTTCTACGAAGAAAATGCACTTTTTGGAATGCTTGATCTTTTTAGCGGCGGAGCTATGAGAGATTTTAGCATAGTAGCCATGGGTGTATATCCTTACATAACAGCATCGATTATCATGCAGTTGCTTGTACCTGTTATACCCAGATTGCAGTCATTAGCCAAAGAAGGTGAGAGTGGAAGAGAAAAGATAAATATGTATACGCATTGGCTAATGGTGCCATTAGCTGCACTGCAGGGTTATGGTTTGGTTGCTATGATGCGCAACCAAGGATTGATTACAGCTGAACAATGGGATCCAATGATGATAGCAACTACCATAGTGGTGATGACATGTGGTAGCCTATTCCTAGTATGGTTGGGAGAGCGTATAACTGAGAGGGGTATTGGGAATGGGATATCCTTGATAATATTCTCTGGTATTATTGTTACGGTCCCTGAGATGATGTGGAAGACACAAGAAGCTGGTGGTTGGTGGACTTTGATGAAGCTAGGCATATTCTCGCTAGCTATCGTTGTACTTGTCGTATATGTCACTGAGGCATACCGGAGAATCCCTGTACAGTATTCACGAAGCGTGTTTAGGGGAAGAAGGATGTATCGGCAAGCGGGATCTAGCCATATACCCTTAAGGGTTAATATGGCGGGAATGATTCCTTTGATCTTTGCCATGGCTTTAGTGATGCTACCAGGGACCATAGCCTCATATTTTGGAGATAATTCTACAGCTGAATCTATAGCTAGATTCTTCGATCCTAGTAATGGACCAGTAATTAACATCACCGATGGATTTGAAATTTCTAGCTATCCGTATTGGCTAATATATTTCGCGTTAGTTATTGGTTTTGCTTTCTTCTATACAATGGTGACATTTGAACAGCAAAATCTTGCCGAAAATCTGCAGAGGCAGGGGGGATTTATTCCAGGTATAAGGCCTGGAAAACACACTTCGGAATACTTGGATCAGGTTGTATATCGAATCACCTGGGGAGGGGCGATATTCCTGGGGATGGTGGCAATCGCTCCATTTTTCACACAGTGGATTGCCCCAGAAGTCGAACAAACTGGTTTTATGATACTAAGTAGTGCTGGTGCATTGATAGTAGTAGGCGTGGCATTAGACACTATGCGTCAGATTGAGGCACAGTTGTTAATGAGGCGTTATGAGGGATTCTTGCGATAGAAAACAAATGACCTAGCAGATTGACAGAGAGTGAATAATATTAAATTTGGGGGAATTTGTTGAGGCTTGTTCTTTTAGGGGCTCCAGGGGCAGGAAAAGGAACTCAGGCTGATTTAATCAGAAGAGAATTGGATTTGGCACACATCGCCTCTGGAGATCTATTAAGAGATGCTCAGAGTAAAGGTAGTGAATTAGGCCTTTTAGCGAAATCATATATGGAGAAAGGTCAGCTAGTTCCGGATGAAACAGTAGCTGGTTTGATTCTTGAGCGGATCGCTGAACCAGATTGTGATAAGGGATTCATATTGGATGGTTTCCCGAGGAATGTAGACCAAGCAGAGGTATTAAGGTCTGCTCTAGGCGGGAAGAATATGATTATCGATAATGTGATCTATATCAAGGTCTCAGAGAGCGAATTACTTAGTAGATTAAGTGGACGGTGGATATGTCAGGAATGTCAAGCTCCCTACCATGAGGTAACGTCTCGACCTCGCATTGAGGGTAAGTGTGATAAGTGTGGAGGTAAGCTATATCAGAGGGCAGACGATACAGTAGAAACGGTGAAGAAACGTCTAGAGGTGTATCTTTCACAGACAATGCCTCTAGTTGAGTACTATAGGGAGAATGGGCAGCTGGTGGAAGTGGATGGCGAGCAGAGCATTCAAGGTGTGTCTGAGGAGCTACTTAGGGTTCTTAAGGGGAATGGGAGTACTTAGGAAGTCGCAGCGCGAAATTGCTGCGATGAAGCAAGCAGGTAAAGTTGTAGCCTTAGTTTTGAAAAAGGTAGCTGGAGAGGTAAGAGTTGGAATTAGAACTCGAGACCTCGAGGCGGTTTGCATAAAGGAACTGGCTGAGTATGATGCTCAGCCGTCTTTCAAGGGTTATCATGGGTTTCCCGGATATTTGTGTGTTTCGGTGAACGAAGAAGTGGTTCATGGGATAGCCGGGGATCGTGTTTTAAAGAATGGAGATATTGTTTCACTTGATTTTGGTGCAATAGTAAATGGCCTTCACGGGGATGCTGCACTCACGGTCGGAGTAGGTAGGATTAGTTCTAAAGCAGAGGAGCTGATGAAGGTGACTGAACAAGCTCTATATGTGGGTATCGATGCAGCTCGGGAAGGTTCTCATTTAGGAGATATTTCGTCAGCAGTGCAGTCATATGTGGAGGAAAAGGGGTTTTCTGTGGTGCGAGAATATACCGGACATGGCATTGGATACAAAATGCACGAAGAGCCGCAGATCCCAAACTTTGGTAGGGAGGGTGATGGCCCTTTACTAAAAAGGGGTATGACGTTTGCTATTGAACCAATGGTGAATATTGGTGGGTGGCAGACAAGAGTGTTAGACAATTGCTGGACAGTAGTGACGGCTGACGGTAGTTTATCCGCTCACTTTGAGCATACCATAGCCATAACCGATGGTGTGCCTGAAATCCTAACTAGACTGTAGTTGATAGGATAAGGTAGAATAGCTTATGCCCAAGACAGAGAGAATTGAGGTAGAAGGGAAAGTAGTCGAGTGCTTGCCCAATGCGATGTTTCGCGTGGAGCTGCCAAATGGGCATAAGGTATTGGCTCATATTTCAGGAAAGATGAGGCGGCACTTTATTCGCATTATACCTGGCGATACAGTGCTTGTAGAGTTATCGCCATATGATTTGAGCAGGGGTAGGTTAACCTATCGGTTCAAGTAGTTAGTATTTTCTTGTGGGAATAGATAGAGTGAAAGTACAATCATCAATAAAACCCAGATGTAATAAGTGTAAGATAGTCAAGCGTAAGGGTGTGAATAGGGTCATATGCTCTAATGCGAGACATAAACAAAGACAAGGTTAGTACAAAGGGAATTGGGGTATGAAAAATAGGATTTTAATGAATCATTCTCATTCCTGATTTGTATTGAAGGAGACCAAGTGGCGCGCATAGCCGGTGTTGATATTCCAAAAGAAAAAAGAGTAGAAATTGGCTTGAGATACATCTATGGGATAGGGCCTGCAGTGTCTCGAAGGATACTGCATGAATCTGGAGTGGATCCTGATATAAGGGTGAGGGATTTAACGGAAGAGGATGTGAGTCGTCTTCGTGAAGTTATTGATCGCGATTGTCGTGTTGAGGGCGAACTTAGAAAAGAAACATCTCTCGATATAAACCGGTTGGTTGAGATTGGTTGTTATCGGGGGCTAAGGCATCGCCGGCGTCTACCGCTACATGGGCAAAGGACACGCACAAATGCACGAACCAAACGCGGTGCACGCCAGACCATAGCAGGAAGAGGTAGGCGTCGAGGTATGGCTAAGAAGTAGGGTGTATTGATGTGTGGTGATAAGGGTACTGTGAGTGCTTGGCAAGAGTTAGTCAAGCTAGGGAGAGAGTGATCTATGCCGAGGAAGCGAGGAAGGCCAAGACGTGAGAGGAAGTCTGTTCCTCAAGGTAAGGTGTTTATCCATTCGACATTTAATAACACATTAATTACAATAACCGATCCGGTAGGGAATGTAATTAGCTGGGGAAGCTCGGGAACTGCCGGATTCAAGGGGTCAAGAAAAGGAACTCCATTTGCTGCGCAACTGGCTGCTGAAGGGGCAGCACGAAGAGCGACAGAACATGGGATGAAGCAGGTTGAAACCTATGTTAAGGGGCCAGGTAGCGGAAGAGAGGCTGCCATACGATCCATACAAGCAGGCGGATTGGTGATTACGAGTATCACCGATGTGACTCCTGTACCTCATAATGGGTGTCGGGCTCGCAAGCGAAGGAGAGTGTAGGAGGAAATGGCTCGATATAGAGGACCTGTATGTAAGATTTGTCGCCGTTCGGGAGAAAAGCTGTTTCTAAAGGGAGATAGGTGCGTCGGCCCTCATTGTGTTGTTGATAGAAGAGCAACATCGCGTGGTTCTGCACGTAGTGCTGCACGTAGGCCTAAAGTATCGGAGAGAGGATTGCAGCTGCGAGAAAAACAAAAGGCTAGATACACATATGGTGTACTTGAGAGACAGTTCAGACGTTATTTCGCGCAAGCAAAGAAGAAAGCAGAGGGAGTAACTGGAGAGAATCTGGTTCAGGTGCTCGAAGCGCGACTAGATAATGTGGTATTTCGGCTGGGTTTTGGCAAGTCTAGGAGTCAGGCTAGGCAGGTGGTCTTACACGGTCATATTAAGGTGAATGGCAGAAGGGTGAATGTGCCATCGTATTGTGTAAGAGCAGGGGATGTTATTAGCTGGGGAGAGAAAGCAGCCAAAACGGAACTCTACCGTGTGGTGGTAGAGGGTATAGGAGACCGGATAGTACCCGATTGGCTTAGCTTGGACACACAGACAATGTCTGGGCAGGTAGTGGGTCAACCTACTAGAGAACAGGTTGATGCCAGATTCAACGAAAAAGCGATAGTGGAATACTATTCCAGGTAGTATCGGTTGGAGGAAGTTGCCCTTGTACCAGGTAGTGAAGCCAAAGATAGAGCGCGGAGAAGTTGAAGGAAATCATGGATGTTTTGTCATTCAGCCCCTTGAGCGAGGATTTGGGACTACATTAGGGAATTCGTTGAGGCGTGTCCTGTTAGCTGCTTTGCCTGGTGCAGCAGTTACTCAGGTAAGGATAAATGGGGTGCCTCATGAATTTTCAGTAGTCCCTCACATGAGAGAAGATGCAATCGATTTCATATTGAACTTAAAGGGACTGAGGATACGACCCTTGGGTAATCGAGAAGGAACATTGTCTCTAAATGTGGAGGGTGAGGGTTATGTATGCGCAGCAGATATTATGCCCTCTGCTGATTTTGAGATTGCTAATCCAGAGCTGCATCTAGCTACACTTGATTCTGATGAAGCAAAGCTAGATGTGGAGCTGACGGTGGAATTGGGAAAGGGATATCTACCGGCAAGTCATGGTGATGGTGTACCAAGAGGAGTCATTCCTATCGACGCTATTTTTACGCCTGTGACCAGGGTTAGTTATACTGTGGAACAGACACGTCTTGGTCAGCAAACTGGGTATGAAAAACTCACCATGGAAATATGGACAGACTCTACGGTACAACCTGCTGATGCAATGAACAAGGCTGCCCAGATATTAATGGATCAATTATCAGCATTAACTGTTACTGCTGTTGCTGCGGATGAAGAGGAAAAAAGTCAGGCAACTCCATCGATTCCTTCAGCACTTTATGAAATGGGAATAGACCAGATAGGATTATCTCAGTCGATTATTAGGAGATTGAGAAGAAACAAAATCACCAAACTAGGTGAGTTATTGGAGAAGAGCAGAGAAGAGCTATTAGCTTTAGAGAAGTTTGGAGCCAGATCTGCTGAAGAGGTTGAGAAATGTGTACAGGAGAGAGGATTTGCCCTGAGAGGTAGTGAGAAGAAGGAAAAGGATGACAAAGAAACGGTGGAGGAACTGGAAATAGAACCCGAGGAGGACGCATCTAAAGTGATGCGTGAGGGAGACGAAGAAGAGGAGTAGCTACCTATGCGTCACAGGGTGTCAGGAAGAACATTCTCTAGACCTACTGATCATCGACTGGCGATGTATCGTAATCTGATGAAAGACCTCGTAGAACATGAAGCTATATGCACTACGGAGCCAAAAGCTAAAGAAGTACGAGGTATGATCGAAAGGCTAATTACCTTAGGGAAAAAACAGAGCCTTCAAGCGAGGCGCGAAGCTATAAAGCTGGTAAATAATACCAACACTGTAAAAAAGGTATTTGACGAGCTTGGCCCAAGGTATTCTGATAGGGAGGGTGGATACACCCGTATTGTCAAGATGGGCCAGCGAAGAGGAGATGGCGCACCAATAGCAAGGATTGAATTGCTGGAGTAAGTGCGTTGTTGACCGAAAAGTGGGACGTCAGACAGTTTTAGTTTTAGAGTACGATGGTACCAGGTATCACGGATTTCAACGGCAGGCAAATGCCCGTACTATACAATACGAAGTGGAGTCAGCGCTTAGTATAATTAATGAGCAAGATGTACGGATTAAAGGGGCAAGTCGAACCGATGCCGGGGTTCATGCTAAATGGCAGGTTGTCTCCTTTATAAGTGAGAAGAGGCTAGAAAGTGAAACCTGGGTAAAAGCAATTAATGCATATCTACCATCAGATATCAGTGTGAGGTTTGCTTATGAGGTATCTGAAGAGTTAGATGTGCGGCGTGATGCAGTTGAGAGATGTTATTCTTATACTATTGTGAATCGCGCAACTCGATCACCTTTAAGATCAAGGTTTGCTCATTTAATACCACATACTCTGGATATCAGTTCAATGAATTTGGCATGTGAATCAATTCTAGGTAATCGTGATTTTGCCCCATTTAGTCCTCCAACTAATCGGAATACTACGAGAACCGTATATGCCGCAAGATTCACCGAGTGGCAAGATTTGTTGGTGTTTAGCATTCGCGCAAATGCTTACCTTTTACATCAGGTAAGAAATATTGTTGGTGGATTGATCAAAGTGGGATTAGGTAAGATGACTAAAAATGAATTTGAGGAATTAGCCAAATCAGGATGTGCTGGTGTTGTCGGTCCTGCGGTCCCAGCAAAAGGATTGTGTCTTACGAAAATAAGGTATTCCAATTTACCGTAGTAGGCGAGATATGAAAACATATAGTCCCAAGGCTTCAGAAGTAAAACGTGAATGGCATGTGATAGATGCATCAGGAATGACATTAGGAAAGCTTGCTGTGGAAGTAGCTAGGCTGTTGAGGGGTAAACATAAAACCATGTTTTCACCCCACTTCGATACTGGCGACTTTGTTATAGTTATAAATGCATCTAGGGTTCATGTAACAGGGAAAAAGAGAGAAGACAAGATATATTATAGACATTCGGGGTATCCCGGTGGGCTGAAAAGGACTACCTTTGGTAGATTAGCAGAGGTACATCCTATACGTCCTATCGAGATTGCTGTAAAGGGTATGCTTCCTCATAATAGGCTGGGACGAACGGTGGCGAGAAGGTTAAAAGTATATGCAGGAGAAAGCCATCCTCATCAGTCACAGATAGCGGCCCAGAGCGCAAGGAGTGATAATGTCTGACCAAGCATATTGGCATGGTACTGGGAGAAGAAAGACAGCTGTTGCTCAAGTCAAGCTGTTTCCCGGAAAAGGAAATATAGTTGTGAATGACAAGCTGTTGGACGAGTACGTACCTTCGATGGCATTACGAAGTAGAGTATTCAGTCCGCTTCAAGCAGTAGGAGCAATAGGTAAATACAACGCTGTGGTAAAAGTGACTGGTGGAGGAGTTACGGGGCAGGCGGAAGCTATTAGACATGGTATTGCACGAGCTCTGGTAAGAGAGGATGAAGAAAACAAGTCTGTGCTCAGAAAAGAAGGATTACTAACTCGTGATCCTAGAGTTAAGGAACGAAAGAAGTATGGATTGAAGGGTGCTCGTAAAGCGCCTCAGTACACCAAGCGTTAGTATTGATTTAGGGAAAGCGGTAGTAGGTGCCATTTGTGTGTGTTGGTTGGCACTGTTAATAGGGATTCAGATAAGTAAGGGTTCCGAGATCTTACTCGGAACCCTTGTTATTAATAGTTATAAAGAGGGTTAAAATAGACTCTGCGGGAGGCCTACTGTGATATACTCGTAGCAGGCCAAGCAAGAATCTGTAAAACAATCAACTTCTAACAAAATATATTGAAGAGGTTGTATTCATAAGGAGTCTGAGGTCTTAACATAAACTAAGGAAGATAACACTGCGTCCATCCAGTGCATGTGTCATCCTCAGAACCGTATGTCTGATTCATCCTCATTTGAACATCTGATCTGATTTCTTCTGCTTGATGTTCATCAAGATCATGAGAGGATATCCAAGTCTCAAGAAGAGCGCCGCCAGGTTGCCACATTTCTATAGTAAACTTATCGTATATCCATACCTGCATTTTGACTCCATGCTGGGATAGGATCTCCCAAACCTCATCACGAGCCCTGTCATCGCAGAAGACACTCATGACACAAACTCCCAATTCGAACATGGGTGGTGGATAACGATCGTATTTAATACAAGGGATGTGTCTACTTTCTACATATGGATTGAGCTTTTTTGCTAGGGCATCAAGATTCTCACGTTCATCCATAACAATCCATTTGCCCCAGTGTTCCATGTACTCTTTGTTTGTTAACCTATTACCTTGATAGGCGATATAAGCACCGGAATCGGACAGGGAGTCTGGGTGGAAAACGTAGATAAAGAATGATTGAGGGTCATCAATGATCATGTTGTCCACCTCCTTTGCATAAATATAGTAAATTTAGACTCAATAATCATGCAGAGCAGATCTATTACGATAGCACTAACCTCCAGCAATAGCAGGCACAATACTGATTTCATCACCAGGACGAATGGTTGTAGAAAGACCCTGGAGTGAACGGACATCGTCACCATTTAAATATATATTCACGAACTTATGGCGTTGGCTATGTTCATTTAAGATATTCCCTCTTATTCCAGGGAATCGAGCTTCTAGCTCATCAATACAATCCAATACATTGTTGGCTGTCATTTCTACCTCTGATTCACCCGATGTAAATCGCCGAAGAGGCGCTGAAATATGGACCGTAACTGACACTATTCAACCCCCTCGTTGTTTTGTGTAATAGCCATAATATGAAAACTATTCCCTATACTACATGCATGCTTTTGGAAATGCTGATCTTGAACCATAAAACTTCGTTATATTATGAGATGTCGCCTTTAACTACTATCGACCCAACATTTTCTTACGGAATAGATCTTCCATAGCTTTGGGGAGTTGCTCAATGTATTCGATAACTTCGAAGCTCTTTCCATACTGCAATTCCAAAGCTCTAATGGCATCGCCACAACCAAGTGTAACTAAATCAATACCTTCTCTCTTACAGTGCTCTATTGCATACCATACATCAATACCAGAATTCCAAAGACCATCAGTCACATGAACAACGAATCGCCTCTGACTGCGAGGCATGGACAATGCTGCTGCCATAATAGCTTCGCCGGAGGGTGTACTGCCACCGGTTGTTGTAGTGAAGAGACTGTTACCGTAGAAGAGACGACTCACTAGACAGTTGCCAGCAGCTTCCTTATATGCCAATATCTCCAACCTGCTATTGTTTCTTTTCAGTGCTTCTGCCATCGCCACATAAACGCTTTCGATCAACTGCCAATGCCATATCACTGAACTAGAAGCATCGATAAGCAAAGTAATATCCCATCGGTTGTTCTCCGGGAAGTACTCTTTCTTCTTAAATATAAGGCCGTTCGTATGAACCCTATACATCCTTCTTTTATCCAACTTGCCGCTGCGAAGACCTCGATTGATCCTAGCTGCCTGTTCTTGTTGCAGATGAAACACCTCGCTTAATCGCCGAACCAACCTCTGATGAGGCACAGCCTTGCATGCCATAGTGGCATCCTCGAATAGGGTTGGAAATAGCCTGTATCGCTGATGTTCACCTCCTAACGCTTTCAGTGTTGCTTCGATCTGTCTGGTGATGGTTTTGGATTCTCCCGTGAGTGCCGCTGCAACCGCGGCTGTTATCTCGGGAGGTACTTGCTCATCATCCATAAGTGAACTTGAGGATAACATGCTGCTGGATTCGGATAGTCCTGCCTGTTCTATGGCCAATTGCCAATCATTGAAGGTCTTTTCCCATCTGTTCCAGAACTCCATATAGAATATGGCCCGTATTTCTGCATCCGAATCTATAATTTGAGGTGTGTTGAGCAAAAGGTGCTCCAAGGGTTCTTCGTAACTTTGTGGCATGCGTAAGAGGATACCATAGATAGTGAATAGAGCAGTTGAGTTATATAAACAGAGAATGTCTAACGTAGACTGCAGGTCTCCTGGTTCTCTCTCTGCAAATATGTCCTTGATTCCTGGCAATTCATTTGCGGGAATGATCGAGAATACAACATCCAATACAATGTCTGTCCATATCCCTAGTAATCCTTCTAGATTAGGACGTCCTGCTGTGAAGTCCCAGCTAAGATTATCTCTCCACCATTGTCTTGACTTTTGTACATAACACCCGAGTAGTCCTGTCTGGAGAGCCACACCATTCACATGTACATCTTCCCCTGCTTGTGCCAGCCTCATTAGAGGAGTTTTATCCTTCATCCGTGGGAACAGCTGAGAAAGGTAGCCAACTGCCCTTTGTGTATTCTCTCTAATATGTAGTGCTTCATGAATAGCAGTTCCCGTTAGAACATCCATCCTTTCTGGTGGTATAGGGTAGTCCCCCATTGCTAGAAGCAATGGCAATTCGATTCTTGGGTTATCGTCAATAGGAACCCCTGACCATACAGCATCGGCATCTACACCAACCTCACCTACGACTTTACGAAGACTTCTTAGGGCATTGGCTAGTTCTGTGTGGTCAACGCATGACTTGTTGACTCTCCAGTATTCTGAATAATTCATGGCTCCTTTTTTCCTGTAGAATGCGTAGGGGGAAACGGTCGAGAAGTTGGCTTTATCTAATGAGCACAACAATGATAACAGTACTCATATGATTGTATTCGGTACAGAAGAGATTTGAAAAAACAACAACTGCCAGGGACCGAGCGTTAGATCTTACAGTGTGACCATCCCCCTCTCCCTGGCAGATGACTATTCTGGCAGGCCTATATGATGATTGAACGTAGGAACAAGACTAGAAAATGCGATAAGCGCTCTTAGCGACCCTAGTATCTCCTGTTTCCAGATGGAGGGATAGAAGGAGTGATTCGAGCATATCCTTATCTAGCTGCAGGCTGAAAATAATTGCTTCTCGAATAGAGGCTCCTAAGACTACCAATTCCGCAATCATTAGGCTATGTCTTGTTGAGACTGCAATTGGAACCTGTGTATTGCTTCTTAGTTTGTTTATCACCCTTAGGATATTGACTGCTTGCTCCTCCTCAACGCCTGTTTTGAGCATTAGCACTTGCTGTTCTACATCCCAAGGAAGGTAATCCATCTGAATAACATAGAATCTGTCTCTTAATGCGGCGTCAAGCTGATCAATCCCAGTGAATTCCTCTCCCTCATTCAGAGTGGCAAAGAAAAGCACTCTTTCTGCTACAGATACTAGCCCAAGTTCATCCACCCAGATACATCTATCTTCGGATAATACAGAGAACAGCTCGTTGAGCGCTTTTGGATGTTCTGGACGGTTCAATTCCTCAAGGTGCAGAACACAGCCAGGAGTAGAGATGGCTTGAGGAAATAGGAATTGTTGATAATAGGTCTCTCCTTCTTTTAACCTCTGTTCTCCAAATAGCTGCCCTGGCTCGGATAATAATCCGATTTGGAAGGAGGACATTGGATGTTCGTACCGCGCGGAAAACTGTCTTACGAGAGAGGACTTCCCACAGCCTTGTTTGCCGGTAACCAGAATATTAACAGGGTGTTTTTTTGAGAGCTTCTCTAGTTTATCAAGCACCCCAATGATCTCCTCAGGCAGGAAGAAATAGGGATCTGCCTGCGGAACTTGTATCTCTTTGCTGTGCTTTATCATGCTTATTTACCTCACTCCCTCAACAGCTTTTTCTTTAGAACGATTTCTAGTGCTTCAGGTACTTGTTTTATTGAGTCAACCAATTGACTGCTTTCTCCATATTGTTCCTTGACGAGTTCCTTGTCGAGGCCGAATCCTAGTGTCACAAGTTCAATAGAGTTCCTTTGGCAGTAATTTAATGCTTCCTGTACACTACTCCCACAGTTACACTCACCATCGGTTATATGAATCAATAGCTTCCTTTTTGCCTCGGACATTCTCATTGCGGCAATCATTACTGCCTGTCCTGATGGTGTTCTACCGCAAGGGGTCACTGTAAAAAACTGCCTATGGTGGAATAGCTTGGATACACGGCACACATCGTGGTCTTCGTGATAGGCCAATATATCGAGTTTGTTTCTATAACCTTGAAGAGCCTTCCAAAGTGCGGCGCAGGTATTCTGCGCATGTAGCCAGTCTGTTCCTGCCATCCCCATTGATATGGATGCGTCAAGAAGAACTGTTATACTCCAAACGTTCACCAAGGGGTGGGCTTTATTGCGGAACACCCTTCCAGTGGTACTTACTCGGTAGAGCCTTCTTCCATCAACTCTACCGCTGATTAGTCCTCGATCGGTGCGTACTGTCCTTTCCCATTGGGCCTGGAAAATACGCCGCAGCCGTGCTACTAGAGTATAGTCTAGATTTGGTGTATATGGTATGGTTGCATCTTTGAATATGGTTCTTAGGGCTTTGTCCTCCGGTTTGGTCAACTCGCTTTCCAGCAAAGGGGTCATATCTTCCCCAGTGGCAGCTAGAATCTCTGCCACCTCTTGTGCAAGCTGGGGTGATAGACTATCTTCGGTGTAACCTTCGTACACTAATGAGCGCTCGGCTCTCTTCGCCTTGCGAGTGGCCATAATTCTTTCGGTTTCCTGCCGATCCCATAATGTTAGAAATGGGCTGATCTTATCCCATGTGCTAACGTATACCTCACTCCTACAACTTGCACGTTCGGCTACGGAGCTGATACCTTGACCGCCTTCGATGAGTTGGTTCCCTGCATCGATCAGGATTTTCAATGGCTCTTCATATTCAGGAAGATACTCTTCCGGTGCTTCTTTGTATAGAGCGATTCTTCTCCATAGGCGAATCAATCCATCTGTATTTGGATAGGAGGAGTTATCTAAGGACCCTTTGGGTTTGTACCATGCTCTGGTGACAGTGACATAGTTCCCCAGTACATTATCCTTAGCTATGTGGTCAACATAAACATCTTCCCCTGCGTCTACTAATAGTTTTAGATAACTCTTGTATCTGGGAAAAAGTTCTTTCTTCTTACTCTCGACATCTAACCAAATCCAATCGCTCCATTCACGGCAATGTAGAGCCTCGTGGATGGCTTGTCCCACCATGACATCCATCCTGTCCCCTGGAATAGGAACCTTGCCTTCGGAAGGACTGACGTCGATCAGAATCTTGCCTTCCCCTGGTTCGGACATACCAGCCCATTCCACCGTCTTACAGTTGGCTCCAACGTACCCCACGACTTTTCGCAAGGCCTTCAATGCATTAGCTAATTCCAATGGCTCAAGGGCTGATTTGTTTCTGCGCCAGTATTCAGAGTAGCTTCCGTATAGGTCTTTTGTAGTGTCGGAGGTAAGCTTCTGTTCACCTGCCATAACTTAACTGCCTTTTACCAACCTACTCATATCCCAAGTTTGCATAAATAAAGTTTACAATAAAATAGATATGCTTTCGAGTGAGTAAGTATACTATAATTAATATGTGAATTATACCATAAAAACGTTTGGGTTCCAATTGTTGATGGTTAAAATAGAAAGGGCTGCTGATCGGAGTCACGTTTTAGACTGCTGATTGATGATTGGTGGCAACGGGTGAAATAGATGTTGATTGTTACTGTGAGAGACACTTGCTTGGGCTGGATTGGATTGTCTGCTACTTGTTTAGGGGTCAGAAGGATAGCGATAGCATTACCAACTGCAGAGCAAGCCATTAGTAGTGTAATCTGCGGCAACATAGAGTTTATATATGATGAAGGCTTCTTACCGAATCTTGCGGATAGGTTAGTGGATTACTTGACGGGGCACCCGATTACCTTTACTTGCGATCTAGATTTGAATGGATTTACACCCTTCCAAACTAGTGTATGGAGGACCACTCAAAGCATTCCGTATGGAGAGACTCGGAGCTATTCTTGGATATCTAAGCAAATTGGGAGTCCAGGTTCGGTAAGAGCGGTTGGAAGGGCATTAGCGGTGAACCCTTTTCCTATCATAGTACCTTGTCATCGCGTGGTTTGTGCAGATGGAACAATGGGCGGCTTTAGTGCAGGATTAGAGGTAAAGACACGGTTGTTGGAGATGGAGGGGTTCTGTTTTAGGCTTCCACTATTTCACCTTGGGGTAGAATAGAGATCAGCCGTTGCTGAAGCTGATAACAGCAGCGTACGGTTATGCTAGGCATCGTGAGGGTGACTGTTCCATCTGAGGTGGCAATAGCTAAAAGTACTTCGTCTTGCCCTGGGTAATTCTCTATGGTATCTACTACCTGATGTAGCTGCTTAATATCTCCTTCGATGTCATCTGTTTGAGGGAGTGTAATCATTAGGCGCCTTGGTTGCTGTTGTGATGATACGTCTTTCGACTGCTTGGGAGCGTATTCCCTGGCATCATCGCAAATAAGGTCTACTTCATTATCTCGGGCCCTCACCTTGCCAGTGGCGAGTACTATCTTGCCTTCTTCCCAGACTTCCTTTGTTTGTTCAAACACATTGGTCCAACAGGTAACAGTGATGCTACCTATAAGGTCCTCTAGTACAGCGGTAACGAAGGGCTTCTGTTTGTTCTTGGTTAGTAATATCCTTGGAGATGTTACCACCCCACCTACTGTGATAGTCTGGCCTGCCATCTCAGGATCGATTTGATCACAGCTAATCACACTAGAGGCCAGATCAGCGGCTGCCTGGCTGAAGGGATGTCCTGAGAGATATATACCTGTCAATTCCTTTTCCCAGCTCAGCTTTTCAGTTAGTGTTGATGTCTCATTACCTAGCTCGATGGTGGGTTGTATCCCAGGTTCATTCTCGGTCCATAAATCGAACATTGTCGATTGTCCTGTCTCTTGCCGAGACTGTTCCTGAGAGGATAGGGTTATGATGCGGTCAATATTGTTCAGCAATGCTGCTCTTTCACCATAACTATCGAACACTCCTACCTTGATCAGGCTCTCTAACACTTTTCTGTTCACACCACGTAGATTGGTACGTTGACAAAAGTCCTCCAGAGACTTGAAGATACCACCCTGTCTGTGAGCCATGATGATAGGTTCTATTGCGGCTATGCCAACATTCTTTATATTAGCTAGCCCAAATCGTATTGACTGTGGTTGATCATCTATAGAGAAAGTGGCTTTGCTCTTGTTGATGTCCGGAGGTAGTATATTGATGCCCAACCGTTGACACTCTGCTACGGCGGTGGCGATCTTCGCTTGTTGATCTGCGTTTGTGGCTAAGAAGGCGGTAAAGTATTCTATTGGGTAATTTGCCTTCAGATATGCAGTCTGATAGGCAATTGTCGCGTAGCTAACACTATGTGCTTTGTTGAATGCATATCCTGCAAAGGGCTCGATGAGACTGAATATGTCCTCGGCTGTTGATTGAGAGAACCCCTTATTCTGTGCCCCTGTAATGAATTTTTCCTTCTCGGCTGCCATGATGGAGGCGATTTTCTTACCCATTGCCTTGCGGACGATATCTGCCTCTCCCAGAGAGTATCCAGCAAAGGTTTGAACAATGCGGAGCACCTGATCTTGATAAACGATTATACCGTAGGTCTCCCCAAGGATCTCCGAGAGCGCTGGATGTGGGTAGTGAATTGGAGAAAGGCCATGCTTGGAACTGATGAATGTTGGAATATGATCCTTTGGTCCTGGTCGGTAAAGTGCTACCATTGCAGCTAGATCGCTGAAGGTGGTGGGACGTAGTTCTTTAAGGTAGCGTCTCATGCCCCCACCCTCCAACTGGAATATACCGGTTGTTTCACCTGATGAGAGTAGCTCGAAAGTCTTTGTATCGTCCATAGGGATCTTGTGGAGGTCTATCTGCAATCCTGAGTTCTGATATACTATTTCCTTAGCCCTTGCTAAGGTTGATAGATTGGCCAGACCCAGGAAGTCCATCTTGAGTAGGCCAACTTTGGCTATATTCTCCATCCCGAGTTGTGTGATAAGCATGCCTCCAGTGGAATCCTTTGTGGCTTGCTGTAGGGGGACATGCTCGATTAATGGTTCTCGGGATATCACCACTCCAGCAGCATGAGTGCTAGCATGTCTTGCAATGCCTTCCAATCGAATTGCAGAATCCACAAGCCTCTTAACCGAAGCATCGGCATCGTAAACCTGTTTTAGCTCTTCGCTCTCTGCAAGAGCTCTTTCCAGTGATATACCAAGTGTTGCAGGTATTAGCTTGGCTACTCGATCGACCTGAGGATATGCCATACCGAGTGCCCGCCCAACGTCACGTATGGCAGCTTTTGCTCCAAGTGTCCCAAATGTGATGATCTGTGCTACATGATCCTGTCCATATTTCTTAGTGACATAAGCGATGACCTCTTCTCTGCGGTCATCTTGAAAATCTAGGTCAATATCTGGCATCTCTTTTCGTTCGATATTAAGAAAGCGTTCAAAAACGAGCTTGTGTTGGAGAGGGTCTGCATCAGTTATTCCCAAACAGTAGAGGACTATGCTAGCGGCAGCACTACCGCGCACTCCAAAATAGATGTTTTGCTGTCTCACATAGTAGACAATATCCCATACTACGAGGAAATATGCAGCGAATTCTGTCTTCTTAATAACATCGAGCTCATATCTCAATCGATCCTCTACTTCGGAGGATCCCTGAGGATAGCGTTTTCGTAGGCCCTCCCAGCATAGCTCCTCCAAGTACTCGTCAGCACTCTTGCCTTCAGGCATATCTATTTCAGGCAGATGGAGACGCCCGAACTCTAAATCAACGTTGCACATGTCGGCAATGCGTTGAGTGTTCTCCAGGGCTTGAGGAACCATAGGGAAAAGCAATGCCATTTCTTCGGGACTCTTTAAGTAGAACGAATCCCCTGTCATTCGCATGCGACGTTCGTCGGCAACAATTGCATTTGTTTGGATGCACAGCAGTAGATCGTGGTAGGGGGCGTCATCTTTGTGCAGGTAGTGGGTATCATTAGTAGCTACTAGGCCTATGTTCAACTCTTTACTGAGGTTGATCAATTCCGGATTGACCTGGTCTAATTCCGGTATATCATGGTGCTGTATCTCTATGAAGTATTTGTCCCCAAATAGCTCTTTGTAAGATAGTGCTGCGGCAACAGCTTGATCATGCATATTGTCTCTGATCAACCGCGCTATTTCCCCCTGAGCACATGCGGAAAGGGCAATAAGTCCTTCACAGTGGTTGGCCAGAAGCTCTTTATCTATTCTTGGTTTGTAGTAGAATCCCTCAGTATGAGCTCTAGTGGCTAGTTGTAATAGATTTCTATACCCTGTCGCATTTCTAGCTAACAGTACTAGATGTGATGGATTCTTATCGGATTGTGTCTTGCTGTGTCTACTAGATGGTGCCACATAGAATTCGCACCCCAAGATGGGCTTTATGTCTGCTTTCTTGGCGTTCAAATAGAAATCGATTGTTCCATACATCGAACCATGATCAGTGATAGCCAGACAAGGCATCTCGAGTTCCTTGGCCCTGGCGACCAGCTCATTTATACGACACATGCCATCTAATAGGCTGAACTCAGTATGCACATGAAGATGATTGAACATAGTCTCTCTAACCTAATGATTTTATCATCGTGAAGATCATTGAACGGTTTCTTGTTTATGTGTATTCAACCTTGTGTCTATCTGTCAAACGAAGGGCGAAAAACAGCTTGGTATCATCCCCAATAATGACCCCATCTTGCATAGATATAAGCTGGATAACAAACCGTCCGGAAGGAACCGTAGCTCATATATGACCTGGACGAGAGCAGTATAACTGATACTATACATAGGATACTATTACATATGATTATGATGCTTACACACTAGGTGGAATTAAAGTGGGTACCTATAACTCAATATCAGTCAATTATTACTAATCGTCTCATAAAAGTCCAGATCAAGCAGCCATCTGTACTGCGACGCAGCAGGAGCACTCTATTATGAGACGATTAGTAATGAAAAACGGCCTCTTATCAAGTGCTATGTAACAGGATTAAGAGTATCACATACTTACAGTTTTGTGGCATCACAATTTGGAATTGGTGGATAGAATACGATATAGTATCTCGTTTTGTTGCCTGCACTACAGATGACATCTGTTTCGTGCCAATGTTTCCATATGCTATAATGAGTGACTTATTGGGAGAGAAACAAGTATGAAATTATCACCTCAATGGACTGAAACGCAGGAAGCCATCTTTACCATCGAAGCCGAACCGCAAGAGTTAGAACAATCGATGAATGTCGCATATAGGGATTTGTCTAAGAGGGTAAAGACACCAGGTTTTCGAAAGGGTAAGGTTCCACGCGATATATTGGAGCGCTATGTGGGTAGAGAAGCCCTTATGGAGGAAGCGCTAAAAGACTTGGTTCCTCGTCTCTATAACCTGGCAATTAGTAAAACCAATGTTGAGGCTATAGCAGAACCTCATGTTGAGTTAAAAAACATAGATCCTGTAACCTTCGAGGCTAGGGTTCCTCTACGTCCCGAAGTTGAGCTTGGTGATTACATCAATGTAAGGGTACCTCCTGAAGTTCCTGAGTTCGATCCATCTCGTGTCGAGGACACAATAGAGAGGCTTCGGGAACAGCATGTGGAGTGGGAATCTGTAGACCGGTTCGTGGAGTATGGCGACCTGGCTATTATCGATGTGGATGGTGGGGCTGAGGGAGAACCTCCAACTCGCCATACGGGATATGAATGTCTTATAGACAAGGAATCTACGTCTCCATTACCTGGATTCTGTGAACATCTTGTAGGAATGAATAAGGGCGACGAGCGGGAATTTGATATTTCATATCCGGAGGACTATGAGGACATTCAGGAGCTAGCTGGTCAACAGTTCCACTTTATGGTCAATCTTCTTGAGGTCAAGGAGAAACATCTCCCGGATATTGATGACGAGTTTGCTAGGAGTATTGGGCAAGGTCTCAGCACGGTGGAGGAACTCCGGGATCGTATTACAAAGAATCTGGAGAGTATGGCGGAGCATGAGGCCAAGAAACGCTTCGAAGAAAAAGCTCTGGGAGCTGTTCTAGAGGGGGCCACTGTTTCGTTCCCTCCAGTGATGTTGGAATGGGAGATCGAAGAGTTCCTGAGAGGGCAGGCAGCAAGGACTTCTGGGGGACGGAGTGGTGTTGATCAGTACCTCGAATCCATTGGAAAGAGCAAGGAAGAGGTGAGTGATGAGCTTCGCCCATTAGCTGCTGAGCGTGTCAGTAGGTCTCTTGTACTAGCTAAGCTAGCCAAAGAAGAGAGTATAGTGGTTGAACCATCTGAGATAGATGCGGAGATTGAGGTGATACTACAGGGTGGGCAAGAAAGGAATCCTGAATTAGCGAAGGTTCTGAATAGTGAGGCGGGGCGCAGACAAATTCGCGAGTCGATTCTCATGAGCAAGACAATGCAGCGTCTTGTAGAGATAGCCTCAGGATTAGCTGACGAGAGTCAGGGTGATTCCGCGACGCAAGAAGAAGACGATTCCGCCCAGGAAACTTCAGATTAGTTGATTGAGGGAGGAAGCTTAAATGACTCAATTGCCTAGTGCCATAATCCCGATGGTTATAGAAAGTGGTTCGCGTGGTGAGCGAGCCTTTGATATATATTCGCTATTGCTCAAGGAACGGATTGTATTTCTGGGTACACCGATTAATGATCAGATAGCTAATCTCATAGTTGCGCAGTTGTTATTTCTGGAGAGAGAAGATCCGGACAAAGATGTGAGTGTGTATATAAACTGTCCCGGTGGTGTGATTAGTGCTGGGTTGGCCATATACGATACATTTCAGTTAATAAAACCGGATGTTGCTACTATATGTGTTGGCCTGGCTGCTAGCATGGGAACGGTATTATTGAGTGCAGGGACTAAGGGAAAGCGTTATTCTCTGCCTAACGCTACGATTCATATGCATCAGGCCATGGGTGGAGCGCAAGGGCAAGCTGCCGATATTGAGATTGCTGCCAGGGAAATCATGCGTGTGCAGGAGTCTATACGCAAAATCCTTTCATATCATACTGAACAACCTATGGAAAAGATTATTCAAGATACAGATCGCGATTTCTATCTTAGTGCTGATCAAGCAGTGGAGTATGGTCTGGTTGATGAGGTTCTGACCAAACCGGACAAATAGGTCCCTGTTGTTTGTTAAGAACCTCAAGGGAGTGAGAACCTACTGAGTAAATATCTGTGCTCTGCTGTCTGGCCTTTTGGGGGGAAGGGAAGCGGCTGGCAAAAACAAGAAATAAGGAGGTTATCAACGTGCCACCAGTACTATATGAGAAAAAAGGGAAAATCGCATACATTACCTTAAATCGTCCAGAAGTGCTAAATGCAATGAATATGGCAGGGTGGGGAGGTCTGGCCAAAGCGTTCAAAGATGTCAGGGATGACAATGATGTTTGGGCTGCAATTGTAACAGGTGCTGATACCGGTACAGAGAAGAAGGCCTTCTGTGTTGGGATGGACCTGAAGGAGGCTGGGGGAATGGCTGGTGGTGGTGGTGCCTCTGGCGAAAGCGCATCACTTGAAGATATTGGTACGTTCTTTAGAGGAATGGGCGTTTGGAAGCCTATTATCGCTGCAATTAATGGTATGGCAACCGGTGGTGGCCTAGAATTAGCCATGCTCTGTGATATCCGGATAGCAGGTGACAATGCTCGTTTGGGTTTGCGTGAGGTGAGACAGGGATTGATGCCTGCAGGTGGCGGGACTCAAAGATTACCTCGGCTTGTACCTATGGGAAGGGCTTTGGAAATACTCTTTACCGCCGATTTCATAGAAGCCGATGAGGCATATCGTATAGGTCTGGTCAATAAGGTTGTTCCTGCAGCGGAGTTGATGCAGTCATGTGAGGATTTGGCAAATCACATATGTGAGAATGGTCCTTTGGCGGTAAGGGCTGTTAAAGAGGCTGCGTATAGGGGTTTAGAGATGTCTCTGCAAGATGGGATGAATCTGGAGGCAGATCTAGCGGGCAAACTGATGGGAACTAAAGATGCCATGGAAGGTCTAATGGCATTCGGTATGAAGAGGAAACCAGAGTACAAAGCTGAATAGCTGCTATTACCAAGAAATACGACCTTTGTACGGGGGACAACAATGTTGTTGTCCCCTAATTTGTACATGATGGACACTATCAGTGTACATAGCCAATTCTAGTATGCTAACAATTGGATAATACTGATCAGTGTTGTTCAGGTGGTTGGCCGTAGTAACAGGTGTATTCTTCATGGAAGCTAGGTAGTGATGGGAGACCTGCCCTACCTCCCATTTGCATAATCGAGGAAGCTGCTACAATGTTCCCAAACTGTCCGCATGATTTTAGACCGTGTTGTAGGATGAAGCCGTAGAGAAAACCCGCTGCAAATGCATCCCCAGCTCCTGTGGTATCAACAACATTGTCATTATGTATAGCCAAACCCTCTATGAAAAAATCCTGATCCTTGGTATATATATAGCAGGTATAGTACTTATCATCTGCTAGTAACTTTCCTGCGCCGAGGGTGATGACAATGATATTACAACCTATTTTAGCGCAGGCCTTGGCACCATCGAATATATCGTATGCCGTGAGATCCCTGAGTTCGGCCTCGTTGATGAACAGGATATCGGTTCTTCTCATAATTGGAAGAAGGTTATCCATTCCTCGGGATACATACATGGCTCCAGGTGCGAAGCTAAGCTTTGTATTATGGGTAAGTCTGCTGGCTAATCGCTTTTGGACCTCTAGCTGTGTCTCATCAACGAATGATGACATGTGAATGAGGTCTGCCTGATTTAGATATGTGATATCTATATCGTTCCATTGGAGTAGACCATTGCTACCCGGTGAGGCATAGAGCGCACGTCTCCCTTTACCATCAGTGAGACATAAAACCATTCCAGTCTGTTCTCCCTGTTTGGTAATAATCCTACTGGTGTCAATCCCTATGGTAACAAGATCTTCCTTGATCATATGTCCCATTTCATCATCCCCCACCGCACCTATGAAACCACTACTAATGCCGAGCTTTGCAAGGCCATATGTAGTATTTGCTGCCGATCCACCTGGGGACTTGGTGTATTCTTGTATGGCCGTTTCCCCGTCTGTTACAATCTGATCTACTCTATACAAATGGTCTACGTTCAGTGCACCTAATCCTATCATGACAGTCTTATGCATAGGCGATAACCATCCTTACTTATAGTATTGGAAATATATAACCCTATATCGGGGTAATATTTCAAAATGAGCTAACGAATCTTGAAGGTACCGTGATTCTATGATATATTAGCAAACTATTAGGAGGGATCGCATAGTTGGTCTAGTGCGGCCGCCTGCTAAGCGGTTACCCCGTTGATCCGGGGTCGTGGGTTCGAATCCCACTCCCTCCGCTTTGGTCGTTATTAGTTTCATAATAATGCTAAAATGCCCCTACCGATAGGGGCTTTTTTGTTTTATACGATTATACCCTTAGCTCCGTTCGCATGATGCTGTGTAAAAACAAACTTGTTTAAATTGTTGCGAGGAACGCCAGTGACAAAGGAATCTCAGAAGGGCGAAGTGACGAAATACGCGAGATTGCTTCGCTCCGCTCACAACGACAGGCGG
Organism: Chloroflexota bacterium; assembly: GCA_034189315.1. Classification (GTDB taxonomy): domain Bacteria; phylum Chloroflexota; class Dehalococcoidia; order UBA2247; family JAXHVC01; genus JAXHVC01. Next base: position 27,256 of record JAXHVC010000224.1, on the reverse strand, counting down.
GGTTTGCCTGACAAACAATGAGTTCTGGAGTTACGGTGTAATAATCAATTTGTTTTATAGGGGTGAAGGCTATCCTGTGATATATTATCATATCTGGACAATTGGTTGTCAGATGAATAAGGCAGATTCCAATTATATCGCCAGTTACTTTGAAGGAGCTGGGTGCAAACCTTCGTTACGGATTGATGAAGCTGACATAATCATTGTAAATTCATGTGTTGTACGGCTAAGTGCAGAGAATAAAGCCATAAATAGGATCGGTTATCTGCGAGGGCTTAAGAAAAAGAGGCCCAGTACGAGAATACTCGTTACAGGCTGTCTCGTTGGATCCGATGTAGATGATTTAGAACGACGGTTTCCTTATGTGGATCTCTTCTTCCGACCTCAGGATTGGCAGACTCTCTATGATTGGGGATGTGATCAATGCCTCCCTTCATCGGATGGTTCTCGTATCATATCATCCCCTCAGGTGAGTGCCTACGTACCTATAATCCAAGGCTGCAACAACTTCTGTTCCTACTGCGTTGTTCCATATCGGAGAGGAAGCGAGATCAGCCGACCAATGAGTGAGATATTGTATGAGGTTAATGATCTCGTCCAGAAAGGGACGATGGAGATCATTTTATTGGGGCAGAACGTTGATTCCTATGGGCATGATCTGGAATCTGGTACAGACCTGGCAGGATTACTGAGTGAATTGAATGGTATAGAGGGTATCGCTCGAATACGGTTTCTTACCAACCATCCAAAGGATATGAGTCACAAACTGATCACGGCAATCAATCGTCTTGACAAGGTCTGTGAGCACATCAATTTACCTTGTCAGTCTGGTGATGATGATATCCTTCATAGAATGCGCAGGGGTTACACTGTAAGGGAGTATCGTAGGCTCGTACAGGAGATCCGGGATGTTATTCCTGGGGTGGCTCTTAGTACGGATGTAATTGTTGGTTTTCCTGGCGAGAGCATTATTCAGTTCGAACGGACGCGAGAGCTGCTAGAAGAGGTCCGGTTCGATATGGTGCATATTGCAGCCTATTCACCCAGACCTGGCACAAGTGCCTCTAGTTTGTTGGAAGATGACATTACTCCTGATGAAAAGAAACGACGGACGCAGGAGTTGGAAGATATTCAAGCGGGTATTGCTAAAGAACTAAACGATCTCCTAAATGGAAGCATAATAGAGGTTCTGGTAGAAGGAATTAAGGGGGGGAAATGGCATGGGAGAAGCCGATCCGATAAGCCTGTGTTCTTTTCTTCCCCAGATGAATGTCTAGGGAAAATTCTAAGGATCAGAATTGATCGAACAGGACCATGGTCGCTACAAGGAAGGTTGAATCTATAAATAATGACTAGACTGGTGATGACATAAGGTATCATTTGCTGAAGCAAATTGAGACAGGGTAGAATAGCATAATCTACGATGGATAAGTTTGACATGCAATTAGGATTATGGTATCTTTAGCTACATGCTACATCGTTTAGTTGAGTTGATGGTGTGAAGGGGATGGGGTAGATATGTCCGAACACTCGATGTTAATTACCAATGTTCAAGGGTGGTCGATTCAGGATGGCCCTGGAATACGGACTACGGTATTCATCAAGGGTTGTCCCCTAAGGTGTTGGTGGTGTCATAACCCAGAGTGTATTCATTCCTACCAAGAAATATATTATAAGAGGATGAAGTGCGTTCAGTGTGGGCGTTGTTATGAGGTTTGCGATGAGCAAGCGGTATATGCACCCATACCCCCGGAAGAGTCACAACAAGAGGGCAGTAATTATCAGAAGATTGATAGAGATCGTTGCACTCGGTGTATGAAGTGTGTTGATGCTTGTATTTATGATGCTCTTGTTCCTGCAAGTCAGCCTTGGAGTGTGGAGGAATTAGTAAAGGAAGCAGCAAAGGACTTTAGTTTCTATATTAATTCCGGTGGTGGTGTGACGATATCAGGAGGGGAGCCTACGACACGGCTAGATGATGTTATCGAGATACTAAAGGGCGTGAGACAGTATGGTATTAACACATGTGTTGATACCTGTGGTTATTGTAAGTGGGAAGACCTTGAAAAACTTTCGGAATACGTTGATCTATTCCTCTATGACATCAAACACATGAACTCTGAAATGCATCGCCAGGCAACTGGCGTGCCGAATGATCTAGTACTAGAAAATGCCAGAAGGCTTGCGGCTAAGGGCGCAACATTGCGATTACGATTGCCACTTGTTCCAGGGTTTAATGATTCGGATGAAAATATTGAAGCCCTAGGGGAGTTTGCCCAAGAGTTGGGTTCCAGTGTTGAGGCGGTTGATGTGTTGCCGTTCCATAATTACTGTGCATCCAAGTATGAACAGTTGGGTTTGGATTGGCAGTATGCTGATATCAAGAGTATGGCCAAAGAAGATGTTGGCCCGGTGGTAGAAATCCTCCAATCTTATGGCATTGAGACTACTATAGGCGGCTAAATACCCTCACGAATTCAACTCCTTATAAAAGTCGTTAGGCTGATTTTAGGTTTGTAATATCCGATACACTTTATTACAAAGGCTAGTTCTATTGTCATTTGACTGAGTTGTTTGTATTATCATGACTATTGGAGTTATGGTGATTGCTATGGAGGTGCATCCTCGTGGCATCGAGAATTGATGAACTAGACAACAAAATAGGGATAATAACCAATATACAGTTCTATTCTCTTTGTGATGGTCCTGGGATTCGAACAAATGTATTTCTCAAGGGATGTGTACTGAACTGCCGGTGGTGTCACAATCCGGAAGGTGTTAGGCGTAATCCAGAGGTATTTCCATACCATCCAAATTGCATTGGTTGTGGAGATTGTATAGAAAAGTGTCCGTCCGGTGCGATTACTCTACCTGAACCAACCAAGCCAAGTGTGGACAAGGGGCGTTGTACGTATTGTTTACAGTGTACGGATTTTTGCCGTTATAGGGCTCTGGTGGTTTACGGTAGATATGTAACGGTGGGGGAAGTAATTACTGAGGTAGAAAAGGATAAGCCTTTCTATAAGAACTCTGGTGGGGGGATGACACTTTCTGGTGGAGATCCGTTAGCTCAGCCAGATTTCACGTTGAGCTTGCTGCAAGCGGCCCAAGCAAGGGAAATCAATACTTGTTTAGACACTAGTGGTTATGCTCCTTGGGAAACCTTGGAAAAAATGATCGATTATATTGACTTTTTCCTATGGGATATTAAGCATATGGATTCAGCTGCTCATAAAGATTGGTCAGGGGTAGGTAATGAGTTGATTCTGGACAATCTTAAGAAAGTGGCGGAGAGAAAGAAGAAGATCAGGATACGTGTGCCGATCATTACGGGTATCAATGATACTAATGAAAACCTGCTTGCAACAGCACAATTTGTGCAATCATTGGGCGAAAGTATACAAGGTGTTGATTTATTACCATATCATCCTTGGGCTGGAGCTAAGTACAGGTTGTTTGGTATAGACTATCCATTCCCTGCAGGAGAAGGTTATAACGAGGAACGGCTACTTGAACTACTTGGGATATTTGAACCCTATGCCGCAGAAGTTACTGTGGGAGGCTAGGATGGGAGCTGGCTTGTATTCTGTTAAGAGAGCATGTGTGGGAGTTGAGGAAAGATGAAATGTGCTATGTGTGGCCATGAAGCATCTCGAGCAGAGTTCAAGTATATTGGACCTGTAGAAGCGGGCTTCCGTAGGAGCTATCGGAAGTGTCCAAAGTGTGAGAAGCTGACAGAGTGTGATGAATTTGCCGAGGACGAGAAGGTTGGCGATGCAGGTGCCTGGGGCTTGAAAGCCTTAGGAAAAAAAATAAAGAAAGGGGAATGATAGATAATGGCAACTTGTGAAGAATGTAAGAGTTTCTTTCCTCTGCCAGACGATCCTACAAAGGGGGATTGTGTCACGAGGGAGAAGGATGAGAGATGCGAATATTGGATGTCTCGGCCAACCCAGTCATCGATGGATGTTGGTGATTGCCCTCGATATATAGGCAAGGGAGATCCTCGGCAAGTACAGGAATTATCGGGACAGAAACCTCCTATAGTTGATAGAAAGACTGTTCCCTGAGTAAATCGCACAAACTATAGGCTCATATTTTTCACTGAGTGATACGAGAGAATAATCTCTAAGATATACTGTGGGTTGAGATTAAGCGGGTTTTTTTCTATCTTGTATTTACCAATGGGGGGCTTTTTGTGCTTTTCGCAGGTCGGGCGACACCGCCCGGTTGTTGTTGTTGTTTACAAAGAGAAACAAAGCTTCTTCCCTTAGTAACCTGAGCGCTTACCTATATTACCTGCTTGATATAAGAAAAGAGCCAACCCTAGGGTTGGCTCTTTTTATTTTAAAAAGGCCCTTCTACATATCCTGGAAATGCGGTTCCCTATTTTCGAAGCGTGCGCTGATGCCTTCTATAAGATCGCTTGTAGTGGAAATAACCCCTTCATAGGTAGCTGCTACATCTAGGGTTGTCTCAAGGTCCATGGTAACGGCCTGTCGTATTTGAGACTTCATAAACCGGATAACTATAGGTGGACCTTTAGCTATCTTATTGGCAAGAGTCATAGTCTCTTCTTCTAACCTATCGGCAGGGACTAGTTTGTTAAGAACACCAATCCGGAAAGCCTCTTGGGAATCAAGAGTATCACCTGTATAGAGTATTTCGTATGCTTTGGCTAGCCCCATGACTCTAGGGTATAACCATGTGCCTGAGAATGGATATAACCCTAATTTGACGAATCCACACATGAACTTGGAATGTTCTGATCCCACCCTCATATCGCATAAGAGTGCAATCTCGAAACCAGCTCCAACACAGGATCCGTTCACCATGGCTATAGTAGGTATCTTCACTTTGTATAAACCAAGAATGAGTTTATGCATAGATTGAATCATAGGTGATCTACGCATTGTCTCAATGTTCATTTGTCCTGGGGTCCCGCTACCCATAGATGCAGGATCTATGTCTGCACCGGAGCAGAATCCTTTCCCCGCTCCGGTTATTATTAGAACTCTCAGGCTGTCGTCTGCCTGAACATCATCTAAGGCTGCCACAACATCTTGGATCATCTGGAGATTAAGAGCATTCCGTCTTGCAGGACGATTCAACGTAATTGTCGCAATATGATTTTCCTTCTTAAGGAACAAAGTCTCAAAATCCATAGTCAAAGCTCTCTTCTTTCAGCCAAAGTCACTAGATGGAAATTGCTCCTAGGATGTCCACCAATTATAGGGGTATATTGCCATGGCGTTTGGGTTGGCGAGAGATCTTTTTTGACTTTAGGATCTCTAATGATCTTATCAAGATCCTTCTGGTGTCCTTAGGCTCGATAACATCCTCGGTGAAGGGGTTGAAGGATGCCATAAATATGGGATTACCCATCACGCCTTTATACATATCTACCATTTGCTGTTTGAATGCAACGGGATCTGGTGCTGCGGCAATTTGTGGGCCAAAGAACAGGTCTACGCTTTGTTCTGCTCCCATAACGCCCATCTCCGCTGTTGGCCATGAATACATGAAGTCGGTTCCCATGCCTGGTATAGAGCCCATTCCTAAGTTGCCTCCTCCATAGGCTTTGCGTAATATTACGCTGATTCTGGGAACGGTGGCTTCGCAGAGGGCATAGAGCACCTTTGCTCCATGTCGAATAATTCCTGCTTGTTCTTGCTGAGATCCGGGTTGGTAGGCTGGAGTATCAACCAACATCACAAGTGGGATGTTGAAGCAATCACAGAACCTCATAAACCGAGCTTCTTTGGTCGAACTATCTACTGTCAAGCTGCCTGCTCGTACCATAGGTTGGTTTGCAATGATTCCGACGACATGGCCATTTAGCCTGCCCAAACCTACTATCATCTCCCCTGCAAACTCTGGCTTGATTTCATAGAAATCGCCATTATCTACTATACGTTTAATTATGAGGTGCATATCAAAGGGTTTGTTAGCGTCGGCAGGCATGATGTCTTGGATCGTTTCGTCAACCCTATTGGGATCATCACCTGTGTTAACCCATGGAGGAGATTCATCACAATTGGATGGGAGGTAGGACAAGAGTTTCTTTATGTTCGCGAAGCATTCTTCTTCGGTTTTAAACCTGCGATCACAAACACCTGAGAGCTTGGAATGTATCTTTGTTCCACCGAGCTCTTCCATAGTGAGGTCTTCTGCCATTACAGATTTAACAATCCGAGGTCCCGTGATAAACATATGGCTAATACTATCTACCATGAATATAAAATCCATGAGTGCTGGTGAGTATACAGATACTCCACCACAACTACCGAGAACAGCTGAGATTTGAGGTATCACGCCAGATGCTTGAACGTTGGCAAAGAACATGTTCTTTTCGCCTATAGCTGTAGCCATAGTCATTTCTTCACCGACATCCATTCCCCCGGCCCCTTGACTGCTAAGTAGTTGAGACATTTTGGGATTTCGATAGCCAGGTGAATCACCTAGTGAAATGAGAGGGACTCTCATTTCTAACGCTCTCTCAATGGTTCTGGTCATTTTAAAGCCATGGAGGTTACCAATTGATCCTCCCTGGATCGTCGCATCCTGAGAAAAGACGCAGACCTGTCTGCCATTAATTGTCCCATACCCAGCTACAATGCCATCACCTGCGTCTCCCTGGATGTGCCCTGTGAGCATTAGCGATTCATTGAAGCTTCCTGGGTCTAGAAGCATCTCAAGTCTTTCACGAGCAAGAAGCTTACCGCGTTCTTTTTGACGTGCGATTTTTGCTGGCCCACCACCCTGAAGGGCACTTTCTTTGACTCGCCTAAGCTCCGCGATTCTCTGTTCCATTATTTCATCCATTTTCTATCTCCCCTCCATCAAGCGTTGCTAGATACTCTGAACGTCAGCCTGGCCATTAGGTCTAGGTGGCAGGCTACTTAGCCTTTTTAGCAAGAATATCCATCAAGGTGCCTATGTCTGCTAGGTCCTCTAGGTTCATGATAAGGTCTAAAGAACGTTGTGCGTCATCACTCGAAAGGGCTAACGAAGCACAATCCTTATACTTGACAATAGTGTCGTCGATGGTTACTGGATTAGTAATAAAACCTTTTGGGCTATCGACTTTATAGGATACCGTAGAACCGTCACGGAATTTCACAACCACTTCTGAACCGAAGGATGCTCCCATCTCTGGGGTATGTGCATATTTTGCCTTTTGGACTAGGGATTGTATTACGGGGTCTTTCACCATATCATCGGTGAAATGTCTGAGCCCAACTTCTCCGTCCAGAAGCCCCCTTGCCACACAATACTGATTGCTGAACTTACCTTCCAATCCAGTCTGAGGATTGGAGTGAATGCATGCGGTGGCCACACCTGGGCTTGTCCTCATCTCGATCTCTTCGATATCCTCAGCTCTAATCTCTCGTTGTCCATGAAGATAAACGGCACTATCTATAGTAGCATGCGTACCTGCACAAGATGGATAGGGTTTCATAGATAGACCACCAATGATAGTGTATTGTTGACCTATTGACTCTCCAATCTTTGCTCCATCGATCTCCGCTCCACCAGCGAATATTCTACAAAATCCTTGTTGCCCTTCTAGTATGTTCTCGGATGCAGTGAATCCCTTTTGTGAAAGCTGTGCTGCCAATACACCATTACGTGCGGCATTACCAGCATGTAGTGGTTTGGTCATTGTCCCAAAGTTTTCCTTCATACCATTGGCCATGGATGAAGCAATTCCTAGTGCCATGCTTGTCTGTTCAACGCTAAGGTTCAGCAGTTTTGCACAAGATGCGACGGCACCGATTGTTCCCATTACCGAAGTCGAATGCCATCCCAGCAGATAGCTTTGCATAACACAAATGGGTGCTACAGCAGCCCCCACTTCGAATCCCACGATATATGCAAGCAATACGTCTTTTCCTGATAGATGGGATTTCTCTGATACAGCCAGTGCTGCAGGGAGAAGTGCGACAGTAGGGTGTGCCATGAATGCTGTGGAATAGTCGTCATAATCCAGTGCATGGGCGATTGTTCCGTTTACCCATGCAGCCTCTACTGCTGGGACTTTGAAACCACCCCCTATGACACCTGCTTCAGCTATGCCACCTTGTTCTTTTGCGAATTCAGTGACGATCTTACTACCAGGATCATCGCACCCTGCTAATGTAACTCCGAGGCAGTCTAGTATTGCTTGCTTTGCACTAGCTAACGCATCTGGGGGGATTTTATCGTAAGTGGTATTAGTGATATACTGGGATACTTTTTCTGTCCCCATGATCATCTCCTCTTTCGTGGAATTCTATTAGAATCAGATTCGATACATTTTGGAATTCATCGCTCCCTTGGTCTGTCCGCATTTGATACAGAGGCTTAAATGGGTGAGAGCATATATGTAGAATATAATAGCCCTAGAGAATGATACCAGGCATTCTAATACTTTAAGGTGCCAAAATCAACGATATCAACTATTCTTGTTTGACAAGGGTCTTCTGAAGTGATATTTTCCGCATGTTATTAACAGTAGATCCCTCAGTTTTTTATGATTGGTTGGTTTGCTACTTTCCTAGGTTGCTTGAGGAGTTTCTTTTTATGTATATACCAGATAAGGATACTTTTGAACGTCTTGCAGACGCTGGTTGTCTTGTGCCAGTATTACGTGAACTTCCTGCGGACCTGGAAACTCCGATATCTGTATTCCTCAAGCTGCGTAAGAACCCCCCTTGTTTTTTATTGGAGAGTATAGAGAGAGGGGAGAGTATTGGTAGATATTCTTTTATAGGATTTGATCCATATCTTGTTGTAAAGACATCAGGTAATGAGGGATTTATTTGTCGAAATGGTTCGGAGCAAAGAGTGACCTTAGCGGATTCATCCGAAGGCCCTGATCCTCTTCATCTAATTCAGCAACTATTAATAAGGCCTCCAGTGGCAAGGATTCCCGGTCTCCCTAGATTCTTTGGGGGAGCTGTTGGGTATATCTCGTACGACGTCGTACATTTTTTTGAAGGATTGGATGCATGCACAAGAGATAACCTTGCCCTACCCGATAGTGTTTTCTTATTCACAGATACATTAGTGATTTTTGACCATTTACAGCATTGTATGAAGATAGTCTGCAATGTGCTTCCTGGGGCTATGACCTATAATGAGGCTATAGATAGAATTGATTCGCTGGTTGAGGTCCTTGGCCATGGCCTATCTTCGAAGCTGCAATTGAACCATTTGGTTTCCCCGAAAACAACTCCTGAGCTAACATCCAATTTTTCGCAAACCCAGTTTATGGATATGGTGAAAGCTGGGAAGGAGTATATATATGCGGGGGATATACTTCAGGTTGTACCCTCACAGCGTCTGTATCGCCAGACTTGGGCGAATCCCTTCGACATATATCGATCCTTGCGAAGATTGAATCCATCCCCATATATGTTTTACCTGAATTTTGGTGATTTCCAACTAATAGGTTCTTCGCCTGAGACGCTTGTGAAACTTGAAGATGGCAAGGCGGAGACCAGACCAATAGCAGGTACGAGACCTAGGGGGAAGGATGATGAAGAGGATAGTGCTTTGTGTGAAAGTCTCCTGTCCGATCCCAAGGAGCTAGCAGAGCATGTTATGTTGGTGGATCTTGGTCGAAATGACATCGGTAGGGTATGCAATTATGGTAGCGTTACCTTGCCTTTGTATATGGGCATTGAGCGGTACTCACATGTAATGCACATAGTGTCTTCGGTAAAGGGAGACCTACGGGGTGGGTACGATGCTTTTAGTTTGCTTAGGGCATGCTTTCCTGCTGGCACGGTCACTGGTGCACCCAAGATTCGAGCTATGGACATCATTACTGAATTGGAAGGGATTAAGCGGGGACCCTATGCTGGTGCTGTAGGATACTTTGGGTTCAGTGGTAATATGGATACCTGCATCACTATCCGGACCATTGTTATGATTGGTGACACTGTCTATCTTCAAGGGGGGGCTGGTGTGGTTGCCGATTCCGATCCGCTGCTTGAATATCACGAGACTTTGAACAAAGTTAAGGCTGCGGAGGCCGCAATTCGTATGGCAGAAAACCGGATAGCGTGAAAGGTAAAACTTATGATACGTGAAGCTATAGCTAAGGTTGTAACTAGAGAAGATCTCAGTGAGCAAGAATCTGAGATGGTGATGAGAGAGATAATGGAGGGAGAAGCCACTCCCAGCCAGATGGGAAGCTTCCTTACTGCTTTAAGATTAAAGGGCGAGACGATTGATGAGATAGCAGGGTGTGCCAGAGCTATGCGTGCACATTCCATTAAGGTGAAGTCTAATAGGTCACCTCTAGTGGATACATGTGGTACTGGTGGGGATGGGGTTGGCACATTCAATATATCTACGATCGCGGCTTTTGTTGTGGATGGCGCTGGTCTACCTGTTGCCAAGCATGGTAATCGTGCCGTATCCAGTAAATGTGGCAGTGCTGATCTGCTTGATGCGTTGTCTGTGAGGATCGATATTACCCCAGAACAAATGGGCAGATGTATTGATGAAGTGGGTATTGGATTTCTGTTTGCACAAAGTTTGCATCCAGCTATGAAACACGCTGCACCTACAAGAAAAGAGATGGGTATCAGGACTATCTTCAACATACTCGGGCCATTATCCAATCCCGCCTCTGCTCCCATTCAGTTGCTTGGAGTGTATGATCCTAAACTGACTGAAGTTATGTGCGAAGTGCTTAATCGGTTGGGATCGCATCGTGTACTTGTTGTGAATGGTGCGGATGGATTAGATGAACTGTCGACAACAGGTGTGAATAAGGTCACTTGCCTACGTAATGGAGAGCAAAGAACATTCTATTTTGATCCGGCACAAATGGGAATTGTGGTTCCTGATATGGAGCAGCTTAAGGGGGGGTGCATTGAGGAGAATGTTCAAATAGCCAAGGATGTGTTGCAAGGCAAACCAGGGCCGCAGCGTGATATCGTGCTACTTAATGCTGCTGCAGCACTGGCAATCGCTGGTCATGTATCTGACATAAAAGAAGGATTCCATGCTGCGGCTCGAGCGATCGATTCGGGACAAGCGGCTGAGAAACTTGAAAGCCTTGTTAGGCTTACCAATAGTTTCTAAAGTGGATACAAAACAGAATATGTACAACCTTTACTTTAGAGATCCCTTGGGGGTATAGGTGATTTCATGCTGTATTAGGTATGTAATGATGTGGGTGATTTGGTATGACGATGGAGTAACAAGGGATTGTGTGATTTAGTCATACGTCGGAGTGTAAATTGATTTTAGACCGTATAGTGGAGGACACTCGACAACGGGTAGCCAAACACAAACAAAGAGCCCCACTTTCCAGTATCAAAGAATCTCTAAGCGGGTGTTGTTGTACTAATAATTTCACCCAGTCACTACAGGGTGAGGGGATTGATCTTATTGCTGAGATAAAGAAGGCCTCCCCTTCTAAGGGGGAGATTTGTCCCGGCCTCGATGTGGCACATATTGCTGTGTGTTATGCTAGGGCAAGGGTCAGTGCCATATCAGTTCTAACAGAGCCAACATTCTTCAAGGGTAGCCTGGATGACTTGGCTATTGCACGTAGGGTTGTTGAACTCCCAATGCTGCGTAAGGATTTTATCATCGATCCCTATCAAGTATATGAGGCTAGGCTCTATGGAGCTGATGCCATACTTCTAATTGCCGCTATTCTGCAACCTGATAAGATCGAAATGCTGCGGGATTTGGCTCACAGCTTGGGTATGGCTGCTATAGTAGAGATACACAATCGAGCTGAATTAGAGGTGGCACTGGCTTCAGGTGCCGAGCTGGTTGGAATCAACAACCGGAACCTGGCAGATTTTACTGTTGATCTGCAGACTACATTTGACCTTCTTCCACTGCTACCATCTACAGTTACCGTAGTCAGTGAGAGTGGCATCAAGACACATAAAGATATTGAACAATTAAGGCTGGCTGGTGTTCATGCGGTGTTGGTAGGTGAATCTCTAGTGACAAGTTCAGACCCTGGTGCCAAGATCGAGGAGTTGATGGGGAGCGCGGTGAATTGAAGGTTAAAGTATGTGGTATAACGAATGTTGATGATGCCTTGGCTGCTATCGAATTGGGAGCGGAGGCTTTAGGGTTTGTCTTTGCACCAAGCCCAAGGCAGGTAGCTATACAAGATGCTCTCCGTATAGTGAAGGAGTTACCTCCGTTTGTTTCCAAGGTTGGTATCTTTGTTGATGAGGATTTGGATATTATCAGAGATTCAATATCTTTATGTGGATTGGATTTGGTACAGCTGCATGGTTCAGAGAGCTCAGAGCTTTGCCGTGAGCTATCACCGAGGGTGATAAAGGCTTTTAGAGTGAAGGATGATTCTGTATTGAATTCCCTAACTAATTATAAGGTTGTAGCATATCTCTTGGATGCGTATAGCCCAGAGAGACAGGGGGGCACAGGCCAGGTGTTTGATTGGGGTATTGCGAAAAAGGCTGTGCCTTATGGTCGTATTATCCTTTCTGGTGGGTTGACTCCTGAAAACGTGCAACTTGCCATAAAGACTGTTGGCCCATATGCTGTAGATGTCTCCAGTGGGGTGGAGAGTGAGCCCGGCAAGAAAGATCACGTCAAACTCCGTGCATTTCTAGAAGCTGCAAGAAATGCGTAGCTATTTCGGTTATTCATATTGACAATTTGTAGACACCATAGAGGATTATTAAGATGAGCATGATTGTGGAAATCGTAATGATGTAAAGAAGTGGACCATTCCCCGAGTCTTAAGGACAATTTTTATGGTATGAGGTATTATTCGTAACGCAAATCAGAACATAGTTGAGGTGGATCACCTTTATTAAGGATTAGATTTAAGGAGACGCGATATTGAAATCGCCAGATCGACGAGGGTATTTTGGTCCCTACGGGGGAAGGTTTGTTCCAGAGACGCTGATGAGCGCTCTAAGCCAATTGGAGCAATGTTACCAAGAGACTACCTCTATGCCCTCGTTCAAAGCAGAACTTAAGTCATTACAGTGCGATTATGTTGGACGTCCTACACCTTTGTACCAGGCCAATCAACTGACAGCGAAGGTTGGTGGAGCAACCATAATTCTCAAACGTGAAGACCTAGCACATACTGGTGCACACAAGATTAACAATGCCTTGGGACAGGCATTACTAGCCAAATATATGGGGAAGACCCGTATTGTGGCAGAGACCGGAGCTGGGCAGCATGGAGTAGCAACGGCTACAGCATGTGCTCTCCTGTGTTTGGAGTGTGTAGTCTATATGGGACAGGAAGATGTAGAACGTCAGTCTGAGAATGTGGCTAGAATGAAACTGCTTGGTGCTGAGGTGTGTGCGGTCGATGCGGGTAGCCGTACTCTCAAAGATGCGATCAACGAAGCTATTCGTGATTGGGTGACCAATGTCACCAACACGTATTTTCTTCTTGGATCCGTAGTTGGTCCTCACCCATATCCTAAGATTGTCCGTGATTTCCAATCTGTGATTGGTAAGGAGGCAAAAAGGCAAATGATGTCGAGGTATCATCGTCTGCCTGACTATGTGGTTGCCTGTGTTGGTGGGGGGAGTAATGCTATGGGGATATTCTATCCCTTTGAAGATTCAATGGAAGTAAAAATGGTGGGTGTAGAGGCTGCGGGGAAATCTCTCTCTCATGGGCAGCATTCTGCCAGTCTAGCTAAAGGAAGTACTGGCGTGTTACATGGCACTAAGACCTATCTGCTGCAAGATGAGCATGGTCAGATAATGTGCACTCATAGTATTGCCCCTGGCTTGGACTATCCTGGAGTTGGCCCTGAACATAGCTACTATAAAGATATCGGCAGGGCGGAATATGTAGTTGTTAATGATGGTCAAGCGCTAGGGGCTTTCCAGACTCTCTCGGAAACCGAAGGCATAATTCCTGCATTAGAGTCGTCGCATGCAGTCTATTACGCGATGAAGCTTGCGGGTGATTTGCCTAGTGATACACTCATAGTAGTGAATCTATCGGGACGTGGGGATAAAGACCTTCATATTGTATTACAGGAATTGGAATTAGGATGATAGATCGTATTGCATCTGCGTTTACGCATAAAGCCCTTATAGCTTATCTTACGGTGGGCTATCCGTCCGTAGAGACGACGTTAGAAGCTGTGCCGCTTCTAGCGGATTGTGGTTGTGATATCATCGAGCTTGGTATTCCTTTCTCCGACCCATTAGCCGATGGAGCGACTATTCAAGAAGCTAGCTATCGGGCTTTACTCAATGGTGTCACACCGGAGGTCTGCCTTGAAGTAGCGGCTAAACTACGAACTCGTACCAAAGTGCCCATAGTGTTTATGAGCTATTACAATCCGATACTCAGGTTTGGGCTGGATTCGTTCTGTTGTACGGCAAACGAAGCGGGAGTTGACGGATTCATCATCCCTGATTTACCCCCAGAGGAGGGAAACGAGTTGGAACAGCTCAGTCGTAAGTATGGGTTGCATCTCTCATATTTGCTTGCACCCACAAGTACAGAGGAGCGGATCGATCTTGTCACAAGGAGATCTAGTGGTTTTGTCTATCTTGTTTCCTTGGCTGGAGTAACTGGTGCCAGGCAAAAACTCTCATCCGATCTAGATGCGTTTGTCTATAGGGTTAGGCAAAAGACTACTCTGCCACTGTGCGTAGGTTTTGGTATATCGACAACCGAACAAGCAAGGCATGTGGCATCTATCGCGGATGGTGTTATAGTGGGTAGCCGCATTATTCAATTACTCGCGGGGGATAATCCAATATCAAATGTAAAATCGTTCGTGACAGGGCTTAGGCAGGTAATATGATTCTATTCTATCGTTTGTTTTAAATATATCAGTAATGTGACTCCCAGTGGTGGGTCTCATAGCTAAGCGTTTTCTTAAGTCTATTTTCGCATATTCTTATAGTATAAACTTAGATATATAGGCGTGTGGGGGCTTGTTTCTTAACTTGCCCCCCTTTTTATTGGCGTGACTCAACCCTGATAATACAGCAAAGAAGTCTACTATGTACATTGGGGGTGATATGGATGACAAGTAAGAGTTCCCCTGTTGAGGAGGAATATCGCGAATCCTTGCGAAATGCATTAAAAGAGATAGAAGCAATTGGAACTGCAGACATTGTAGTGGGTATCCCATTTTGGAAAGAGATGGATACTATTGCAGGTTTACTGCTTACTGTGGAGGATGGACTAAGGAAGTACTATCCAGACAACAAGTGTGTGGTGGTATGTGTTGGAGATGCAGCTGGAAGTACGACCTTGGAGGTGATACGAGGTCTTCCTCGTGAAGGAAATATATCGCGGATTTCATTCCTGATGAACAGTAAGAAGGTGAGTGGTAAGGGGTGGAGTCTGCGAGCCATTATGGAGATAGCAAGCTTGCTACGTTCCGATATTGCCATATTTGAGGCTGACCTGATAAGCAGGAAGAGCTCAAACTCTGGAAACAAGGGAATGAGCCCTGATTGGGTCCATCGAATTCTATCTCCAATACGCAATGATGATTATGGACTTGCTGTATCGAGATTCAATAGGCATTCCTTTGAGGTGCCAACTGCTAGACATCTAGCTTACCCTTTAATTGCAGGTGTCTATGGAGTGAAGATACATGATCCTCTTGGAATAGAATTTGCCATGTCCAGGTCAAGTCTGGATCTTTGCCTAAATAGCCCGGGTGCCTGGTTCAGCGAGACCAGAGGACTTGGTACGGATCTGTGGATGGTCACTTGTGCGATCACTGGTGACGTCAAGATATGTGAAGTTGATATGGGTGTCAGGTTACACAAGTCGTCCCCCGGGAAGATGGAAGTATCTCTAAGGGAAGTGGCAAAAACCTTGTTTGAATGTATTGTATTGCATAGTGACT
Source organism: Chloroflexota bacterium (assembly GCA_034189315.1). Classification (GTDB taxonomy): domain Bacteria; phylum Chloroflexota; class Dehalococcoidia; order UBA2247; family JAXHVC01; genus JAXHVC01. Next base: position 11,408 of record JAXHVC010000224.1, on the reverse strand, counting down.
GGTGGCAGGAGAGAGGGCATATACTTCGTACTGTTGATGAGATTGTGGATACTGAGAGACGGGGGCCTATTGAAAGTCGGTTGAATTCTATATGGCTGATGGCAAGGTATAGAAAAGGCTTTAATCGTTATGACCATACCGTATGTGAAAGGATCTTGCCTCCAGACCTATGCAAGACACTAGAAGCTCTGGCCGAGACTGATGATGAGAAGTTCTCTCTTAATACTGAGACATGGGCTCGTACAGTCTATCATTTTGCCTGTGCGTTTAACTTTGCTAGTGATATCGACAAAGAGGATTTACTTAGCGCGTTCGTGCCAATTTATGATGGTAGACTCGCTAGTTTCGCAAACCAGGTCCGATTTCTCGAGAGCCGTTTATCGAGGATTCCTCATGATGAGGCCAAACCTATTGTGCAATCGCAGGCTGAGGGGTGGATTGAAGATCAGGTCAGTGAGTTTGTGAGACAACGGTCTGAATTCATGACCAGGTGGACAGAGAAGGAGGAAGCCTTTCTTCCCATGCTTCCCAATGTAACATGTAGGGAGTTTGTCCCAGGTGTGGCACTAATAATGCCGCATGAAATCACTGCTCCGAATGGAGAGATAGCTCGAGTAGATGTTGTTCATCGGGAAATCGTGGGGCATCTGAAGGAAGGATTTGAGCATTTTGTCCATGGTACGCTGGGTGTACCGTATGGAGCTGATACACGAGAGGTCGTCTATGAAGTAAAGCATTTCATGAGGGATCTTGAAGTAGATCTTGATGAGGCATTACTTTCTGGAGATGTCACTATGCAGGATGGAGTTGATTCGATTGTAGATGCCGTTTTTAGTAGATTGCCTTATGAGCAAGGATATATGCTTCAACCTGATGTTATTTCCTGGCTTCTTAGACGGTATCCACCTTCTAATCTACTGCTCAAATTGGGACCGATCACACTGTCAAAACTTGAGAAGGTATATGCTCCGAATGACATCCTAGCTCTGGCTGGACTTTCTGAAGAAATGGAGCATCGGGCAAGGATATGGGCGTGGATTAGGAGTAACGCGCGACCAGATCATTTTACTTTAGATTCACTAAAGCCTTTGGTGGTAGATTACGATAGATTTCCTTTGTTACTTGAGTCGAGAGGTGTTTCGGAAGTAGATATGCTGAGTGGTCGGATTATGGTTACAAACCTTCCCAAGGGAGTGGGAGGCGAATTTCCTAAGACGCGTTATCTAACACTTGTCTGTAAGAATATTGTCGAAGGTGAGCGGTTTGGCGAGATGTGGCGTATATTTGCCGAAGAAAAGAAGGAGTTCGGCAGAAAAGTGATTAATTCTATCGAAGGGCATTGGGGAAGGGAGCCACTATCTGCTCATAACATATTTGAGGATAAGAATCAGAGAATTCTTGTCGAGCGGCTAAGAATGATGGTGCAAGATATGGTGCATCATGAAAAGTTTAAACATTTGGCAAGCATGCTTAAACATGCCACTGATTGTTACCATATTGCCTGGACTACAACGGGAGGTAAGTTCATTCCATGCTCTTGTTGGAGTTGGTCGAGTTACAGTGCCAGGGGGGGGAGGGGTGTCCCAACGCCTTTATCTGTGCATGTGGAGAGAGACTGGGCATCACGTGAATTTCTCTTGCGCTTGTTTGAGGTGATTGGTGGTGATGAGAATCGCTTGGATGGAAAGATCGTGGAGCTTATGGGGCAAGGCCGGGAATCGGAGGATCTCTCATATATAGTATTGCCGCTAGGGAGAGAAACGACAAAGGTATTACCTGCACAGCCTTTAGCTATGGAACAACCCGAAGCTGGTGTGCTTAGTAGGGTGAAAGAGAATCCAATACTTCAACCGATATCAGATCATACCTGGGAGTCTAAATATGTACTTAATTGTGGAGCAGTGATTATAAAGGGGATTACATATCTCCTATATCGTGCCTATGGGGAGGATTCTATATCCAGGATAGGTCTTGCCGAGAGCTCTGATGGTATCCACATAAGTGAACGACTCCCTTATCCGGTGTATGGGCCAGCTGTTGAGGAGGAGAGCAAAGGATGTGAAGATCCTAGGATTGTGGTGATCGATAACCGGGTATACATGCTATACACTGCCTTTAGTCATATAGCAGCACAAATCGCCATTGCTTCAATTGATATAGGGGATTTTCTGAATCATCGTTGGGATAGATGGGAGAGGCATGGACAACCTTTTCCTGGGTATGCTGATAAAGATGCTGTGCTTTTCCCTGAGAAGTTCAATGGGAAATACGTCATGTATCATCGCATTGAACCTAGTGTATGGATATCCTACTCTGAAACCATAGATGCACCTTGGTCGAGGAAAGGCCACAAAATATTGACAGGACCGCGTTCAGGTGTAACCTGGGATGGAGTGAAGGTGGGGGCTGGTGCCCAACCACTTAAGACAAAGTATGGGTGGTTATTGATTTATCACGGTGTAGATTTCGCACATGTCTATCGGTTGGGGGTCATGGTGGTGGATCTTAATGATCCAGCAAAGATTATCTATCGTTCACCTAATGCTATATTAGAACCGTTAGCGACCTATGAAGTTGGTGAGCATGGCAAGTCCTGGATCCCCAATGTGGTGTTTACTTGTGGTGCAGTAGCGCGGCAAGATAAGGAATTATTGGATGTGGGGGACGAGATCATAGTCTATTATGGAGCAGCCGACACTGTTATCTGTGCAGCCACGGCAAAAGTGGGTGACTTGATTCCAGAAGAAATAAGAATGAAGACGGGAGTGGATATCATCGGTGAAGCAATCATGCCGACTAGTCCTTAGTCTGGCATTCTTTTAATACATTTGTAGGGAAATCTCTCCTAAGAAACTGGAGGTTTCTTTTCCTAATAAACCGTGTCCCTCACGGATTTCGTGCTCGCAACGAACGAATTGTCTCAAATCACGATCACTTGGGGGGCATGGTGAACGTGAACTAATTTCCTGACGGGGGGATGTAATTTCGGGGCTTTGTCTTGAACACTATACCAGTAGCATATAGTACTAATAGTCTCATAATAATCTGAACCAACAAATTAGCTTTATGTGGGTATCTCGCATACTTGAAATGACTCATTTCAAAGCTAAAGAGTGCGTCCATTTAATTATGAGACCATTAGTAAATAAACTAATCATTACATAATTGGAATTGAGTATGCTATAACTTAGGTACGAAAGGTAGGAAGTAAGGCGTTCAGCCATCGGCTATCAGCACTCAGTCTAAACCGAATGCTGACCACCCATGGCTGAACGCCATTCCCATTAGTTTGAAGAAATAGTCATCTGTCTGAGGACAGCTGCTTGTTGTGTCTATTTGGATGAGGACATTGTCTCTCGTTGTGCTTGTTGACTTTGAGATCTAGTGAGTTCTGATAGGCAGCTATATGATATTCAGCAACGTTTTCCCATGATGAAGCTTTGGCATATTGCAGAAGGTTGTTTGACAGGATATGTTTTAGTTTGGGGTCGGTAAAAACTTGTTGCATTGCATGAGCCAGTGCCTCTGTGTTGATTCCTACTTTATAAACCGTATCATCTGGAAATTCATCGAACTCCGTTATGTTGGACGCCACTATCACTGATCCTGGAACGATAGTATGCATGATGCCTGAAGCACGAAGCTCTGGATATGATGTTTTCTCCAGGACCACAATAATATCCGCTGCTGACAAGTAGTATGCTAACTCATCATCAGGTATAAACCTATCTATTATATGAACTACAGGTTCAATTCCAAGCGCCTTAGGCTGCATTTTTAGTGACTCTGCATACGCATATTCTTCAATGTCTGCATAGGGATGAAGCCCTCCAGCGTGGACATAGTGGGTTGGCGTCTCTCCCTGTAATTCTGCTACAGCGCTCATCACTATATCCAGATTCTTTCGTCTCTCAATAAAGGAATGTGTGAGAACGATTCTATCTTTGGTAGGAAGCCCAAGTCTTAGCCTTGAGACTTCCTTAGAAATTGATGGGAGTAACAATGTTCCATGAGGAATCACTTGTGTAGTATCACCGCGTAATCCGCACTCCTGAGTCAGGTGTCGCTTACTCGCCTCGTTGTGTACGATGATATGGTCTGCACACCGTCTAAGGGTGAATTGAGTGTCTAAGGCGTTCACAGTATGTGAGGTCATGAATGTCGTTCCAAGGTTGTTATTGGTGATATTCAATAGCTGTAGATACATATTGCGAAATATGCCATACTCATGCTGGATGTGAATGACATCGAAGTGATTCCTTCGGAGACAACGTACCAACCTATCGGATGGAGATTTCCTATTGTAACATCGGATCACCTGCACATCCGGCTGGAAACCATGTTGCTTGTTGTCTATATAGTCTTCTGCAAATACAGTCACTTCATGGTTCTTGCTTAGCTGTTTGACCAAGTGAGATGAGTAGGTTGCTATACCACACCGAACGCCATAAGTAGAAATAAGGGCTATTCTCAATATTCTGACCCCTTAGTGCAACCCAAAACCAATATCAAGCTCAGTTAACAATAACTATTTAGGATATATAGAAAGCTACGCCATTCGGTTTTTAATGTGCAGATTAGTCATAAAGTAATATGTCTTCCCTATCTAATGCTTATTAGAATAATACACATCCACTTGTATAGGTCAGAAGTACGAGTGCTGATAGGAGAATGATCCTAGGGGTGCTACTTGCTATGTCATGTTTTTGGATAGAAACTGAAAACACCTTCCTCCTAATCATAGGGTATGGCAATTCTAACCTCGCAGGATTCATGTGCCTCAAGTACGAGTAGATATCAGGTTTAGTAACATTACTTATTGACTATAGGTATAGGTGTATTTGAAGAACTCAATACATTCCATTTTCTAACCAGTTAAACCGCTAAATCTTTATTCTGGGGATGTGTGGGTTAGTAACTAGATTGAATATACCATATACCAGCTCTGTACTCAAGCCCCTAATCTTCGTGTTTTCTTGATTTTTCTGCTGCACTGATATGTTAATACAATGTATCAGGCTTTTCTCTTGATGGAATGAATGATTAGGTCCGTGACTTCCTCGTAAAAATCATCGTAATCTCTGCTAATCCGTTATCGGGTGATAATAGCTAGTTGTATGTCAATGGTTGTTATTAATATCTACTAACTATCACATATATGAGTTCCGTGTGTCCTATAACATCACTTAACCTAGTTTAATTACCCATAAGATAGTATGGGTGTATTCATTCGCCCTTCCCAGGAAGGTCAGAACTTCCCCTGCACATTAGACTACATTATGTGATGAACAATCCGAGTTTGTCACATCTTTGCGAACCAAAGGTGAAGCAATCTCATTCCAGAGGAGAGATTGCCTCGTCGCTTCCGATCCTCCTGAGAAACGGGATGTTTCTTTTACTAATAACCCGTGTTACTCACTGGTCCCGTGCTCTCAATAACATTGCGATAGGGTCCGTTGACATGGAATACAGCCTCTAGGTCTCCTGGATTTCGATATTCATCGGACTACTGAAGGTTACACTACATTCCTGATGGGCTAACTGACTGATTGTTATGGAGTATTAGTTATTATGGGGAAGATCAAGGCTATAGTGAAGATGGTAAAGATTAAATTTGACTGATATTTGTTACTTTAAATTCATTTGGCTTTTACATAGTTATTGACTTCGTAAACTAACGTATTTACTCAAGTGGAGTAGACTCTGCACAAAGACAGATCGGGTATCAATATATTAGGAGGTAGGTACGTGAAAAGGTTTTTGCCAATAGCTTGTATTCTTATACTAGTAGTGGCCCTCAGTGGCTGCGGAGGCTCTGGATCAACAGCCATTGATGATCTTATAGAACAAGCCCAGACCAACCCTCAAGAAATGCAGTCGTATCGCATGGATATGAATATGGAATTCAGTGCTTCTGGGGATGATAGTGACGATGGTTCTGTGAGTATGGAAATGGCTATGAATTCGGAGAGCGGGGACATGAGTATGGTAATGGAAATGTCGGTTCCCGAGTCTTCTGAATCACAGTTGGTGCAGATGTACGTTGTTGATAATGTGCTGTATGCGGGTATTCCAAATACAGATACTGGTGATACATCTTGGATCAAGATAAGGGTAGACCTCATTGGTGCAGCCAATCAGTTTGCTTCTGGCCAGACAGGACAGGAAATACCAGATCCAAGTTCTCTAGCTATGGATGAGAGCTTTATTGATATATTGGGTGTACTACAATCGACATGTGATTTAACAATAGAGGGCACACAAATCGTGAAGGGGGTGGAGTGCTACAAGGTGACGGTTGTACCGAATATGGCTCAATTCATAGAGAAAATGATGATACTTATGGACGATAGTGATATGGATTTCACGGAATACTCCGAGTCTATGGGTGTTACTCTCCCGACGGATTTAATAGATAATGGTGCTGATATTGATCACAAGTATGATGCCTTTGCAGAAGAGATGGCTTCTTATATGGGAGACCTCTCAGCAAGTGTGTATCTAGCTGTTGAGACAGGTATGCTTGTAAAAGTGGAAGGGACTATGTCTATTGAGGCTGAAGGTCAGACTGGGGAGATGTCCTTTGATATGACTATATACGATGTGAATGAGGAGATTACGGTAGAATTACCTGAGGCAGCTCAGGGTGATGATGTACTTGATTTGACTGCGATGCTTGATTTTGGCTCGTAACAAATATGTCTAGCGGCTGGAAAGCTGCACTAGATATAATAGAGACGGGACAAACGGGAGCACTAAGCAATTAGTGCTCCCGTTTCATTGTTCCCTTACCTAATAAACGAGGGCTTATGCTTTTTATTATCTTTAGTTCAGCAAACTCTGTCTTTCCGCTACTTTTTTCTTGCACAACAGCTAGCATTAAGAGGTTATTCCAACGTGGTTTGCATTAACATTCCGACTTGCATGCCATAGTTACACACGATACCCTTTTAAATCTAGCTTTGCGTTATTGATGAGTGTACGTTTGAAGTGAAGTCTAGTAATAAATTCATTTGAGTGAATAGTGTACTGTTATGTCTTCAAAAGATGAATGTAGTGTGTTTAATGACTACATGCTTATGAAGAGACCCGGTTGGGAGCAATATTGGTTGATAAGCCACTGGTTCCATAATCGTATACCATTCAAGTGCTCAGGGATAATTAGTTAGCTGGCGTTATTGTGAGGAATAATTACAAAGGTTAAACCTTGGCTTAGCAAGGTTATATGATATCACGATAGTTATACTTGTCATGTCTATAAGTAAACAGGTGCGTGAAGTAATAAATAATATAACGATTAGGCCCTTAGCTCCGAGACACAATAGAATGTAGGGAATGCACTACACAGGGAGTGAAGGGGATGATGCAAGGATCGATAAAACTCATCGAGTTTCAGAAAAGTCTGTTACGGAATAAACTCTTTCGGAGCTAAGGATCTAATCGTTAATAATATTTACAAGTAGCATGATTTAGCCAGTGGGGGAGGCATCTTGTGAAAACTGCCTATATTACATCGAATGGCTGTCCCGAGAATCAGATGGATACAGCTCGGGTTCGTGATTATCTGGAATATAATGATTGGCACATTGTGCAAGATCCTACTGAAGCTGATCTAATCTTGTTTAACGCATGTGGGATTCTCAATGCATCAACTAATCGTTCGCTGAGTATTATTTCTGAGCTGAAAGAAAAGGCGAAAAGCGACTCACAATTACTGGTGTGGGGGTGCTTACCGAAAATCGATCCACAAGCATTAGCTACAGTTTATAGTGGTCCCTCATTTGGCGAAGCAGAATTAAACACTCTTGGTGAGATTATTGGTGCCGACCGTCCAATAAGTGATGTTGTCTGTAATGAGATTATTGCCAGATACCTAGGCAAAACTAGTAGATGGGAGAGTATTAAGTACTTCTTGCCCGATTTAGTTACTCGCTCATATCGTGAGTTGGATATGAAGGTTAATCTATCTAGGGAGGGTGATTCCTCAATTTACTATATCAAGACTTCAACAGGGTGTCTTGACCGATGTAGCTACTGCGCGATTTGCTTGTCAAGGGGTAAGCTGCGTAGCAAGCCCATTGAACAGATAATGAAAGAGTTTAGATCGGGTTTAAATAGGGGGTTTGGGAAATTCAGTCTCATGGGGACTGATTTGGGTGTGCAAGGAATGGATCTGGGATACAACCTAAAAGACCTATTAGCTGAAATGGTTAAGGAAGAAGGTGACTTTGATATTTCGATTCGAAATACACATCCTTATTATCTCAAGAATATGCTCAAGGAGATTGCACCGGTATTCTCGGGTGGCAAAATTCGTTTCCTCGGGATTCCTGCCCAATCTGGAAGCAACAGAATACTAAAGCTGATGGGGCGTCACCATACTTCAGAGGATCTTAAGGATTGTGTTTCCACTATAAGGGGAGTGGCCCCTAATGTTTTGCTACGTACTCAAATGATGGTTGGATTCCCAACAGAAACCAGGCGGGATTTCTATGATTCAATAAAGTTGTTGGATGAGACTAGGTTTGATTTTGCCGAGGTGTATATATTCTCTCCCCGACCTGGAACAGTAGCAGCGGATATGGACGGTCAGGTTTCTAAAACGGTTTCGACAATGAGATACCTCTATATGGTTATGCAGGGTCAAATTGGAGGAAAGCTAAGAAAGACCTGTGGTTAGTCCCTTGTGCCACCGACATATCTTCTCTATGGAAGATTAGGTAATTACATTTCATCACTAGGGAAGGTAGATTTTCCTTACTTAACCATTAATTCAAGGTCAAGGGCATGGAAATTCAGAACGTTGCTCTGTAATCTCGTTACTGAGATGGTTTACAAGTGTTGTGACCTATATACATGTCGATTGATACCCTTGAGGCCATCTTTATTTATCGATCCTGCTTCTTTATATTCGGAGTTGCATTCCTCCGATTATGCTTAGTATAGGGATGGTCTTTCTTAGAGGCTGAAACGGGGGTATTATTAGCCCATTCAGATTCTATGTTGATTATTACACCCATGAATAAGGAGCAACGTTGCATCATCATGTTAGAGCAAAGCAGCCAAACTCTGAAATGTGTATGGTATGCGGTATTGAAAACCCATTTGGACTGGGGGCGTCTTTCTACGAGTTGGACAACGATGAGTTACTTGGCATATTTCATCCTGCGCAGGAGCATCAAGGATACCCTGGTCGTCTCCATGGTGGCTTAGCTGCAGCTATTCTCGATGAAACAATGGGACGCGCTATCAGTGTCATAAATGAGGGTGACATTTGGGGTGTGTCGGTGAAACTAACCACCAGATTTCGGAAACCAATACCGCTTGATGAAGATATACGAGCTGTTGCCCGAATTACAAAGGATTCTAAGAGATTCTTTGAGGGGACAGGAGAAATCTTATTGAGTGACGGGAGCATTGCGGTTGAAGGTTGCGGTAGATATTTAAAATCTTCACTAAATAGAATAATCAGCTTGGATGTTAATTTGCTTTGGAAGGTGATCTCAACCGCGGATGATCCGTTGGAGGTTGAATTCTAGGGTGAGAATGTGTTGTTCTATCAATAACACTGTTTACCCCCTGTGATGTGCAGATACTATTGGTCCATCCATTTTGTTCGACTATAGAGTCTGAAACCTGACGTCATGACGATCTGGAGACCGTGACCGATTAGTATTTTACATAACGATTCAATAATCCTCTAGATTTATGTATTAATCATTACTTCCGATGTTATAATATCTACACAGCAGCCCTATTAGGATGGATTGGCCATGCATACAGCCCAACGTGTTACGTATTTCAGGGAGTCTGTAATTCGAGAGATGACTCGATTGGCTATGGATTATGATGCCATTAATCTAAGCCAGGGATACCCAGATTTTGATACGCCACTGCCTTTGAAAGAGGCTGCTGTCAATGCTATTAGAGAAGGTAATAACCAATACTCTTTCACTTGGGGATATCTACCGCTGCGTGAGAAATTAGCAGAACGATATACATCGTTACTAGGCTGGACTGTGGATCCGGCAGAACATGTCACGGTCACTTGTGGTGTCACGGAAGCTATTAATGTGGCTATGCTGGCCGTATCTAATCCAGGTGATGATGTGTTGCTGATTGAGCCTGGTCATGAGAATTTCATTCCTGCCATTATACTTGCCGGAGCAAGACCAGTTGCAGTTCCCCTGGAACATCCAGAGTATAGGTTGGATTTCGAACGCCTGAGTGCTTGTATTACTCCTCGGACCTGTGCCTTATTACTTAACACTCCACATAATCCCACTGGTCGTGTCTTTGATGCCAAAGAAATAGATATCGTGGCCAATCTAGCACAGCAACATGATATTGTACTCATAACGGATGAGATTTATGATCGTATTCTCTATGATGGACGACACCATTTATCCCCGGGTGGTTTTGAACAATTAAGGGAGCGTACCATAACGATAGGGGGATTTAGTAAAACCTATGCAATCACAGGTTGGCGCTTGGGTTATATGGTTGCCCCCACACAATTGATGCGAGCCATTCGGCCTGTACATGATTTCCTCACTATTTGTGCTCCTACCCCTCTTCAGATAGCGGCTGTGATGGCGCTTAGTTTTCCTCAGGACTATTACGATGGAATACTATCAGACTATCACCAGAGAAGGGATGTTATGGTTGAGATCCTTAAGGACTTAGGATTTACGATGACAGTACCGGAAGGGGCCTACTATATTCTGGCCGATTACAGTCGAATGGAGATTCCTCAGGCTCAATGGGATTCAAGGAGTTTTGCTGAATGGATGGTCAGAGAGTATCGTGTTGCTGTTGTTCCTGGTTCCGTTTTCTATTCGCTACCGGGATATGGGGAACATTGTATGCGGTTTTCCTTTTCCAAGAAGGTGGAAACCCTTCTTGATGCTGGTGAGCGAATGAGGAGAATAAAGCCGTTATAGCCTCGTTGTGGACTTTACCTTGACCGTGCACTTTTGCGTGTCAAGAAACTTATAGATAATGATTATTACCGTAGCTCCGAAACACATTGTTTATCGAGCAAACCTCGACTGCCATTGCGAGCATGGGACTCGTGAAGAACACGGATTATTAGTAAAAGCAACCCCCAGTTTCTTGGGAGAGGAGTGGAGCAATCTCGCGTGTTTCGTCGTATCGTCTTGCTAGTATTGCTTCGTCGCTTGCTTTCCTTCCGAATAAATAGCAAGTTTGTTTTTACACAGTATAATGCGGACGGAGCTAGGGGCATAATCGTCTTATAGGTTTAGACCTAATGTGACTTGGATTAGCTTGCATGACTTGATAGACATCATTAGTTTTATGATTCTTTGTCTAGCCAGTTGTCTATTCATGTGTTAACTTGTACTAGTATAGCATTCAGTATTCCAAGATAGTGTCTCTGATATTGG
>JAXHVC010000223.1:0-48597 GCA_034189315.1 Chloroflexota bacterium | reverse complement strand
GCACTCCTCAAGGATGAACTTGAACATGTATTAGGTCTTCTGATCATCATGGAGAACGTTACTGGACACAGAAGGAACGAGGGAGAATTACGTGAATCCGAATCCCTCTACCACCTGATAGCCGACAATGTAACAGATGTGATATGGCTCACCGATGCAAATTGGAACATCACTTATATGACCCCTTCAGCAAAGGCCTGGGGATATCAGGTGGAGGATTTACAAGGTAAATCTATTCTAGAACTGATTAACCAAGCAATTCCCCCCGAAACGATAGATTCCATAATAAAACAGGTTGGATCAATGAGTATCGATACAGCCATGCACGATATAGTCCATAAAAAGAAGGGGCAGTCCGCCATATATCCACTCACTCTCATGGATGGCTCCACCATATGGATTGAAGCCATATTCAACGTGCTAACCGACTGCAATGGTAACATCACGGGGCTCATGGGAATAAGCAGGGATGTTACTGAGCGCAAACAAGCAGAGGAAGAGCTCCGGCACAGGGAAGAGCGTTTCGAAACTCTAACAGAGAACATCTCTGACGCTATAGCTGTGGTAGGCTTGGACGGAATCACTATATCTGTAACTTCGTCAGTAGAACGAATCATAGGCTATAAGCCGGAGGATCTAGTAGGCAAGAACGGGCTTGAACTCATTCACCCAGAAGAGCTACCTGAAGCAATAGACCTCCTGGGTTATCTAGTTGGAAATCCAGGTGCCGCGATGTCAACCGAGCTGCGGTACCTCCATAAGAACGGAGATTGGATCTGGATGGAAATGAATGCCCGCAATCTACTTGATGATCCCAATATCCAAGGTATTGTTGTCAATTATCATGACATCACCGAACGTAAGCAGACAGAAGAACTGCTACAACAGAGCGAAGAACACTTCAGAACCCTCATAGAAAATGCGTCAGATGCAATTGCTATTATTGATGCTAATGGGATTATAACCTACGAAAGCGCTTCGGTAGAGAAGCTCCTCGGTTATAGGCCAGATGAACTGATCGGGAGGCAGGCCTTCGATCTTGTATATCCGGATGACCTTTGGTGGATCCTATCGCTTTTCCAGGGAATGAGTGAGAACCCTGGAGATATGAGAGCAATCGAAACCCGACTTCTCTCTGTAGATGGCACCTGGCGCTGGTTTGAAATAACAAGTCAAAACCTACTACAAAATACTAGCATTCAAGGATTCGTTATTAACTATCGAGATATTACAGACCGCAAGCAGGCCGATGATCTACTAAGACAGTCAAACAGGGAACTACAGGAATTGGTTCATATCTCCGCTCATAACCTTCGAGAGCCTCTTCGTAAGATAACGGCCTTTAGTGGGATGCTAGTTGAATCCCTTAGCGGTAGACTCGATGAAGATGAGCAAGAAAACCTCAGTTTCATCATAGATGGCTCACGGAACATGCAGAAGATGGTTGATGCACTGCATTCGTATTCACAACTGATGATAAAAGAAGAACACCTCCATAATGTTGACCTGAACAGGATGATCAAGAACCTCCAAGAGATAAAACTCTTACCAAAGCTCAGGGAAACTAATGGTAGAATAGAAATTCCAGAGCCTTTACCAACAGTCCACGCCAATAACACGCAGATGTATCAACTATTCAACCACTTGATCAGCAACAGTTTAAAATATCATAAAGAGGACTCCTCTCCACGAATAGTAGTCAGATCCAAACAAGTCGATGGTAATATGGTACAAGTAGAGGTTGAGGACAATGGTATAGGCATAGAAGAGGAACACCAAGAAGAGGTCTTTGGCATGTTCAGAAGACTTCACCACCCTTACGATGAAGATGAAGGAACTGGTATGGGGCTTACTTTCTGTCAGAAAATCGTTCGAAGACACGGAGGAGAGATGGGTGTCAAATCATCACTAGGAGAGGGTTCGATATTCTGGTTTACACTCCCCGCAGTAACGCCCAAAGAAATATAGAAACAATTAGTCCTTTAGCTCCGAAAGAGTCTCTTCCATAGCAAAATTATTCTGGAACCTGATGAGGTGTATCGACTCCTTCTTCATCTCCTTCACTCCATTTGTAGTACATTCCCTACGTATAACCATTCACCCAGCGCGTCATTACACTGAGCTGTAGCGACATGGCAATCTGGGGTGTGGTGTGGGATGAAAGTTGGTTCATAGCAGACAGGACTGATAATAGGTTCAGATTGTACCCCTTATTAACCCAGATTGCAGCGCTTCGCCAGCAATGACAGAAAGCGGGGGAACGGTTACCCCTAGGTCATGTATCTCGGAGCTAAGGGAATCATTATATAGAATATCATCATAAACATTGGGATACGTAACACACTTCAGATATGATAATAAAATTCTAATAATCTGTTGAAGCCCGATGTACTATAGCTGGTCATCTTCACGAAAATGCAGGTTTATGGTACAGCAAGAACTAGTGTAGCAAAGCAATCCCACTCAGAGACCAGAGTTACTGAACTTTCGGATATCAGCAACACCGCCAATTGACTCCATTCAATAATACAAAGTGTTACCACAATAGCCATATGAGACCGCGAGTCACCCCCCTCTAGAGTAAGGTTATTGAATTATTCCATAAGTGTTGTCACAATTCCTAGCTTTGTACAAGACAAATAACATCGCAAAGTTGCGACCATACTTTGATTTGATGTACCGGTAAGTTTACAATATGGGTAATTACTATCAGTAGGGAGGTCGAGATGTTTGCCAGTGAAGAGTTGGAGGAAATAGAAAAAAGAAGACAGGAATGGGAACAGGGGCCACTGCAAAGATCCCTATCACGATTCGGGATGGCAGAACCTAGTCAGAAAGTGTATACACCCCTGGACATTAAGGAGTTCGATTTCTTAGAAAAGGTTGGATTCCCAGGACAATATCCATATACATCAGGCGTCTTCGCTGTTCAAGCCCCTATGATGTCCATGATAACTAGCATGAGTCTAAGCGGAGGAGACGAAGCAACAGAAGGGGCAGGATCTCAATTCATGGGTAGAGCTGGCATGTATTCCGGCTACGCCACAGCAGAGGATACCAGGGACTTCTACAAAGCCACCGGTGGATTTATGGGACCTAATATAGCTTTTGATCTGCCAACCCAATGTGGTTATGATTCGGATGATCCAGAAGCAAGAGGGGAGGTTGGCAAGGTTGGAGTGACTGTAGATTCCCTCCGTGACTTTGAGATCATATACGAAGCCTTCGACGGTATGACAAATATCGATAGGGTGGCATCTAACTGGACAATTAACGGTCTAACCAATGTGATGTTGGCAATGTACATCGCTATCGCAGACAAAAGGGGTATCCCTCAAGAATGTCTAAGGGGAACACCGCAGAATGACATACTTAAGGAATATGTTTCCCGTGGCACACAGATGTTTCCCGTGAGACCGTCTATGCGAATGACCAGGGATACTATTGTCCATTGCACTAAAAACATACCCCATATGAACCCTATTAGCATATGTGGCTATCATATTAGAGAGGCAGGCGCGAATGCAGCTCAAACCATAGCCTTCACCCTGTCAAATGGCATTGCCTATGTACAGACAGGCATCGATGCCGGACTCGACGTGGATTCATTCGCCCCTCGGTTCACTTTCCTTGGCTTCGGAGGAAGTATGGAAATACTGAAAGAGGTGGCAGTTCAAAGAGCCGTACGTCGAATGTGGGCACGGATTATGAAGGAACGCTTTGGGGCCAAGGATCCCAGAAGCTATCAGATGCGTATTAGTGTAGCCCAAATAGGTAACTATTCCACCACAGCACAACGTCCAATCAACAATCTTACTAGGGCAGTGCTAGGAGGAGTCGCTGGTGCATTATCCGGTGGCATGCCAGTGGTTGCCCCCCCTTACGATGAACCCCTTAGGCTGGGGTGGAGCACAGAAGCTTTCCAGTTGCTTATAGATGCCACCAGGATCCTGACACTCGAGTCGAAGTTGGGAGAGGTGGTCGATCCATTTGCCGGTTCGTACTTCATGGAGTCATTGACTGACCAAATAGAGGATGAGGCCCTGCAGATCATGAGGATAATTGAAGATATGGGGGGATCAGTGGCCGCTATTGAAAGTGGATGGATGCAGAGAGAAGTTGCAAGGAGTGCCCACGACTTCCAGCATCAGCTAGAGACTGGGGAAAGAGTAATTGTTGGCGTAAATAAATTCGTCGATGAATCCGAAGTATCTGTTGGTCGATCCAATCCACAAGGTATGTATGATCCTGAAAAGCGAGCGGCTGCAGAAGAAAAACAGTTGGCAAATTTGGCGGAGCTAAAGAGAAACCGCGACAACGCGGCTGTACAGGCCAGCCTAAATAGGCTCAAGGAAGCTGCTGCAGATGAAAGCGTTAACATGGTTCCTCCCTTGGTAGAAACCGTCAAAACCTATGCCACGATAGGAGAAATAACCAACTACTTGAAACAGGTATTTGGAGACTATCAGCGATACACACTTTAATGTACTAATACCATCATGGCTTGGCAGCACACTTCCCTAGTTGGATTATCGCAAGTAACTCAAGAGTAAAGTGACATCTCTTAAATACATCTCCCCTAAAACAGAAGCTATGTGAAAGAGATTTCCCCATATAGCCAATATGCAACAAACTAAGAACGGATTCGAGGTTCTAATCTTGTGATATGCTTGACAACTAGTATTTAGCTGCAAGATAATGACTACGTATAAAGCATTGTTCAGCTGGTTTCAGCATTGAGGAAAAGGAGGCCAGGTGAGAGACAGAAGATATGGGCGTGATGATAGAGAACCCCCCGATGATCGTGGGCGTTATGGGCGAGGCGGGGGTGAGCGCCATCGTGATGATATCAGAGATACTGCAGGACGATTCGTCGAGGATGCAGTAGAGGGTCTGGGAAGGATACTTGGTGGAGGGCAAAGAGGACGGGGACCATCCCATCCTGCTGCTTCTATATGCGACGCAATCGATATGGAACGCGAAGCATTAGAAAGGCTGGGTATCATCACTGGCAAGGACTATGACAGATGGCTTGACACATTACAAAGGGTTCATTCAACGCTTTCGAGGCGTTCCAGGGATGCAGACTTGGCCTATGGTCTAGAATCATTCCTTGACGAACTCAAGGAAGAGAGAAGAGAATTCAAGGACTAGGTACAGATCATCCATGATGGTGTTATGCTGGGGATTAGTCTAGCGGTAGGACAGCGGACTCTGGATCCGTGAGCCCAGGTTCGAATCCTGGATCCCCAGCCATAATTGTTACACGCCCAGTCCTCCAATATTCCGCTTAAGGACGTCAATGATGTGGTTCAACGTTTGGAATCCTAGGATTGAGTAGCACCCACCGTCATCGATTTCCAGTGCAACCTTGATTTAACAAAGTCCTACAATACTGATCATATACACTCATTCTGCACTTTAAAAATGCAGGCTAGAGGTCTACAATACCTCCAAATGACTGACATTGAAAATACCATCCACAAAACAATAAAGAAACTCTCGCACCTTAGCGAACGCGACATTACTATTACAACCCTATGTTCCCATTCAAGCCTACAGATATTCCACGCTGCAAAGAAGCAAGGTTTCCGCACATTGGGTATATTGAGGAAGAAAGATATCGCACTGAAGGACTCCTACAATATCTTTCCTCTAGCAAAACCCTCCGAATACTATGAGGTCGACGAATATCCTCAGGTAGTGGAGGATGGCAAGGAGTTGGCTGCAGCAAATGCCATCTTTATTCCCACTGGTTCTGCAGTAGAATATCTGAGGATTCCTGGTCCAAAACATGGCCTTGAGTTGTTACCAATGCCAATCTATGGCACACGGAAGATTGCTCCATTTGAGTTTGATAGAACAAAACAACGCGAATGGTTAGAGCAAAGAGCAGGACTCCGCATGCCCCAAGAAATCACAGATCCAAAGCAGATAGATGGACCTTGTGTGATAAAGCTCAAAGGAGCACCTGGAGGCCGTGGCTCAGTTGTCGTAACCTCCTACGAAGAGTACAAAACTTTCCTCTCATCTGTGAAATGTAGAGAAGAGTATGATGGTGCAACTATTCAACGCTTTATCACAGGTACTAGGTATTATTTGCTGTTTCTTTCTACTCCATTTGGGGTATACAATGGGTCTGATATGGAATTTTGGGGTATAGATCGAAGGGATGAGAGTAATGCCGATGAATTCTACAAGGTCGGATCACGCGTAGAGCTACTTCAAATGCAACAGCCACCTACATTTAATGTAACCGGCAACACCCAGGTTGTTCTTAGAGAAAGTTTGCTCCTGACGCAGGCAATACCAGCAGGTAGGCGTACCATTGATGCATCTAAACAGCTTGTACCTGAAGGTATAGTGGGGCCCTTCTGCCTGGAAACCATAGTGGATCCAGATTCGAGAATGCATGTATTTGAGATCAGCGCTCGTATTGTCGCAGGCTCTAATGTCTTGATTCCAACATCCGCCTATGCTCCATTTACCTATCCTAAACAAATAACATATGCAGAACGCATGATGTTAGATATCAGAGAGGGCCTGAGCAGGGACGAGCTTCACAAGGTGGCAACTTAGCAAAAGCAAGGGCTTTAGGCCCTGGCAAGGATATTGTTACCCTAAATATCTACGTTATAGTTAAAGATATATGACACAACAGAGCGACCGGAAGCAATATAAAGAGATTTCATCGGCAGATCATCTCCCCGATCAGTTGAGTTTAGGTAGATACTGCTTTGAGACGAGTGATCGACCATTACGATATGGATTGGCCCCGGGTGACGCCGCTAGAAGCTATAAAGAAGTTGGCTACACCGGACCAAGTGTTCTCAATACGGAAGTCATACAGGAAGGGTCTAAGATTCGATCATATGGCAATATTGAAGACTGGGATACAGGGTTATCCGTAATACAACTGATGTCCCAGATATACCCCAAAAACCAGTTTGTCTGTGTGATGAAACATGCCATCCCATTCGCTGTCGCCAGAGGGAGCAGTCTTGAAGAAGCATATAGTCTGGCCTGGGGCAGAGACCCTATAATACCATTCGGCGGTGTTATCGTACTGAGCGGGATTGTGGAAGAACAGCTGGCGGAGAGGCTCCACCAGACTTTCATAGATGGAATCCTGGCAAAGGGCTATTCGAAAAAGGCCATAGATGTTCTTACGACCAAACCAGACCTGCGTGTGTTATGCTTATCCAATCTTGGAGAGGTCGCAAACGATTTCGGATGTGAGGTAAAAAGTATCAATGGGGGCATACTGGTTGCAGAAAGGCACAAGCTGCAAACCCATAGAATGTCCGATATTACCGTAACCTCCCAGAATCAGCCGGACGAGAGGATGCTTAGGGCCGCCATATTCCAGTGGATGGTATGTTCTTTCGTTAGGTCCAACGCCGCTAGTTTTGGCGACGATCGTGTTACGTATGGAGTTGGTGCAGGTCAAGGGAGCAGAATAGATGCCATCACCATTGCCTTGTCCATCGCAGGAAAGAGGTGTCCGTATTATCAAGAATGGAAGTCCATTAGGCAATACCCACTAGTGCTGGCAACCGACGGTTTTCCTCCAGAGATAGATAGTGTGGAAACATGTCACGAATATGGCATGTCAGCCCTAATGTCACCCAGGGGATCCATCAAGGATCAAATCGTATTAGACAGGGCAAACCAGCTAGGACTGGTAACACTCTCCCCAGTTTCTAATGAACGACCGTTTACGCATAGATAACCTACAGTTCTGCCGCTATTATAGTTTAATATGTGTTCATGTCCAAAAATATCATGAAGCACAGATTCTACTTCTCTCAGCGCAGTTCCCTTACCAGAGAATTTCCTGAGCATAGTCGCAGATACCATCTAAACGCCTTAATCCTTTTGATACATGAGGTCTATTAAGGACGGATTGTGGAAGAACACTAATTGCTATATGTTTATGCATCCAAGTCTGTGGGATACGGCAGCAACATAGTCGATCTTTTACCCCAATCTAAAAGAGACCAATTAGTGTTACTATTGGTGCAATTATTATGACAAAGAAACACTGGATTCTAATGCTCATTTTCGGAGTGCTCCTCGTATTTGGAATAGCTTTGGAGGAGTATGTCGATGTCTATTCAAAAGCAGACATCACCTGACTATCTTGTATTGGAATCCCGTAGGGATTTGAAGTGAACTGGTTACTAAGTTTGCTACAAAGCATTGGTAGGCCAAGGATTCAGATTGCCGCTGCTTTGTTGCAGAATGCCTACTTTTTTCCATGGATGAAGAGGGTGCCCTGCACTACTCTGAATTGTCATGCGTGCCCTGCTGCAACGTTTGCTTGCCCTGTTGGTATAATTCAGGGCTTCGAGACCTCACGACAAGTGCCCTTCTTCGTGTTGGGTATATTAGGCATCGTGGCAATAGTAATCGGCAGAATGAGCTGTGGATGGTTTTGCCCCTTCGGCTTCCTACAAGATCTGATGTATCGCATTAGAACACCTAAGCTGACAGTGAAGTACAACCTAGGATGGTTCCGCTATGTAGTGCTGATAGGATTGGTAGGAATTGCCACATTCATCGCACAGGACCTATGGTTCTGCAAGCTATGTCCTGCTGGATCATTAGAAGCAGGGATACCCGTGATAGCAACAGATCCCTTACTGCGCTCTCAGATCGGGAGTTTTTTCTGGTTGAAGATGAGCATCTTGGCTGTGTTCTTGGGATTGATGATCATTATCAAGCGTCCGTTTTGCCGCTTTGTCTGTCCCCTTGGCGCAATCTACTCCCCATTCAACTCGCATAGTGTGCTTCAGTTGAAGGTCAATGATAGCCTTTGTATCGATTGCGGGCGTTGCCGTGAGGTTTGCCCAATGGACATGAATATAAAAGTAAATAGTAGTTCTGGTGAGTGCATTAGATGTTTAGAGTGTGCTAAGATCTGTCCTGTATCGGCAATTGGATATGACGAAACTGTGTAAATGGATGGTGCAAGTACTTATGGTTAAGAAACCACTATTAATAGCTGGTCTGATACTCACACTCAGTGCAATACCTCTCGTAGGTTGTGAAGACGATGGTAATGCTAGTGATGGCAACAATATGGTCGATCCTAATCCAGAATCGCAACAAGTGGTGTTGGTAGAAATGTTCACTAGTACAGACTGACCCAGTTGTCGGCCTGCGGGACAGGCCTTGGAAGAGCTTGCAAGCGATTATGGTACAAGTAAAATAGCGCTATTAGAATACTATGTTAGTTCCGACTATATCATAGACGCTATAGCTGAGCGGTGGAATGACTATGGATTAAGATATACGCCAACAGTTTGCTTCAATGGTCTATCTAACTGGTCACTTACAGATGACTACGATGGATATAAGAAAAAGGTAGATTCGGAGCGTGCAGAGGACTCATCAATAGATATCACCGCGACAATGACAACTTCAGATAATACTCTCTCACTTCAGATTGAGGTTCTAAACAATAGTGAGGCTACACTGTATGATCTCACCATGTGGGTTGCCATATATGAAGATATGGGAGCCACTCACAAGCACAATGTAGTTAGAGCCCTTGAATCCAGAGCTGATCCAGTCACTGGCCTGGCCCCTGGAGAAATAGATCAATGGCAGACTAATCTGGAATTACCAGATTCTGACTTGGCCAACGTCGAGGCTGTTGTTTTTCTTCAGGATTCAGATAGAGATGTGCTTCAGGCAGGAGTGGCTACTTCGACCTAGAGAAGCCCAATATGGTACCATATCAACTCACCTAAACATATTCAAGGGGGTGAGGTGATGCCAAATGTGGTCCTGGTTGTTGATATGGTTAGGGGCTTTCTTGAAGAAGGTAGCACCTTGTACTGTGGGACTCGTCATATCATTCCCAACGTTAAAAGGCTATTAGAAAGAGAATCCTCCCAGGGGGCATATGTTTTCTATCTGTGCGACAGTCACACACCAGACGACTTAGAATTTCGGATGTTCCCTCCACATTGTGTGTCGGGAACATCCGAGGCAGAACTCATACCCGAACTAGCAGGTTGCCCCGGTGAGCTTATCCCCAAAAACCGCTACAGTGGATTCTTTGAAACACTACTTGACGATAGATTACAAGCAATAGCTGTGGATACACTTATAGTGTGTGGCGTTTGTACTGACATCTGTATCATGCACACAGTGGCAGATGCCCGTAATCGTAACTATGATGTCGAGGTTCCCGTTGACAGTGTTGCCTCATTTAACATATCGGCACATCACTTCGCTCTCGAGCATATGGAAAAGGTACTAGGTGCCAGAATAGTAAGGACAGATCCAATAGAAAGGAATCATTCCCCAAAATATGAACTGTCCAAATCAATCCTCTCTGGAGAGACAGCAGATGTGTATTTCCCAAGGGCTGTGGAGATACTCAAAAAAGAGGGGCTAAATCCCAACGCAACAATGGAAGTATTCCCTCGTAGATGTGGCACACTGTGTGGAATGCAAGAGGTTCTGGTTCTACTAGATGAGGTCTTACCCAAGGATAGCAGAGAGGTCTGGGCTCTAGAAGATGGAGAGGAGTTTCAACCCAAGGAAGTGGTGCTTCGTATCACTGCACCATATCAAAGCTACGGTGCTCACGAAACCGCATACCTAGGAATGCTATCCCATAGCAGTGGCTGGGCTACCGCAGCTCGTCAATGTGTTGAAGCAGCCCAAGGTATACCCATCATAAGTTTTGGTGTTCGTCATGTTCACCCCTCTGTTGCCGGCATAATGGATTATGCCTCAATCATAGGGGGATGCAGTGGCTGTTCAAGTACTTCTGGGGCTAATCTGGCTAGCCTCAGACCCACGGGAACCATACCACACGCCCTGATCATTATCATGGGTGATACTACCAAAGCTACACTTGCCTTTGACAAGCATATGCCGGACGACTTAGGCCGCATCGCCTTGGTCGATACATTCCGTGACGAGTGTGAAGAAAGCGTTGCCGTGGCTCAAGCATTGAGAGGAAGGCTTAGAGGAGTACGTCTTGATACTCCTTCTGAGCGAGGTGGAGTAACTCCAGATCTGGTGAAAGAAACTAGGGCTCGTTTGGACTTGGCAGGATTCACAGATGTGCAGATACTAGCTAGCGGGGGATTTGATCCAGATCGTATACGCCACTTCTTAGATAACCGTGTCCCTGTTGATGCGTTTGGGGTGGGAAGTTATATTAGTGGAACCAGACCAATTGACTTCACAGCCGATCTTCATGAAGTAGCAGGCAAGCCTATAGCCAAGAGAGGCAGAATTCCAGGAATCACCCCAGCCCCACGATTGAAGAGGGTTATGTAAATATAATACAAACAACTCACGATCAGTCAATCTCCCTAACACTCCCCTAATAAAATGACAGGAGAATCAATTGTCTGACCGACATTGGACACTAAAGTGTGGATCTCAAGATTATCCCTAACGAATTTCCGCAGTTATGCCCATTTAGAACTAGACCTCGGATGTGGCACCTCGATATTCTGGGGCAACAATGCTCAGGGCAAGACCAATCTGATCGAATCGATTTGGGCACTGTCCACCACTAAATCCCACCGAGCTAACAATGAAAGAGAGCTTATTAATCATGCCGCAGTTAAAAACCTACTACCTATAGCCCGTCTTTTTGCTCAGACAAAAAGGGGAAACACTGATCATACTAAAGTAGAGTTGATACTAAGACTAGATGCAAGCAATAGTCACAATACACCCACCACCCAGTCAACAACACGAAAGCAATGCTCTGTTAATGGAGTAGGACTTCGGGCTATCGATGTGATGGGACAGATAAAGACAGTAATGTTCTCTGCTGAAGATATAGACCTGATTTCAGGTGCTCCAAACCTACGCCGTCGCCATTTGGATGTGGTATGTTGCCAAGGTAGCTCACGCTATCGGTATTCACTGGGAAGATATCAGAAGGTGCTATGGCAGCGTAATCATCTCCTCTCTCTGATACAACAGCAGCGTGCCCAAATCAATCAATTGGAGTTCTGGGACAAAGAACTTGTACAGTACGGGGCATATATCATCTCCGAGCGTAAAAACCTGGTTACAGCACTAAACAAACAGCTCTCACAGATCCATCATAAACTCACTGAAGGAACAGAACACCTCGGGATAACATACGTTCCTAGCATAGGACATGAAGAATGCTCGGTAGAAGGGATCGCAGGTTATTTTCAGCAGGCTCTCTCCCTTTCGCAAGTAAAGGAAATCGCTCAAGGTGCCACAATGATAGGACCACATCGCGATGATCTACGTTTTCACATTAATGGGCTAGATATGAGTAACTACGGATCGAGGGGACAACAGCGTACCATCATACTCGCACTCAAGTTAGCTGAAGCCCAATACTTTCAGATGCATGACGGCGATCCTCCCGTCCTATTGCTGGATGATGTTCTGCCAGAGCTGGATAAATATCGACGATACCGTTTATTAGAGTTTGTTACTAACTTTGAACAAGTGTTGATCACTGCCACCGAGCCAAGTTTCTTCGAACAGTCTTTTCTTACTGGGACCACACAGTTTCAAGTACATAAAGGAATGGTTGAGCAAGCCGCAGGTCTATATACCTAACTACCACAATTGGCAACAAGCGAGATGATCGCCATTTAGTTTGTGAATACCATTACTTACATGAAAGACAGCTGAACTTCAGAATCATGCGCTTTATTATTTTGAATCATGACTATTACCATTGTCTATGATAACTACGGATACGATCCCCGAGCTAAAGTGGGCTCCGGATTTGCCTGCGTGGTGAAAACCAATACCAAATGCCTGTTGTTCGATACGGGAGCACATGGCCCCACCCTCCTATATAACCTTGAAGCGTTGGGATTCCGCCTCGAGGAAATAGACGCTGTTGTGATTTCACACATAGACAGCGATCATGTCGGTGGATTGTTCAAATTCCTGGAGAAAAGGCAGCACGTCATGGTATACCTTCCCGAATCCTTTCCCCCCGCTTTTAAGGATTTAGTAGTCCTACACGGTGCCCATGTTGCAGAGGTTAGTTCTGCTGCTGAACTATATCCTGGAATTTATACTACCGGAGAGATGGGTGAGTGGCTAAAAGAACAGTCATTGATAATTCAAACGAATCAAGGTTGGGCTCTTATCATGGGAGATGCCCATCCTGGAGTGATAGATGTTGTCAAAAAAGCTAAGACAATTGTACAGGATGAGTTGTATCTGGTAATGGGTGGATTCCATTTGGATGGAGCTTCCGTATCGGAACTACAATCTGTCACAAGAAGCTTCTGCGACATGGGAGTGAAGAGGGTAGCACTATCTCATTCCAGTGGAGATCGGGCCCGTAGCCTATTCCAGCAAGAATACCGAGAACAATACATCGAATGCGGGGTGGGTAAAACCATCGAGTGCCATTGACAGAAGACGGAATATCAAATGTAACAGTTTCCAACGGGATTGCTTGATGAGCTAACCAACACCACACCTCCTACATCGGGCAATTGTACTGTAGCGTCCCTACTGTAACAATATACGGAATCAGGGGCAAACTAAGTTTGCCCCTGATTCCTGATTATAGCCTCGGCTAATAGCCAATGTTGAGGATTATCTTTTTGATCGCAATCATATCTAGGCCATCGACTTTGCCATCCTCGTTCGCGTCTACACACGGTGTCGGACTTTCCAAGTTCAAGATAGACTTCTTAACATACACCAGATCCTGTCCATTCACTACATCATCCTCATTAGCATCTCCCCTAAGAGCGCACTCACAAGTCCTTTGCATGCAGTTGTTATCTTCGTCAATCTCATCAACACTCACCTGATCTGGTTCCGATGTTTGAACGTCCGCACACACCTCTATGTTAGCCGACTTAATGTCAGGAGACCATTCAAATTGAAACCATGTTTGATATGTGCCATCAGTCTGAATGTCTACATCTACACGGTCTATACAGACCATACTACCTTCAACCCAGAGACCTGTATAATGACCTGCCGGAGCCATAGCACAGCCAATATTACTCACTTCA
The DNA here is from genome assembly GCA_034189315.1 of Chloroflexota bacterium. GTDB lineage: Bacteria > Chloroflexota > Dehalococcoidia > UBA2247 > JAXHVC01 > JAXHVC01. The sequence continues at coordinate 34,582 of JAXHVC010000223.1, read as the reverse complement.
TAGCCCACTCTCCGGTTTTCGGCATCACACCATATCTCTGTAATTACTAGGTCGGGCTGGTGCTCATGATGCGATGGAGCCCAGTCTGGCGCATGACCTTCCTCATTGATCATATGGTCATCAGTACCATTTGCGTTAACCACCCATAACCCCTTGTCATTCGATAGGTCTTCATAAGCAATATGCTCACCATGAGGACACCAGTCAGGAGCCATCCCCATATGATCAGTCAATTTAATCATCCCAGTGCCATCACTCTGCATCTTCCAGACACACCAATCAGTCAAGGACACATACGCTATCTCTTTGCTGTCTGGGGACCAGGATGGATATCCTCCCCCAGCATACAATTGGACCTCGCCTGTCCCATCCGGATTTATTAGCCAAATACCATTATTGACTTCTCCATGATAGGCAATCTTGTCACCATCCGGAGACCACTTGGGGAAACTACTGGGTTGATCCGTCAATTCATAAGCATCCGTCCCATCTGAATTCATTATCCAGATGCTCCGAGTTGTCCCACTTGTGGTTCCATCGTGATAGGCAATCTGACTGCCATCTGGAGACCAAGTTGGCGCACCACCAGACTCAGTCAACTGCTCTTGTCCGGTTCCATCTGCATTCATAACCCATATGCCATTACTATAGTACTCCCCAAAAGCTATTCTGCTTCCATCTGGGGAGTATTCAGCAAACCAGCCATGGTCACTTAATTGTATTGTACTAAAACTCTCGGAGTTCATTTTCCAGATCCCTACACCATGATCATGGTGGTAGATAATCTCTTCCCCATGATCATGGTCTGTTTGTATGGCAAATACATCACCAGAACCGACAGAGAATCCTGCTAGCAATATTGCTACCATAAGGGAAACCATCAAAGTACGTCTTATAATCATTGATCACATCCTTCTTTCATAGTTATTCCGTTTCCAATCACAAAAGACATACCTCCATGAACTAACAATACATACGACTCTCCCAATCAACTGATTTTCTACTTTTCATTAGGTAGATAGCGGCTGCCAAACAAAACATATTCTTTATACTGTCGTAACAAAGCGAACCCAAACGAAGCTTGATTCATCATGGAATGATCTATCCACAGGAGTTGCGTCTTATACAACAATGGCTATATATAAATAGAGTCAGAGGAAAACCTTAACCCATTTCCCCCAATAGGATAGGATTCTGTCTGTATAGGAGCTCTTGATAAACAGTATGCCCACACAGGTTATAATCTACAGGAGGAGCCTATTTCCTATACAGGCAACTATGTCTGGCAACCAACACATTCACAAGAACACACAACACCCGACTAGAAAGTGCAGGGAATCCACAAGATTTACCTCTCTTACCATTTCCCCCTTTAGTTAAATGAATACTATATCAGCTACAGAAGAGTCGTCAACCTGCTGTTACACTAATCCACCTACAAAACCATAACTATGATTACTCAAGTATATTGCTCGGATGATCGTCGCCCCCGAAGGTGGTGTCCGTTCTATACGATTGTTAGGCAGCGCGTGAAGCGTGTCGGCCTAATAAGAGAATAGAACTCGCGATTATGTTATCAACTCCCCCATAGTGTTAGATGAAAAACAAAGGTGTACTGTTAGCAACACAGCATGAAGAAGTTCGTTTCTTGATAGTACGGGATTAAGATGTCAGCCACTCCCCCTTTGGAGGTAGATTGACTCGATACAATCATGATGAGAGTTCTCACTCACATATACACAAGATAACTGTTGATTGGCTCTTTCTGAGATGCCTATGGAAGATGTATTTGCGGTTTTAGAGGGGATAGTCTTTTATCCATCAGCTGTGACTGATACGTATTAGTATGTAGAGGATCGAGTCAACATTGATATCTTGAGAATCGACCTCGAATCGCCATAGGTACCTTTTCAGGATATAGAGCAGCACTACATTTCTCTGCTGATATCAAATAGCTAAGTGTGATTTTAGGAGTAGGAGAGCTAAGTATCAGACATGCTTTTATGCGCTTTTCCTCTCTCCTACTCCCATACCAACTCAATCGTGGTAGATACTCTAACGATTATGGAATTCCAGGGTTATGTCATCCATCTCATAAGGTGGAACTTCTGAGCCAGCAAGAGCCCATCCTCTTGCCCATACTTGGATATCCGCCGCTTCAAGAACAACTCTCACCAATTCATAGCTTGCCAAGTCCGCACCAATGAGTTCTACGTCTTCAATTCTCAATTTGACCCAGAAATAGGGGAGTATTTCCTTCTGCCACACGGGATTCACAGCATTAAGTAGATCTAATATACCAGTTGAGACGGGTTCTATGAGCAACTTAATCATTTCGATATTCTCTGGATTACTCAACACAGGACTAAGTAGCATTGCTAAACCTTCCGCATCCAACCAGTGCACCAACTCTCCAAGGAAATCTCCCAGGCCAGGTTTGACAAGGATGGGATTAAGCAGCTGTGCAAGAGCCTCAGGATCCAATTCAGGGACAAGGAGAACAACCAGATTTTGCGTGCCAGGATTCGCCACCACTTTATTGAGTAGAGAGGCCATACCTTGTGGATCGAGGTTAGATACGAGACCGTTTGCTAAATCTACAGTACCAGGATTAGCTAAAACCTCATTTAGGAGGTTTGCTATGTGAGTAGGATCAAGCTCCCAGACCAAACCTTCAATCAGATCCACTGTCGTAGGATTCGCCACTAATTCATTGACTAGGTTGGCAAGCACCACAGGGTCAAGTCCAGTATTAAGCCCGTTCACAAACAACACAGTACTAGGATCAGCAACCAATTGGTTGACCAAACATCCCAGGTTTTGTGCATCCAGACTAGGCACCAGTGCATTTATTAAATCCACCACGGCATCATCGCCAAGAAGTTGGTTAAGCAGATTGGTGATTGTTGCAGGTTCAAGGTTTTCTATCATGCTTATAACCATATCTGATGCAACAGGATTACTAACTACCTGGTTCATCATGTCAGCAAGAGACTCACCATCGATGTAAGACACCAGTCCTATCATCCAGTCAACCGTACTCTGTGCCGCAATAAGTTGGTTAGAGAGTGCGGCTACACCTTCAGGATCAATGTCAGCTATCAAGGCATTAACAAGATCCACAGTACTGCTATCCAGAAGCAACCGTGTAGCCAGATTCGCTAATGGTGCAGCTTCGAGGTTGGATAGAACTCCATTAGCCAAGTCCGACATGTGTCTATTACCTATGACATTATTCAGCAAATTGGCCAAAGGTTCCGTATCCAAATACGTGACGATTTGATTAGTCAAGACTGACATTTGGTGATTTGAAACCAATGCATTCATAAGGTTAGCTACAGACTCCGGATCTAAATGCACAATGAGTCCATCAACTAGCCTTACCGTACCTTCGCTAGCCAGAATCTGGTTGACTAAGGATGCCATGACACAGGCATCAAGTTCAGCAACTAGACCATCCACAAGAATAACAATACCTTCACCCTCTGCCAGTTCATTGATGAGACTAGCTAATGATCGGGGATCAAGACTGTTCATCAGCTCATCCACAAAGGATGCAAGGTTATCATCCTCCACAATTTTGTTGATCATATCTGCCACAGCAGAGGCATCCATCTCATCAATGCCCCCCTGCAGGAATTCCACCAAAGTGTTTCTGCTATCCTCATCGTTTATGAGTTCGGCAACAGCCTCGGCATCCATACTCTCGACAGCGCCCTCTACAAGTGGTCCAGTTTCATCTGGCCCTAGTACGCTCGTACTCCTGCCGAGCTGACCCATAGTCCAATTGCGACTACCAGGCACCGCCATGATAACTGCCACAACGGCACCAAGTAACAAAGCTATAATGATGAGGTGGCCAATCGTACCCATGAACCTTCTCATATGTCACCTCCGCTCCATTTCATTCTGTACAATTGCTTACCAAACAATGTCACTCGGGATAGTGTTCGCCAACATAAACATCTGTTACGCGAGCCCATAAGATGATTTCCAATAAACCAATAATGTCTTGAAGCGTTGCTCCAATGACAGGAACATTAGCGAGGTCTTGCCCAAAGACAGCCACATCATAAACTCCCACCTTTAAAAACAGGTACGGTAATACGTATTCCCGCAGACCCGGCATAATTCCATTAAAGAAATCCGCTATAGCACCATCGGGGCCGCCGAAGCCAGTAGTTTGAACAACTTCATTGAAGATACGATGAACTGCAGGATCGCTGAGCAATCCAGGTCCAAGCACATTACCCAGAGCTTGTCCATCTAATTTGGGTAGTAGCTCATTCATGAAGTCTACTAGAACCTGGTTCGCTGCCCCCTCTGGTGCGATAAGGTCATTAAGCATATTTCCTAATGTACGAGTATTCAGATTTGCTACCAAATTGGCTACAAGGTCCACAATATCTGGGTTCTCGATCATTTGATTCAGTAAGCTGGCTAGCGATTCTGGATCTAGATAGGAGACAAGTTCATTGAGTAGTTCTGCGGTATTAGGATCGGCAAGCAATCTATTTGCTAGTCCCGTTAGGGATTGAGGATCCAGATTGGAGATAAGTTCATTTACAAGGTCAATAGTACTTTGATCGGATAATAGTTGATTGACCACATTGGCCAAAGGCTCAGGTTCAAGGTTAGAAACAAGCTCATTCACCATTCCAGCGGTGGCAGGATTCGCGACTACTTCGTTAAGCAAACCGGCTAGTGATTGAGAATCGATGTTGGATATGAGGCCGCTCACTAGTGTAACTGTACCCTGGCTAGAAATAGTGCTGTTCACCAAGGTCGCTAGTCCATTCGCATCTAGGCGGGATATGAGAGTGGGGATCCAATCTATCGTAGTCTGGCTTGCAGCCAGCTGATTGATTAGAAGCGCCAATGCCTCAGAGTCGAGGAGAGGGATTATTGCATTGGCAAAGTCCGCCGTAACAGGATCAGCGATAACCTCATTAGCCAGATTAGCTACACCAGTTGAGTCTAGCTTGGGAAGAAGCCCCTCAAGTAGAAGTGCCATTGCAGGCTCTGCCAATAAGCTGTTAGCAGTATTGGCCAATGGAGTTGGATCGATATTGGAGATCAGTCCCCCAATCAAGGCAACAGTGCCTTCATCATCTACAACTTCATTAACTAGCACTGCGAGTGGTTCAGGTGTAAGGTTCTGTATGACGCCATTGATCATATCTATGGTACCTGGACTAGAAACCATAGTATTAACAAGATGAGTGATCGGTTGAGGATCGAGATATGGAACAAGCTCATTAACAAATTCCGAAGTGCCATCACTAGCAAGAACCTTGTTGGCAAGCGATGCAATCTTTTCGCCATCAATATTTGAGATCAATCCATTAACCAAGATCACAATCCCCTCACCTGCAGAAACCTCGTTGATAAGGCTGCCCAATGCTTGAGGATCCAGTTGTTGCAACAGCTCATCAACAAATGGCACCAGGTCTTCATCATCTACGATATTGTTTACGAAGTCAGCCATAGCACTGGCATCCATCTCATCAATGCTTTCCTGGAGCAGTTCTACAAGGTCTTCTCTCTGATCTTCCTTGTTGACCATATTTGCAACGATGACTGGATCCATATTATCAACAGCATTCTCTACCATAGCAGTGAGTTCATCTGGGCCAAGGGTAGCAGTGACCTTCCCAAGTTGCCCAAAAGCCCAACCACGTCCTGCTGGAGATGCCACAACAACTGCCACAATAGCCCCAACTACTATTGCTATAACAATGAGATGAGCGATTGTACGCATCAGGCCTCTCATTTTCCTCCTCCGCTCGTTTTTCCTTTATATATTGGAAACACCACCATTACTAGGAGTTCCCGTAGGGGGGATCTGTCTGGTAGAAGATATCATGTATCAGTATCCACGCACCCAATTCTATTTCCTGCAGAAGATCGTATAGAGTTGGGCCAATGGTGGGTATTGAGGCAACTCCATCACCCATCATCTCGATCTCATAGATTCCCCCTGCTATCCAGAGGTAAGGTAATAGGTGTTCCTTCAATGTGGGCCTTAGTCCGTTGATGAGTTCCGCCACAGCACCATCAGGGCCAACATGGCTAGATAATCCATTTATAAGCCGATGAACACTAGGATTGCTGAATATGCCCGGACCGACAAGGTTTACAAAACCTGCAGAGTCAAGATAGGGTGCTACCTCACCAATAAGATCTACTATCGCTGGTGAGTCAAGAACTTCATTCAGGAAATCAGCAATTGCTTCCGAATCAAGATCGACAACTAACCGGTTGAGCAAATCAAGAGTATCGGGATTGGCAATGATCTTGTTTAGGAGATTGGCTAATCCCGTGGCATCAAGATTCGAGACCAATCCATCGATCAAGGCCACGGTACCAGGTTGAGTTACTAACTCATTCAGCATATCGCTTAGGATCACCGGATCGAGGTTAGATACTAGCCCATTGACCAAGTCTGAGGTAGCTTGATTCATTAGGAGGTCGTTGACCAGGTAAGCTAATGCCTCGGCATCCATATTCGACACCAAGTCCTCAACCAGGTCGCTTGTAGCAGGATTGGCAAGCACCTCATTCAAAACGGTGGAAAGAACTATGGGATCCAGATCAGAGATAAGCCCTTGTGTGAATCCCACTGTTCCAGGATTGCCTACTAGATTGTTTAATAAGGTGGTAAGGGCTTGCGCATCAAGGTGATATACTAGTTCATTAACTAGCTCAGCCGTAGCTCTACTGACAACGAGTTGGTTAGCCAAGTAGGCTATTGATTCAGAGTCCAGAATGGCAACCATCTCATTCACAAGGGTTATGGTTGCCTCATTGGCCAATACACTATTTGCCAGGTTTGCTACAGCACCTGGATTGAGACCTGCTATCAATCCAGTTGCTAGATTCGTCATATCTGGATTGTCGAGGATCTCGTTAACCAGTTTGGCAAGAGGACCAGGTTCAAGATTGTAGATCAGCTCGTTAGCTAATACAATAGTACCCGGACTGCTAATAATATCATTGAGGAGAGCCGCTAGGGGCTCTGGATCAAGTTTGTTGGTAAGGCCAGTTATCAATTCTGCAGTAGCTCGATTGGATACTAGAGCATTGCCCAGATCAGCAGCAGCTACTGGATCAAGATTGATCACCATCTTATTCAGCAGTTCTACTGTGCCTTCAACCGTAATAATCTGGTTAATCAAGGCACCTAGGCCATTTGGATCAAGTTCAGCAACAAGCCCATTTACTAGTTGAACAGTGCCATCACCAGCAGCAATTTCGTTAACCAGGATAGCTAGAGATCCGGGTTCAACGTCTGTAATAAGCTGCTCAATGAAATGCATCATGTTCTCATCTGATACAATCTTGTTCACCATGTCTGCTAATGCAGACGCTTCTATCTCATCAATATCCTCTTGCAGGAATTCGACAAGGCTATCTCTATGATCTTCCTCATTAATGATTTCAGCAACAGCTGCAGCATCCATGTCATCAACAGCATTCTCCATTAGGGTATTCATTTCAGGTTCACCGAGAATACCTGTGATCATCCCAAGCTGTCCAAATATCCAAGTTCGACTGGCAGGAATCGCCATGACAAATACCACAACTATTCCTATCAATATGGCTATGACTACCAAGTGCCAGAATGTTCTTAGTAGACTTCCCATTTCTGCCTCCCGGAATGATTTGACTACCTCAACCTATCCATTTTGGCGCCGGTGGGTAATGATGCACCGCAGGGGCTACATATTGTCACCTCCTTCTTCCAAGCATGGCTTTTGGCCATGCCTCGCATGCCCAGAGTTGAGCAACGTATCAGAGTCTTTATCTACTCATTACCTAATAACGAGGTTGGATACACAAAGAACGGTAAGTTTTTGGAGTCACGCATCAGGGTAAACAACAGTCATTTATTAGAGTGGTGCTGAGACTATGGTTCTAGTTTCCACTCAACAATCACTCTAGATTTTGCTGTTGACTTGATACTGTATGATGTTATGGTGCCGGTTAGAGCTAGTCTTTGCCTATAATTCGTTTCTCTTCTTGAAGAATTGAACTCTAATTCAGATATATTCTGATCTGTAGCTCAGAGCTGCGTGTGTAGAGGATGATTGTCTTGCAGGATTCTCATATAGGAGGTTATAACTACGAGTTCACGTTTACACCACCATTAGGCAGCCAGTCTATTGATAATGCTTGGAAGATAACTAGTACATTTGTTTATACCTTTTTCGTCCGCCATGAGCATCCGCCTAAGGTACCTAACGAGAGCAATCTCTATCAACACCTCAGTTACGGTGTATGAACTCATACAGTTAAAAAGTATTGTCCATACGATTATGCCTTTAGCTCCATCCAGATGATGCTGTGCAAAAACAAACTTACTATTTAATTACGAGGACCTCCAGCGACGAAGCAATCTCATAAAGGTGATATGACGAAACACGAGAGATTGCTTCGCTCGTAAGAAAATAGAGGTTTATTTCACTATTAACCTATGTTCCTCATAGGTCCCGTGCTCGAAATGACAGGCCGGATTTGCCAACAACCAATGTATTTCGGAGCTATGGTGATAGTCATTTTATCTAGTTTATTACGCTAGTTACTAAGCTAATTCCCTATATTAAATACTACTAAGCTTGCAGCAATAACGGCTCTTGGTATATCCCCGCCTACACATCCATTCTCATGAATACATGATAGTATCCATGTTACTTAGTGAAGATTATCAAGATCCTTCCGAATATCATGTCGGTAAGGGGCTTTGGGGATATCTCCTTGTTGGTGTTTTTCCAGAGTATATTGCACATTACCCATCCTCAACAGACAAAATGAAGTAAAAAAATCTCGTCCTCAGGAATTGGTAACTGTATCCCTACCAACCTTTACAATGCGTTTTCTTATTGTCTCTATTACTTTTCATATTTCTATATATTTTGTTAATAGAGCACCGGGAATCCGACGATCAATTACCCACCATCTCGAAGGCCCCTATGAGGAGCTATCGACATATAGCGCACCGCCAAACTAAGAGAAAACATAAGGGATTATACGGGAATTATTACAGTTTGTAAATATATTTTGTCTTATTGTATCGTCATATTTTTTTGTTAATGTAGATTTATTGACGTTATTATATCATGTATCGTAAGTTTTTTATATATTATCTTTATTATTTCCTATTATATAGCCTGATAGTGGTTGGTATTTAATATTTATAGTTTTACATATCTTATTTTAATCTTATCATTGTTATCCGCTTATCATCGTCTGGTTCAGCCTGGCCAACCTTAAACTACTATGCACCACCAACTGCACTATGAATTTTCTCATTCATTCGTGATAAGATGTGTTACCCTAATATCCACCAGTAGCTACGTATTAATCCAATTACTTTATACAGAAGGGAGAATAAGTGGAGGACCAACTCGATCTTGATACAATGTCAAAAGAGGAACTCATTTCCATGGTAAAGGCCCACTCAGACTTTTCTTGGCACTAGATGGATTCTGGTTCCTCGCAGTCGAAGAAGCATATGGCTATGATGCAGCACTCAAGGTAGATCTTGATGTCTGGATGAAATATTTTCCTTATGAAGCGAAATACCTCAGAAAACAATTAGGACTCAGCAAGGAAGGGATCCCAGGTATAGTGGAAGTACTAAAGAACGAGGCATTTGCACCTTGTATGAGTAGAGTTATTATTAATGAGGCAACTGATGAGAGGGGAGATATAGGATACTATGTCTGCCCCTCATTGCTAGCCATGGAAAAAGCAGGAAGAACTCAATTCACCTGCAATGAGGGTGAATGTCTATTCGATAACTTTGCCAAGACTTTGGATCCCGCCGTCAAGTGCAAGATGATAGGAGGACCACCACGAAAGTCACCTGAGGATGTAAGCTGCCGTTGGGAATTTACCAAGGAAACAACAACTGATTAGTCTTTTCAATACTTCGATGACGTAGGGATACGTATCAAATAAAACTTGGGATGTCCCCAATATGATACACCCGTCTATGTTTTAGACATTCCAATCAGACAGAGCATACTTATGTCGTAATGAGTTAAACGATTGATTCATTTACCCCCAAGAGCAATACTAGGAAATGTTAATATGAGGGGCTATTAGCTACACATCGTAAAAGAGTCTTTTTCCGTAACCGTTCACCCGCTTTCTGTCATTATTGAATTGTAATCCATCTGTAGATAGACTGAAGCCCTCGCTTCAGTCGAGATGGGAGCGAGGGCGCCCATCTAACCAAGATAAATAAGGAGTGAATGATTATGCGAGGGAGTTCTAACAGGTTGAGAATACAGTCTTTGTAAGTTTATATGTTAGCATGATTATGCTCCTAGCCCCGTCCTCATGATGCTGTGTAAAAAAAACGAACTGACAATTTAATTGTGAATAACGCAAGCGACGAAGCAATTTAGGAAAGGTGATATGGCGAAACGCAAGAGATCGCTTCGTTCCGCTCGCAATAATAAGTGGGGCTTGCCAGATAAAGAATGTGTTTTAGAGCTACGGTGACAATCATATAAGTGTATTGACACCAGCAACCGTTGTGGGAAAGGAAGAGGTCCCTGCTAAGCAGAAGTAGGGACCTCTTGTGCGATACTCTATCTCCTCAATTGTCTCGTAAAACTATGTATTTCGCCATTTATTAGAAGCTATGAATGCTATTAACGGCCAGTAGACATGTGGCAAGATGTTTTTCTCCTGGCTAGGTATCCACCAACACCAATCAATCCGAAGATGCCAATGGCAAACAGTATATAGGTGGGAAGTTCCGGATACACCCTAAATCCTTCATCTGTCAAGGAACATGCATCTAATGCATCTTCATCTGGGTTGTACACATTAGATAGGGTATTAGCACCTACTCGATCTGCCACAATTTCCCAATACTCCAGATCAGCATCTTGGGGTACATCCCATAAGAGAATAGGCTGCCCTTCAAATGTACCATCATTCGCCACCGTAACTTGCACTGGTGTATCACCAAATGGACATTGCTCTGGCAGGATGTCATCTCCAGGTGCAATATGGATGTTCTCCATATATGGTTGCACCCACAAAGCATATTCACTACCAGGATCAAAACCTCCACCAGTCACATACACACTATCTCCAGGTTCGAAAAGATCTGAGGTGTCCCCATTTGCAGTAACCGAGGCAATGGTCCTAGAATTCACAACCTTGATTGAAGTACCTTCCCACATTAATGTATGCTCGATCGCACTGTCCCATGCAAAGACCTTAGGAGACGGGGAGCAATCTGCACAAAATTGGAACTCGTAGTCCTGACATGGCTCTCCGCCAATCACCTCAACAATAAGAGTAGCGATAGTTCCTGAGCCATTATATCCAACATACCCTTGTTTATCAGTATCATAATAGCTAAAAGGGCCCTGGACTACACAGGTACCCTCTCCTAACTTAGTATTGAACATTGCATCAGTCTGTCGGCCATTCAACTCCCCATTATTCACGGCAACCACTTTAAACACATCTGTATCATATACAACACAGTACTCTGCAGTTGAGAAATCGGATATATCTGATATATTTATGTTTAATTGAAATTGTCCGCCAACTCCGACCTCTCCTGGACCATCCATACTTACTACAATATCATTTTCTGCAGCTTGCACTAGTGCAGACATAGGCAATAGTGCTATAATCATACTAAGAACTGCCATAAATGTCAGGCACCTCATGTTTTTCATTTCTCCCCCTTTCCTTCACTGTTCTAGACCTATTCTACTGCTGATATAATCCTTGTCAACGTATCTTTAGTCCATGCTTCTTACAATTGCCTCTGCCCCCTCTACATATCTACTAATTGCGACATTAATACCTTCTTCCTACAATCACAATCTAGGTCTTTTGTTTATGGACCTCCAATACACACCGAGCAATCACTCGCATTATGGGTCTCTCTCAAAAAGCATTACCACCGACCTAATACATAGCCTACCTTACACTATTCCAGTGTTTTCGATGATCACTCAACTCCATTCATATTTTCAACATGACTTACCTTTAATCCGATGATGGTTTTCTTAATAAGAATCAAGTCCTTTCCATCCACTTCCTCATCCTTATTGATATCAGCAAGTGGTTCCTCAATTTCAAGTCCTAGGATAACCTTTCTTATATATATCAAATCATTCCCATCTACAATCCCATCGCCATTGGCATCTCCAAACTCTTGCTCTGGGACTAATGGGTGCTCATCTTGTGCTCCATAATCTATAGGATATGCAACATCACCCAATCCATCATTGTCCTGATCTTGCCCTGCATAATCATCCCATTTATTACCTACATAGTTTGTATATGTTTCCCCATTGTAGTCGTATGCTATAGGCTCAAGTGAATTCCAACTGCTGTTAGAATCCTCAGAGATAGCATTGGCAATCTCGTTGCTGGAAAAACTGTTTCTATACAAGACGTTGTCCTGTGCATTCTTTAGCTGTATCCCATATGCATTTCCTGTGATTGTATTACCGATCACTTGGTTACTACATCCATTCGATATGAGAATGCCTACCTCATCATTTTGCTCGATAATATTGTCTGTGATCCTATTTTGACAGGAATTAACCTCCATCGCCCTTTGGTTTCCACTTACTACATTCCCTGACACAGTAACATTATCTGCCTTCAACACTATCCCCGCATTACTAATACCCGTCGCTCCTGTTAGCTTAATACCTCGTAAGACCACTCCAGATTCCTGTATTTCACATACATGTCTGTTCACTAGAGCTGCCTTCACCCAAGGAAATGAGCCATCACTAACATATGCTTCAATCGTCACCTGTTTATTTATAACCAGGTTTTCTTCATAATCAACCGTATCCTCATTATCATCATCCATCACCCTGATGGTATCCCCGTTAGAAACCTGACCTATAGCGTAATCAACGCGGCTCCATGGCTTCTCTTCGGTTCCATCTCCACTTCAGCAGCTCCCCCACGGTGCAACATAGTATGTCTGCGCTACAGATTCCGCCACACCCCTCCCCTCAATACCTACCAGACCAACGCTCCCAAGAAGTGCTGCTGTGATTGCGCATATTGCTACTTTTCTTCTCATAGAAAACCCTCCCACCGAGAATCAACCTTCCCGTCACGCTCTATACCTATTCACGAACCAGACACATATAGAGGATCGCTACCATCATGCTGCCGCCATTCACCTAATCATCTCACAGCATATAGTCCACCATATAATTAAGTGTCATATTTACAAGCATTCAAATGCGTCGTAGATCGATACACGTGTTCCAGACAGCAAGAATACCCAGCCAATCACTGTTGGATAAAGAGGCTAAAAAAACGAGAACCTTTACAATCGCTTCAATTGAAACTTCTCGTTTAAAACGGAGTTGATTAACAAAGGCATAATATCAACCACATATTACTACCTATTCCTCAAGGTAAGCACAAAACAATTGGCATTGTTCTTTCTTGATATAGAATTAACCTAGCGATAACCTTACTCTTATCATCTCAATATAGCCCTGTATAGGATAACTATAAATCATTCTATCGCTTCACCAAATGGTGTCAATATTACTCTTATTTACTTAGCTTACAGTTTAATCTACATGGTTACCATAATCGAGAAAAACCTAAAATTACATATATATCTACCGACCTACATCTTTTTAAAAATGCTTACAGCGTCGAGCGATAGCATGCAGCATGCTATTGACTAGACATTCAGAATTATCTTTCTTATCGCTATGAGATCGAGTCCATCTACGCTCCCATCCCCATTTGAATCAACACCTGGAGGTACCATCAACGATTCTATCATGTCTAACATAGTCATCTTTGATGCTATTAAATCACGACCATTAATCACTTTATCCCCATTTGCATCACCTGGAGTATCCATAAACAGCCCTATTCGGAACGAACCAGTGCGAGTACCATCCCATTCGTCATAAGCTAGGGCCACATAATCTCCAGCCTTAAGGAATGTAATCCGTATTTCCGCAGTATCAAAAGACCTACTTTCGGCAATCAAGTACCCATCCGGATCATACAGTTGAATACCTGGCCACATATCAACAGATGTACAATTCATTCTGATGACACTACAACCTTCACCTATAGCAGGAAAGGCATATAGTTGCATTTGCGCCGGTTTCGAAATAAATCCATCTAACACCTGTCCAAAATCCATGTAAATGGTACTTCCGGGATTATTAATCCTTTCCAGATATAGACAATAATCCCCAGTTTTGGTACCATCGAAACCATCGAACAGTTCAATCTTGTGCATACCTGAATGGTCCAGCGTCAAGTGCATCTCAGCAGTATTAGGGGACCTAGCCTCCTGTAAAATGTTGTTTGTTGAATCACGAAGTCTAACCCCCGCAAACAAATCCCCTGAATAGCTGCTAGCCCTAATAATGATCGTATCACCTTCATCAGCCTTGAACTCATAGATATCAATCTTCCTAGGATGGTCAATAGTTCCTTCGACCGTTTCACCAAAACCAATCTGCCCTGTAGCATTCCCCGAATAGGATAGAGTTTGGTTCCCATCTAAATTATGCGTCCCCTCAACAGTTTGGTAGTTCTTTGTAACAAGGGATGAGAATATCAGGATTCCCATACAAATCCCGACTAAACACCCCAGCTGGATTGAATGCATTTTCATTATTCACGATCCCTCTATTGTGATTTCACATGGGGTGGCTAGGTGCATACGGTATACAGTTAAGACTCACACAGATGAATAGTCATAACTCATCTTTAGTGCTAATGTAGGATATCCAATATCTTCTTCTCTATACATATGAGATCACGTCCATCAACCAATCCATTTCTATCACAATCGGCTTGAGGGGTGGGATATCCATCACCCAGGATTATTCTCTTCACCACAACCAGGTCATGACCATCAATCACACCATCCATGCTTGGATCACCTAAAATAAACTGGAACACTATAGGATAGTCATCCTGTTCGTCATCCAACATTTGAGGCACATCCCCTATACCATTATTATCTCCATCTTCACCCTGATAACTATCCCAATAGTTACCTAGTTTGGACATATACACAACGCCATCATATATATACGGCAATGGATCTGAGGAATTCCAGGTGATCGTAGAATTATGAATATAAACATCGTCGATGTTGTTCGAAAAGTTATTCAAGTAGATATGGCTACCATAAGAATCCAGAAGAGAAAGGCCGTGTTTCTTTGCATACATGATTGTATTACCAACCACTTCACCCTCACTATTGCCTTTTAGGCGGACACCATCACCTGAAGTATTTACAACAACATTATCTACAACTCTTACTGCCCCCCCTACACCAGCAACCTCACAATGCACCCCTACACCATCATGTCCATCGATTAGATTGTTAGTAACAGAAGTAGACTTTGTTTGATCTATTAGGACATAGAGACCATGTCCAGAGTTTCCTCGAATAGTGTTATTAAGAATTATTGCATCATCCTTAGCAAAGCCCCGGAACTCTACACCACCACCATTGTCTTCTATGATGGCACCCTCAAGTCGGAACTTATTGCCATTACGAAACCCAATACCATAGCCCCCACAATCACGAATGGTAATACCTTCCGCATTGAGTTCCGAATCTACCGCCATAATACCGTGCAGTGTAACATTCTGTATCACGAATGGCGCTTTGGCATCTACGTGCCAGCATTTATTTAGGTACAGACCATTACCACCAGTCTCTTCTATCACAATATTCACCAATTCAGAATCATACACCCCTTCCAACCTGATCCCATCCGCACCAACATTCCTGACCACGTTGTTGTTTGCCCTCAAATGTCCACCTGATCCTGCAATAGAACATTCCAGACCATCACCGAAGTTGTTTTCTATGCTGTTGCCAGTAACAGTAGCTTCGCTCCCCTGGACAAGCTTGATTTGTATCCCGTTCCCAAAATTGTTGTCTATATGATTATCATTGATCCTGGTAATCCCAGATGCGGTATTTCTAAATTCTATACCAGCACTATTATTCTCAATAATGCTCTCCTCAAGCGTTATTCCAGTGCCACTCTCAATCCATATTCCACTACCGTTGTTGTCTGAAACAACAATACCATTGGCTTGAAGGCTTGACATCACTACTTCGATACCATGACTTGACGCACCATTGACCATAAAAGGTCTATTAATGCTCACTCGCGAACAATTCCTTAGGTGTATTCCCGATTGTCCTGCCCCATCGATATTGGTATGCGATAGCTCTGAATTATCCAACCCTTCTAGATAAATCCCATATTCCCCATTCTCTCGTACCTCGTTGTTTTGGATTTGCACGCTCCCACCTCTGCCATGAACAATACAACCCAATCCTATACCAATATTCATATCTACTATGTTATGCAGTAGTTCAGCGCTCCCACCAGCCGCCATGCTGATATGTACTCCGTTACCACCGTTGTTCCAGATCTGGTTTTCCACCAACACAGCATCCCCTGTTGCATTGCCCAGGTATTCAACCCCTCCTCCATTTAGCTCAATTCTGGATTCCTCCAGTTGAAATCCTCCCCCATCAATAAACAATATGGCATTTCCTATATTATTTGAGATCTCTCCACCAATTGCATATAAATCCGATCCAACAGCCTTAATACCATTTTCAGCGGCTCCCTGAAATGTAAAAGGGGCCAAGAGGGATAGATTGAAACAATCCTCCATATAAAAACAATCTACTCCTGCACTATGAACCGATATGTCCTTTAGTATTGCATTATTAGCACCTTTCAAGACTAGACCATGCCCCCAATTGTTGTTTGCTGTGATTTCTGATAACGACGCGGTACCACCAGTACCAGCTATCTGACAGGACAATCCCGCATCAGCGTTGTTTTCTAACCAGATGTCCTCCAGAGCAGCATCTCCTGATTGGGCAAGCCTTATCGATAGACCATCTCCACCATTCTCACCTATGATGCACTCGTTAATCCACACATCACCAGTAGCATCATTTGTAAATACGACTCCACCACCATTATGTTCGATAGTAGTATTCTTCAGGGTGAAATCTCGCCCATCAGTGAATTGGATGGCATACTGATCACTTCCCAAAATCAACACGTTATCAATATCAAGACTAGCTCCTACCGAATTGACTCCATGAGTACCTGCATACTGAATGCTCAATCCCTCTAGCCGTAGATCGGCTTCAACATTAAATACTGGAACATCAGGATCAGATGGCTCTATTACCGTTACCTCAGGACCAACATCTGCACGAATTGTCAAATCCTTATCTACAGCCATGTTTTCAACATAACTGCCAGGATATATTACGATGGTATCCCCATCGCTAGCAGAATTCACCGCGTCCTGAATTGTGGAGAAGTCCGCTTCTGGATACTCAACTCTATCATCATCCACATACCAAGTAGTCGCAGCATTCACTACAAGAGGAAACCATATAAGCAAGAACCACAGTCCTATCACCAATATTAGACATGCAAATATTGGAATAGCCTTTATCCTTGTCACTCTCACTTTACTATTTGTGACATCATTTCCCCTAATAAAATCATCGCTGTACATCTGTTAAATCCTCCTGCTTCATAAGGGCATCTTTGCCTGTTCCTAACATAGCTATTGGGCCCTTCAATCTATACGAATCATCACACGTTGTTGGATGAAATAGCGCCTCATATAACAGCCAGCATCATATTCACCTGGTATGCGACATGATCAAAGGTCGATTTTGGAGTAGGTGAAGGATTTATAACTAGACAACACAGACCAGAATCTTCACAGCGAAACCGCATAGCAATAGAAGACTAATAGACCAAGACATGTGGGCAATAGGACATGACCAATCCACCGACTCTAGACAAGTCGATCTATGGACTCATATGACAGTAAACAAATATTATTAACAGAGGTATCGGAATTCGCTATGGATTGCTAAGATTTTTCGTTTAATCACCTATGCTAATGATCTTCTTTTTTATGCAGATCAAGTCCTGTCCATTGACAACCTGATCTAGATTGCAATCGGCTCGGGGTATGATAGGCACAATACCAAGTATATTCTTGCTTATTGCAATCATGTCCTGACCATCTACGACACCATCCCCATTGGCATCACCCGGCACATCCACAGACACAAATTCATCAGCACCAATGTCAACAGTGGCTATCTCATCTTCGTTTCCATCAATTATGCGATTGTCCCCATCGTAATCCTGAATTAGCTCAGTAGGCACTCTACTATTGTTACCAGCATCGATACAAGGGGAGGGCGCCCCAAGGTGAAGGTCCTGGTTATTGGGATCATTAAAGAGAGGATCTTTGTTTATATTGCCCTCCCCAGTGTATCCCCCTTGTACATCCGAATAGGTAATAGTGACTAACGAGTTATCTCTATTCCACACTTCATCACCACCATTCCAGAGAATGGAATTGACGATTTCCACCTTATTCGAACCTATTTCATCAAGGCTATCACATCCCAACGCCTTCCCTTGTAAGGCAGTGTTCTGAGTGAAAGAACAGTTTATGATGGCAGCATACGAGGCTGAAGTACAAAAAACAGCCCCTCCGTAATCAGCAGAATTATCCAATAACAAGCAATTTGTTATGGTCGAAAAGTTAGCTGTGCTACATATACCAGCACCATATTCAGCGGTGTTACGGTAAAACCAACTACCATGTACTAAAGTGTCACTCCCTATTTCCATAAGTCCACCACCATAGTCTGCTGAGTTTTGATTGAAGTGGCAGTCTTTAACGATGGTCCTAGATGATATGTTGCTGAGTCCACCACCAACCATCGCTCGGTTATCGATAAAAACACACTCGATTAACGTGGGCGCCGATTCGTAATTACAGATTCCACCACCAGCATGATCAGCATAATTACCTGAAAAACGGCACTCCTTAATGATAGGATTTGAATACGCCAAATATGCACCCCCGCCACATTTAAGAGAAGATACTATCGTCCCACTACCATTTGTAATGGTAAAACCTTCCAGCTTTGCTTCGGAGTCTACATTATTGGCTATGACTACTGAGCCATTGCCACCCCCATTGATGATGCTAGCACCTGCGCCTGCGCCCAGGATCTCCACACCACTCTTCATAGTGATGTTTTCATAGTAGGTGCCAGCTCCTACCTGTACTATATCACCAGCGTGAGCTGTATCTATTCCATCCTGTATACTATTGAACGGATTCTGCACGGACCCATCACCACCAATTGCAGATTGCACAGCAATATACCATACACTTCGCTCCGTTTCGGCCAGAGTAGATATCGAATCATTCTCTATCGATATATTGATCATGATAACTGAGCATATAAAGAGTGATAATTGAAGACTTCGCCAATAAGACTTCATATGCCCCCCTTAAACAGAATGTGCTTGCTCAATAGAAGTTGAAACAGAGTAGTACTACCTTTCGTCATAGGTACAGAACTCGTGGGAGATTGGATCAATACGGGTAGACCATAGAACAGGGTTTCCTATATGTAGTCATTAAACAAGCAATTTGCTATAGCTCCTACCATATGTACAGCAGCGGTACTCAATTGATACACAGAATCCTGATAATAAGATGCCCGCACTCCCTTGGTCGGAGTATTGCTGTACATCAAAAATCCCTAAGACAATGAGTGTTTGTTTCATTTACCGCCATTGGGATATATCCCACCCTGTTGATCCAAGGGATAGGATTCTGGAAGGAAAGCCAATGCAAGCTATCACAATCCCCCACGAGTACCTCCTTCTCTTTATCACACTTATTCTAATAATGAGTATTGTTTTTGCTTGATGTTACTGTAATATTATTTTTCTTTTGTTTTTAACCTTTAGTTCATTTTTCCCATTCTAGACCTTCGGTGCGAGCTGTCAATATATTGCATCTTTATTTTTCTTATATTTTTTAATAATTGCGTCCTCTGCCCCCTCAATAGTAATAGATAAAGCATTAATACGAATTATTAACCACGCAGTGTGAAAGAGCCTTTTCTTGCATGGCATTTAAAAAGACCGTAAGCAGCAATCCATCTGTGGGTAGACTGAAACCCTCGCTTCAGTCGAAATGGGAGCGAGGGCTCTCATCTACACAAGACAAATGGGTAGTGAGTGATTATTCAATGGAAGTCCCACAGGTTGTGAATTCAGTCATAGGGAAGCTAAAGGCCTAATTGTTCAAACAATAGCTTGCCGATGGTACTTTTTTTCTATGATTAGTCCTTTAGCTTCGAAAGAGTCTCTTCCGTAGCGAACTAATTCTGGAACCTGATAAGGTTTGTCGACTCTTGCTTCATCCCCTTCACTCCATTTGTAGTACATTCCATACGTGTAACCGTTCACCCAGTGCGTCATCGCTAGCCCGGGCCCCGTGGGGAACACGGGTTATTAGGAAAAGAAACCTCCAGTTTCTTAGGAGGAGCAGTAGCGACGTGGAAATCTGGGGCGCGGTTTGGAGGAAAGGTTGATTTATAGCAGACAGGACTGGTAATAGGTTCAGATTGTCCCCCTTATCTATCCAGATTTCCGCACTTCGCGCGCAATGACAGAAAGCGGGTGAATGGTCACCCCTACGTTATGTGTATCGGAGCTAAGGGCATAATCGTTTAGGATAATAGAAGGGATATTATGCAACTATCTCTGTAATCGCATGAGTAGTCGAGGATTCGATTATCAGCAAGGCAAGAGGACAAATGATCTTTTCAAATGGCTGACCAGATGTGGTAATCGACTTCACTTGACAGTGAGCGACAAAGTGAATATACGTCGCTCCCTGTCAAATCACTATAGAAGCAGCTTCAAGGCAATGTTTCTAACAGTTAGCTACGAAGTACAGCCCCGAAGTTCTCGGATAGTTTCTTCAGAATTTCTTGTTCCACATTGGTAGTCTCGGCATCCGTTAGTGTTCGATCAGATGCCTGGTAGAGTATTGTAAAAGCCAGCGATTTCTTGCCTTCTGGCACTTGCTTTCCTTGATACACATCAAATAAGGAAACACCTGTTACCAACTGGAAGGTACAAATAGTGTCCTGGATCTTTATGGCGGGAACATCCGAATCCACTATAACCGCAATATCACGAGCTGATCCAGGGAATTTGGGCAACTTCTTGTACTGCTTCCTGTTTTTAGCATATTTCGATAGCTTGTCCAAATCGATCTCGATAAAAGTGACAGGTTGTGGTTGCAGCTCGAACCTATTGGAAACATTAGGATGAATCTCCCCTACAATCCCAACTTGCTCCCTACCAGCAATAATCTTTGCAGTCTTTCCAGGGTGAAAATATTCATCATCCGAATATGCTTCGAACTGTCCCCTCACCCCCAGTAATTCCAGTAGCTTCTCCACAACTCCCTTAGCATCATAGAATCCCAAGTACTCCTTCCCAGACAACCAAGAACGTTCCGTTCGAACACCACTCATGACAGCAACAAGCATCTCTTTTTCCTGAGGCAGATCTGAACCCTGAGGTATATAGACCTTCCCAACCTCAGCGATCCTTATTACATCCTGTTGATGGCGTTGGTTTGATGCCAAGAGAGACAATAAACTTGGGCGCAAGGTGGTTCTCAAGTACTCCTGTTCTGAACTCATTGGATTTGCCAATCGTACGGAAGGAAGATCATTTGTATACTTCTTACTAACAAGTGAATACGTAATTACTTCCTGAAAACCACAAGTCGCCATGACATCTCGGGCTGTCTCTCTAAAGGAAAGAAACGGTTGACGTTGGAGCTCAGGTAACGGACAACTTAAGGGAGATGTCGGGATCATATCATATCCTGTAATGCGGGCAATCTCCTCCGTTAGATCTATCGATTGGTTAATATCTGTGCGCCAATAAGGTGCAGCAACAAAAAGTTTCGAATCCATTATTTCACATTCAAATCCTAGGGACGCGAGAACTCTCTCCACTTCATCGGTCTCATATTCCATACCAAGAACCCGTTTTAACTCAGCCGCAGAGAATTCTATCTTTATTGGCTCTATCTTGACTGGGTATTCGTCTAGGATTCCTTTTGCAGGTTTACCTCCTGCCAATTCATACATGAGATGAGTAGCACGTCTTAGGGCATGTTCCGCTAATTCTGGGCTGAGCCCCTTTTCAAAACGTAACGAAGCTTCGGAGCTCAAATTGAGACTACTAGTGGTATATTTAATGTTGGCAGCATTGAAATTGGCAGACTCTAAAAGCACTGTCTTGGTGCTTTCAACCACCTCTGTTTCTCCCCCACCCATGATCCCTGCTATTGCTATAGGAACTTCCTCATCAGCAATAACTAGCATATTCGAGGTTAGCTTCCTCTCAACCCCATCTAATGTAAACATGGTCTCACCATTAGCTGCTCTGCGTACTATTATCTTTCCACGCCTGAGCGTAGGAAAATCAAATGCATGTAGGGGTTGTCCAAACTCCAACATCACGAAGTTGGTGATATCAACAATGTTATTGATCGGACGCATTCCACAACTCACTAGCCTTTCCTGCATCCACATTGGTGAAGGAGCGATAGTGACACCTTCAATGAGGCTAGCACAGTAGCGATGACAGAGATCTGGATCTAGGATCTCAACAGAGGCCATCTTCCTTATATCCGAGCGTGACTCCTTATATGTTAATCGAGGCAGCGTTATATTCTGTTCAGTCAACGCAGCAATCTCCCTAGCTACCCCAATAATAGAAAGGCAATCGGGACGGTTGGGAGTGACAGATAGTTCCAATACCGCATCTCCGATATAATCAAATAGTGGCATGCCTATTGGAGCATCTACTGGAAGCACCATAATTCCCTGATGTTCATCCGAAATACCTAATTCCTTTTCTGAGCAAATCATGCCACGTGAAGGTATACCTCTAATCTTAACAGGCTTGAGCTTCACCATCTCTCCCGTATGCCCATCCATCAATACAGCCCCCACATGTGCAAAGGGAACCTTATCATTAATTGTCAGGTTTGTTGCACCACATACTACCGTGAGTTTCTCCGTTCCCAAGTCAACAGTAGCTAGCGTTAGTCGATCTGCGTCTGGATGTGGCTGCAAGTCAATAACCTGAGCTACAATAATATCATTCCAACCGTCACCACGAAGGCTTACGGAGTCGACTTCAATTCCAGCCATCGTCAATTTGTGCGCAATCTCCCTTGGAGATGGCAAATTACCGATATAATCTTGAATCCACTTTGCCGATGCCTTCATCGCTGCTCCTCATGTTTATTACACTATCACATTATATCTTTGTCACAAACAATGCAATTCTACTGCTGAACACGTGAGTATATATCAATCCTACAAGAATTCGTTAGATGGTCGTAGTGGGACAGTAGCCATCTTGAGCATAGTCCTGGGGCTTGTCAATGCGATGATCCAACCGCTAAGCGATTCTCACCCGTGCAGAATATATCATCTCCGCAGCACTCTGCGCCACGGCAAAATACATACTAATAGTAGTATAACACCAGCACCACCTATCCACATCCAAAGAGGTATTCCAGCAACATCATCTTGAGACATAGCGGATTGG
This sequence comes from Chloroflexota bacterium, assembly GCA_034189315.1. GTDB lineage: Bacteria > Chloroflexota > Dehalococcoidia > UBA2247 > JAXHVC01 > JAXHVC01. The sequence goes on along the minus strand of JAXHVC010000223.1, from coordinate 11,048 downwards.
AACTGGTCGCGAGTAAATTGGTAATCACTGGTGAAATCAACCTCAAATACCCCATCATCCTCAGAGTCAATAGAGATACTAATCCCCCTATCTCCCCTAGCAACAGTATCCCAATCGATGCTATATCTATGCAGTCCGTTCTCTGATATTGGTATATCAACGGCCGTGAAACCTATCTCTTGTTGATTCCTTACAGCAGAGATCATGAAGTCATAGGCTCCTTCTTCAATTCCAACAATATCATATCGATATGAATTCGATAGAGGAAGCACGACAATGGTAGAGTCATCGGTTGTAGAATACGGTATCTCAACAATTGCTTTACCTCCCACGCTTCCGGTAAGCCTTTCTGAGGAATCATAGATTCTCAACTCACCTGAACCTTGCAGAGTTGTCACAACTCCACCATCTCGGCTCATACGAAGCCACCCCTTTACCATAGATCCCATAGGCATCTTCGAATTACTAGGAATACTAATGATGTTCGCTTCTCTTGGAAGAGTGAGATAGTTGCTATTGCGATCCCTGTTTTGGTCGATAATATTAACATAGGTCCTGCCAACCTCTACAACAATAGCCACGTGGGAGTAGTCCGGGCCTTGGATACATATGATGTCATCTGGAAGCGGAGCAATAGAGCACGAATTGGGACATGGCAGCAATCCTAGATCAATAGAACTATCGTAATAATCACCAGCAATATCGGGCCACTCATCAGTATCCATCTGCATCGCATCACGATAGAACCTTTTTACATACTCTGTACTTTGATACGCACCTTTCACAGTACCAGTGTCTCCCCCGTTCGAAAAGGCTTTAATGCCCCTATAGCTCGCACCTAGGCTATCCCCCGAACCTATTTGCTCGGATACCGTTAAGAATGATGTCTCATGTGAGTACTCAGACCAAACACCGCTATAGTCTTGATATCTAACCCTCCAGTAGTAGGTCGTATTAGGTTCCAAAATACCGCTAGGCAGTAGCACTTCGGTTAGGGAAGGAGTATCCCTATAGCTCTGAAATACGGGGGCTCCATACCTGCCTTTGGTCTCTGTAATCTGCCATTGAGCTGATAAATGTACGTCATCAGAATCGGGATCCGAAAACACAGAACATGCCAACGTTGGTTCTAGTTCAATATTGGTTGCCCCATCAAATGGGGATATATTGCTTGGTCGATAGGGAGGGCTATTAGATCGAGTCTTAAACGTAGTTTCCATAGAATATGGAGACCACATTCCTCCAGAATCACGATGCCTTACCCTCCAATAGTATACAGTCTCACTTTCAAGTACCCCTTGAGATAATGTGATCCGAAGGATGTGGGCATAGTCTGTTCCCGTGTCCATTATAGGATCATCATAATCACCAGGAGTATCTGTGATCTGCCATTGAGAACCGCTATGAGAATCCCCCTCATCATCATCCGAAAAATCAGAGGAAATAAGCGTGACTGGTATCTTTACGTCTATGTCATCGTTAGGAGGAGCCACATTATATGGTTGATTAGGAATATTATTGAAACGTGTGGTAAAAGATGTTACTTTGGAGTATTGAGACCACACAAACTTATCATCCTGATGACGCACCCTCCAGTAATAGATAGAATTCTGATTGAGTGTTTCTGCAGGTATTGTGATTTCTGTTAGGTTAGATGTATCCGCCTCGCTATCAAAAACAGGGGCATCGAATCCCTGTGAACTAGTCGCTATCAGCCATTGAGAAGACCGATGAGTATCTCCGCTTTCGGGATCGGAGAATTGGGAGGACCTGAGTACCGGCATAAGACTGATATCCTCAGCGCCATCTTCGGGCAATATGTTTTTCGGACGATCCGGGGTCTTGGTGGATATGGTACTAAACGATGTTGCTGGAGAATAATCCGACCACTCCTTCCCATCATCCTGATGACGTACCCTCCAGTAAAACGCACTACTATGTATGAGCGTTTCCTCAGGAAGTGTTATTTCCTCCAGATGCACAGTATCTGTACCGCTATCGTAAACAGGATCATCAAACCCATCCAAACCTTCTCCCACTTGCCATTGCGAAGCCCGGTGAGTGTCATCATCGTCAGGATCTGAGAAGCCCGAAGACACTAGTATCGGAACCAGACCAACATCCCTAGCACCATGTTCTGGTGAGACATTGGTAGGAGCAGAAGGAGGGTGGTTTATCGTAGATATTGCCAGTTTTATTGAGTTCTTTGAATCATCAATGTAGCTGATTGCAGGCCGATCCCTGCTATCAAATACAATCGAGGAGTGCTTGCCAACGGTTCCCTCTGAAACGACAGTAGATATAATCCAGCGATTTCCATCAAGTTGGGCATATTTCAGATCGTTATTGCCTGCATCGTAATAACTAATGCAGGGTTGCCCTTGGTTATCAAAGGCTAGAGAAGTATACTGACCTACCTTCTCACCCGAGTCAACGGTGGATACTCTCCATGACATACCATTCCACTGAGCATATTTGAGATCACCATTTGTTTCATCGTAGTAACTTATACAAGGAACATCATTCCTTGTAAAGGCAAGTGAACTATACTTACCCACGCTCCCAGTATCATCCACAATCCCTGTTACCCACGAGGGCTCTTCCCAATATGCATATCGAAGATCACCATTAGTTTCATCGAAATAGCTAATACCCGGTGTACCCGAACTATCATAGACAAGCGATGTAAACCTTCCAACCTTACCCTTTTCATCTATGGTATCTACACTCCAGTTGCTCCCATTCCAAAAGGCAAACTTTAGATCATAGGTTGAAGGGAAATATTCGTAATAGCTCATTGTAGGAGTATTCCCACCAGAAAAGGCCAACGAATTATGTGTACCTACCCATCCAGAGCTATCGACAGTCTGTATATTCCAAGCGGTTCCATCGTATCGCGCTAATCGGATAGACTGGCTAAGAACTCCTCGTTCTTCATGAAAGCTTATGGCGGGATTACCCGATCTATCTATAGCTATAGAAGGATCGCTTACCGTGCCAGTAGCAACTAGCTCAGTTTTCCATAAATCCCCAATACCAGTAGCATAGAACAGATCTTGCCCTTCACCACAATAGGCCATGTGAAACCTATCACTCTGGTCAATTGCCATGGAAACTTCAGAGAATGGGCCACTTGCATCTACAACCCACTCCTGCCACTCTATGTCAGCAAGGACTATACGATCCGAATACCACGAAAATGAAATGATGCACTCGAAGACGGCGGTTGAAAGCAGAATTAAAATAAGGAACAGCCTCAAGCATCTAAATCCCTTCAGACACTGCATAGCCGTTCCTTTTGAATACTTGGCCCAGTCTCTTTTCCCCACGACACCAGACTGTTCCCCCAACTAGGTTAACAAATTTATCTGAACGAACCAGTCAGTAGACCCTCCTTACTGGGTGTAATACTGTCGGTTCTACGCTCAGAAACGATCATGATTCCTTATATTTCACCAATTATAGGGCAAATACCCCCTGATGGGAAATAGGTACTGAGTTATCCTCTTTTCAGCGATAGATTATCAAGCAAAATCAATAAATATTTACTCTCGAACATGTATCATTTCTTTTGTTTGACACAACTTTGGTGAACAATCTCTATGTATAGCATACCATTACACGAGGACCATCTATCCACGTTTCGGCAGTATGATCACCTTCCTAGAATCTAGTTCGCCAACACTGCGCGTTACGACACCAGTATGATCTGCCAGTGCAAGATGAATAACTCGTCTTTCACTAGCCGGCATTGGTTCAAGGGTTATCGACTGATCACTAGCTGCTACTCGTTGAGCCACGCGCAATGCCATGGCCTGCAATGACTGATGACGACGTTGCTTATATCCATCCACATCAATCACTAAATCCAGCTTACCCCTCAGACGATGTGCCACGATTAATCTTACGATATGCTGTAGAGAAGCAAGGGTCTGGCCTCTCCTGCCTATTAGAATCGCTAGGTCTTCACCCTTGATATCCAATATTATGGCCAAATCCTGTAAGTCTTCCTCATCATCTCCAGTCACATTAGCGTCTACTTCACCAGATATTCCCATCAATTCCAACAGTGTCTCTAGTACCTGAGTCGAATTCTGAACAAACTCTTGCACATCTGGCTTACGTTCTAATGGAGTTACTAAGATCCTTGCCTCTTCTGCACCAATGCCAAGAAATCCTCCCTTGCCTCTCTTAAGCACCTCTATATCCACTTCATCTCTGGACAGACCTAATTGTAAGAGCGCAGAATCAATAGCCTCATCTACGGTTCTTGCGCTTACTTCCAGACTTTCCATGATGCATGTTCTCCTCTTGTTGTATAGTTCTTTAAGTCGTATTCCAAAAATCTACCAGGTTATGTCTAGTCTGGTCTATGCCTGTATGAACCGCTCATCGTCTCTGCTCTGAGACACTGCAACAGGCGATGCTATCCTTTTTTCTTGGTTTTCTTTTTTCCCTTCTTTGCTGGTCGGCCTCCTGAAGGCTTTCCCCGATTCACAATTGGCTCTTGCTCCTGTTGTTCAAGGTCTTTCTCATCAACAGGCACATCTATAATCGAGGCCTCCGGTTCATCAGTTTTCTTTTCTTCAGGCTTCGGCTTTTCAGCAGGAGTTTCCCTTTTCCATCCATAAATCGGATACTGAATAGCAATGCCAATCAACGTAGATACCAAAATGTACAAGGCCAAACCACTAGGAAACTGGATAGATATAATCCCAAGCATCAATGGCATCATTATCATCATCATATTATTCATCTGTTGCTGTCTAGGATCACTACTGGGCAGTATTATCATTTTCTGTGAAAACCACATAGAAGCAGCAACCAAGATCGGTATTATATAATCAGTCTCGTTCAGATTAAGCCATAGAAAATCATGGTTGAGCCCTTCCCCCGCCATTGGGACAGCCCATGAATAGAGATGTTCCTGTAACGATTCGATGCCCTCGGCCGAGTATCTTATCGCTCTGACAAGGCCAAACCATATGGGCATCTGGATTATCATAGTGATAAGCGTAGGAGAAGTGAGACAGCCCATTGGACTTATCCCTGCCTCCTTGTAGAGATTCATCGTCTCTTCTGCTAGTTTCTGCTTATCCTTATCCTTATACTTCTTCTGCAAAGCCTGTAGCTTTGGATGAAGGTCTCGCATCCGCTCCGACATTGCTTTTGAAGACCGAAGCTGTTTGATGGTGAGAGGAAGCATGACAAGCCGAATGATGATGGTTAACGCTATTATTGCTAACCCTACATTGGAGAATAAGTTGTCGTATAGTAAGACTAGAAGATTTAGTATGGGCTCACTGACATAGGTAGTGAATGCGTCCATTCTCTCGCTTTCACATTAGAATGAATCTAAGAACAGGGGAAGCTAAGATAGCGGGATTACCATGCTTGCCTAGGAGTAGATAATTCAGCGCGGAGGTACGGGATCGTACCCACCAGCATTGAATGGATGACAACGTAAAAGCCTCCTTAGTGCCAACCAGCCCCCTCTAATCAGGCCAAACGATTGGATTGCCTCGCAAGTATATTCAGAACATGTAGGGCAGAATCGACAGCTTGGGGGTGTAATTTGCGACCAAGTTTGCTGATACACCCTAATTAGGCCTATTACTACCCTTTTCATCCCTGCCCCACCGAGGCTCCCTTGAGTAGACCAGCTCGCCTAAGCAACTCATGAGTAGAGTTTTTCACCTTATCATAGCTTGCAGTTGAAGCTACGCCACGTGCAATGAATACAATATCCCATCCGGGCTCTACAGAGGCAGCATGTACACTCTCACGAAGCAATCTTCTTACTCTATTCCGTGTCACCGCCTTGCCCACTCGCTTGCTTACAACAAAACCACAACGAGTTTCCTCTCGTCCATTGGGTAACGATTTCATCACCAGTAGCTTGTTTACCTGAGAACCACCCTTATCGAACACACAGATGAAATCTCGGCTCTTGTTCAGACGTTCCGTCCTCATTGTAAACACGCTGGCGTATATAGGTGACACAAACTCAACTAAACAGCTAAGCGGTGACGTCCTTTTAGACGCCTTGCGCTTAGAACACTGCGTCCTCCACGTGTACTCATCCGTGCTCTGAATCCGTGCACCCGCTTTCTATGAAGTTTCTTGGGCTGGTACGTTCGCTTTGGCAATAGTCTCCTCTTAATCCTTTATACAGTTTGAGAGTATGCGTTAATGTATGAAATACAACTGAATTCAAATCATACGCCTCAGATGTCTTGCAAGTCAAGGATGTGAATTCCTCAAGGCATATCCAACCACTCATGATCAAATATTAATGCCTTACATAATATTGTATTAAGCTATATAGTTAATTATAAGCTTTTAGCTCCCCTATGATTGGATTTCCTACCTGTGAGAATCCTCCTACATAATCACTCACACACCATGCTTATCTTGGGTAGACTGAAGCCCTCACCTCAGTTTACCCACAGTTGGATTACTTCCTAATGCTTTTTTAAATTCTATGAAATAAAGGACTTCCTGCGCTAAATAGCTAATAGCCCATATTAATACTTGTTAATATTTCTTTTTTAAGCAAAGGCCTCAATTATATATGGTTATTCTGACAGAACTGCGCCCAACCTTTCTGCATAGCAGCAGATATGATGGTATAATCCAAATGCCTCATCTAATGGTTTTCGTCAGGACCTTGGCAGATGTATTGGCTAACACTATTGTAATGAGGAGTTAAAGCCCTTCTCAATATAGTACTGCATATGGGCATAATCCCTACAGGTAATGTTTGACACAAGACACAAAGTGGGTATGATATTCCTCGGAGTTGATGTTGGGTCCATAACAACAAAGTTCGCTCTTATAGATGAATCGGCGCAACTCATTGATTCTCTATACATACCAACGCATGGCAACCCTACAAGTCGTATTCAGGACGGGATAGCATGGGTTAGAAACAGGGTTTCACACAGGTCTATTTATGTTGGAACAACAGGTAGTGCACGCTATTTAGCGGGAAAGATCCTAGGCGCTGATGTTGTAAAGAATGAGATCACTTGTCAATCCATTGGCACACTGCATTACATACCTGATGCTCATACTATCATCGAGATTGGAGGACAGGATAGCAAGATTATCCTAATACGAGACGAAATAGCTGTCGATTTTGGAATGAATACAATCTGTGCTGCAGGTACAGGAAGCTTTCTGGATCAGCAAGCTCTACGTCTTAGCATTAGTATACAAGAGATGGGACAGAGAGCTTTACAGAGCCAACATCCTGTAAAGATTGCAGGACGTTGCACGGTCTTCGCAGAATCTGACATGATTAACAAACAGCAAATGGGGCACACGGTAGATGACATCCTATATGGCCTATGCCAAGCTTTAGTTATCAACTATCTAAACAACATCGGACATGGTAAAGAAATCCTGCCACCAATTGTGTTCCAGGGTGGAGTAGCATTCAACAAGGGTATGGTCAGGGCCTTCGAAGAAGCACTTGGTACCAGAGTGATCATCCCTCCTCATCATGAGGTAATGGGAGCCATCGGAGCAGCACTCCTAGCACATGAAGATCAGGCCATTAGGGGAAACACCACCCACTTCAGGGGTATTGACAGGATAATTCAGGCCTCGTATTATACCTCCTCGTTTGAGTGTAGGTCTTGCCCAAATCATTGTGATATAGCTCGACTCTGGTTGGATGATGAATTCATAGCATGCTGGGGAGGTCACTGCGACCTTTGGGAAAGCATGTCTCAAATTCACCAAAACCAGCTACAGGTTGGGCAGTTAGTTAAAAAGTTGTAGCAGCAGTTTCTGTGCCATATGATCTTGTTTGCATATAAACACTTTCACTTAGCTATCAAAAACCGTTTAGGAGGAAAGCTACTTTGGTTAAGCCGTTAATTGTGGGAGATGACAACTTCGAAAAGGTTGTTCTGAAGGCACAACTGCCAACACTAGTTGACTTCTGGGCACCATCATGTGGGCCATGTCAGGCACTTTCTCCCATCATGGATGAGCTTGCAGACGTATATTGTAATAAGATAGCCTTTGCCAAGGTAAACGTGGATGAGAGTCCCAAGACTACCAATATGTACGGAATACGTAGCATACCTACACTACTACTGTTCAGGGATGGGAAGCCACTTCAGCAATTCGTCGGTCTGAAGGGCAAACGAGAGATCAAACAGCTTCTGGATGAAACCACCCTATAGCACAAGTGAAAACCACTCTATTCTGCACCACACAAGCAATAGTTCTATGGGTGTGGCCATTTGCTTTTATCTGAATTGGCGGATCCGGCAACGCAAACCAAAGATAAGATAAAAGTAACGATGATTTCATATAATATCATCCTACTCCAGAAGCAATCTACGGTCTTCGAGTTCCACGCCCTATCTACAATTTGACAATCCAGATCCCTAGTGTATTTCTAATAGAGAATTGTTAGTTATCCAAGTCGATTACTAGACTATTCCTTGGCTAAGAAATCCAGCATCTGCTTGAGTATCCTTGCAGTAGCTCCCCAGATAATATATCCCTGATATTGATATGTACATGCGAGATAAGCCTCGTCTCTATATATCTGAATGGTTTCAGTGTAATTACTATCATCAAGAAGCACCGACACCGGTACTGTAATAACCTCTTCCACCTCAGCAGTGTTCACCTCAAATTCATATGGAAACGGTATTTCTGCTACAAATGGGGTTACGAGGTAGTTTGTAAACAGAGTTATCGAGTCATCCAGCTCACCAACTATCCTTGCATCCTCAGGATGAAGGCCAATCTCCTCCCAACTCTCCCTAAGAGCTGTAGCACAAGCTGCTTCTCCATCATGACACCTACCTCCAGGAAAGCAAATCTGTCCTTTATGGGAATCGACCAGCTGTGTTCTCTTGGTAAATATAACATAGCCCTCATCTGCAACTTCGTAAATGGGAATGAGCACGGCAGATGAAGTCAATCCATCAGGAGCAATATGTGTCTTCTGGTAGAAAGACAATTGTTGTTCGATTCGATTAAGTACAACCATAGTCGATATTATACTGCATTCGTGTCGTTGCATGAATAGAACCAACCGAACACGTTTCACAGTCAACTATCCACCTGCAATAATCGGATTATGATTGTACATGATCCTTTCTTATTACCACACGATTGATTCAATGGGTGTATAATCGAAACAACTTGACGTAATCCTCTATAATATAATCGCATCACTCAATCACCATGATCGAGATTCTACCTAATCTATATATTTGCCTATCGACCAAATAATCTCACAGTTGTCTTTCACTTCGCGTATATGAATTCCCTTTTCATTTGACCAGCTGTCAACGGTTGATTATGATAAACTTATGTGAAGGGCGATAATGGTATGAGTTCAAAATGGCAGTATTATAACGTTTTAGGTATATCACCTGATGCGTCACACGAAGATATGCGGTCTGCATTCCGAAGGCTTGCTTTCAAGTACCACCCTGATCGCAGCAATGAAGTAGGTGCAGAGGAACGTTTCAAGGAAATTGTTGAAGCCTATCAGGTATTGAGTGACTCTATTAGGCATTCCAATAGTTCCAAATGCAAGCATCAACCCAAATCTAGGACAAATTTGGGTTTTAATAAGGTTTCGAGCGACTTGGGTAGAATTTTTGAGGATTTCTTTGAAGGTGTAGCTCCAGCACAAAGCCCCACCTCTAAGCATGAGGATGATATACAGTATCACCTTTCAATAACCTTCGAAGAGGCGTTTCATGGCTGTGAAAAGATCATTGTAGTAGAAAGATTGAGGGATTGTCCCATCTGCCACAGACGGGATACTAACACAGTCAACCTTACTGTCAAGTGTCCCGAATGTCGGGGTTCCGGCACAGTAAAACAGATGCGACAAGGTGTATTCGGCCGTTTTGTCAATATGGTTATATGTCATAAGTGTAAAGGTGATGGTTACTTGAATTCACAGCTTTGTAGCGAATGTCAGGGTACAAACCGTGTTGTTGAAAAGGCCAGCATACAAGTCTCCTTACCTCCAGGAGTGGAAGATGGTTCACTTCTGTTCTTGGAGGGACAAGGGAATAACAGCAATAAAGGGCACAGACCAGGAGGTCTTTACATCTCGTTGTCCATACTACCTCACAGTTTCCTCACAAGGCAGGGTCAAGATGTGATCTGCGACCTATCTGTGGAGTTTACTCAAGCTGCGTTAGGAAGAGAAGTAGAGGTGCCAATTGTTGGAGGCACATTTTTTCTTAAGATACCTCCAGGAACTCAAAGTGGAACGGTATTCCGCCTCAATGGAAAGGGATTCCCTTCAGTTAATGGATCTAGATACGGAGATCAAGTAGTTCGAGTTCAAGTTACAACACCTCAGAATCTAAGCCAAGATCAGCGAGAGATACTTCATAAACTAGCAGAAAGCTTGAGTCATTCAAAGAGATCAATCCCTTCATTCACACGGGTAAGATAGGAGAACTACGCAGCATCTACCCTACGGGATGCCTACAAAAGAAATGAATACATCATCCTCTCCCTAATACCAACCTTTAATCTCTTGCATTACCTCAACTCTCTCCAACATCCGCGCATTGTTACATAAACATATCTCCCATCTAATTACATCCACCCTGATATTACGCCACTCTCAACAATCCCATGATAAACCCCTTCATAAAAAAAGCGGGGTTACAATGTACCCCGCTAATAATATTGCAATGGATTGTTAAACGGTCATAGCCCACCTGCAGCAGGTTGAGGCACAAACCTCCCCAGCGGCACACCCCTCCATTTTTTCTGTGGTTCTATTACAGGCACTACCACCTTAGACGATTTCTCTATCGGGACAACATCCTGCTCAACAGGAGGTTTGATCAACTTGGCTACTGCTTGCTTAGGCGAAAGTCCTTCATAAAGCATCTGTGAAAGCAAGTCTGCAACGGGCATCTCTACATCATACTTCTTTCCCAATCCCAAGGCGGCAAGAGACGTTGTTATACCCTCCGCAGTATGAGGCATAGAAGTAGTAATATCCTTGAGGGAACGCCCCCGACCAAGCTCTGTTCCTA
>JAXHVC010000222.1:7621-20996 GCA_034189315.1 Chloroflexota bacterium | reverse complement strand
AGTTACCCAGTCCCAGGAAAGAGCATTCCACCCACGGCCGGGCCAGATTGTATCTGAATAAGGACAATCTGAGGGCGTAAGCAAATGGATACAAGGTCAAGGCCGCCAGCAAGATCACCGCTGGTGCAATTAGAACCCAGTGGACACGCCTTTCCAGGAACAGCCGCGCAGGCTTAATTGGCTTGAGGAGGAAGGGCGTAAACGCCCTTCCTCCTCTCCTGTGACAAAACAGCATCAGTAGTAGTCTCCGGACTGCATGAGCTCATCAAACCTATTTTGCATATTGTCAGCTGCTTCTTCCACAGAGATTTCCCCAGAAAAGACCCTGGATATCTCCTCTGCTCCGATTTGCCATATAGAGGTGAATTCTCCAATCTGAGGCCAACCTTCGCCATAGGGAAGACTGTTTTCAAAGGCATGGAGGTAATTGAACTTCTGGTTCATCACCGGATCATCGAATAATGCCTGTGTGGCTGTAGAGAAGCCAGTATCCTGAGCCCGCTGTAGAGCAACTTCGGTTGATGCGAGCCATTCCATGAATTCAAAGGAGGCTTCGGGATTCTTGCTCTTCTTTGGTATGGTTAACGCCCATCCTCCAACCGTGGGTGCTTTGCCCGGCACAACCGCATAGCCAATATTTCCTGCCACATCAGAGACCTCCTTGTCTTCCAGCGAAACCACCTGTCCGGGCCAGATTATCATCATGGCGATTTTGCCGTGCTGGTAATCCGCTATCTCCTCCTCCCATGAGTATGTGGCACAACCCTCTGGGGTGACCTCGTGCTCGGCAAAGAGATCATAATAGTACTGAATCGCCTCTTTGGACTCTGCTGAGTTGATCACAGGATGATAGGTATCATCAATCCAATCACCACCAAAAGCTCGAATATAGGGAGTGATGTCTCCTACCAGCGAGGGGAAGTTCTTTCCCATGACCACTGCACCATAGAGGTCATCATCAGGGCGAGTGAAGAACTTGGCTACATCTAAAAACTCGTCATAAGTCTCCGGCACCTTCAATGTGTAACCATACTCCGTTAAGAAGGCTGCTTGCTCCGATGCATCGTCGAACAGATCCTCACGGTAGGCAAGGATTTGCAGATCAGCCTGATGAGGCAGGCAGATATACGCACCATTTTCTGTCTGAGGATACTGTATCATGTGATTATCTACATACACACTTGTGTACTGGCTTACATCCACATCAGCCTCTTGCATGAAATCATCGAGTTCATATAGGTATCCAGCTCGCGCATACCCCTGAGCAGCTGCCCACATCATCTCGGCTACATCATAAGAATTGCCGCCGGCAGCAAATTCCGTGTCCAATTTGGTATACAGATCAGGCATGCTGACGGTTACAATCTCCACATCAATACCAGTATCCTCTTCAAATTCCTCCAGGAGACTTTCCAGTCCAACATCATGTCCGCTGATCATCAAGACTGTGAGCTTGGTCTCTTTGCTTCCGCATCCTGTTAGGACCATGCTCGCCAATGCCACCGTAACGATTAACAACAATAAAAACCTTTTCAACAACACAACTCCCTTCGACCTGCATTTTGCATCCCTTACAACTGGCTCTTCTACTGCATTTATCCATACCTCCGAATTCTGAGTTGCTCCACCTCATGTAGTACAATCTCAACCTACTGCTATGCCTGTTGGCCCATGAAAGAGATGGGCACTGCCCCGTTCGAAATTCACGGATACATTATCTCCAGGATGTAACGAGCTTTGGGGTGGAGCCTTGAGCCGAAGCTCATGTTTACCCACCTGAAGAAGGGCTTGAGTCTCTCCACCCAGAGGTTCCACAACCAACACTTCACCCTGAACGGAAATACTATCCTTACCAGGAGACGTGACACGAAGGTCCTCGGGTCTTATCCCAAGAAAGAACTCATCTTTAGAAGCGCAGTTGCTTTTCTGCACGGCGTGTATCGTGTCATAAAACAAGGGAAAGTTGATCACCTCATTGCGGAAGTACAAACCTTGGGGTTGTGATACCAACTGCCCACCCACCAAGTTCATTCCAGGATTGCCGAGGAACTGCGCAACGAATATATTGTGCGGGTTGGCATAGACATCAATTGGACTTCCTTCCTGCATCACCATCCCAGCATCCATGACCACAAGTCTGTCAGCCATACTCATTGCCTCTGCCTGGTCATGCGTCACATAGACTGTTGTTGTTCTGAAACGCTGATGGATTCTTCTTATCTCCGATCTCATTTCCAGCCGCAGCTTGGCATCCAAGTTGCTCAGTGGCTCATCCATGAGATATACCTTGGGACTTCTCACCAAGGCTCTTCCTATTGCTACTCGTTGCTTTTCTCCTCCCGAAAGCTGAGAGGGGCGACGATCCAGCAGATCAGAGATATGCAGGGTATCCGCGATCTCAACAATCTTCCTGGACATCTCTCCCTTTGGTGTTCGCCGCATTTTAAGACCGAAACCCAGGTTGTCTCTGACGCTCATGTGAGAGTAAAGAGAATAGTTTTGAAACACCATCGCCACATCTCTCAGACGTGGAGGAAGATCATTTACATGAAGGCCTTCTATGTACATATCACCACTGCTGATCTCCTCCAGTCCCGCGATCATTCGCAGTGTGGTTGTTTTGCCGCATCCGGAGGGTCCAACTAGTATCACGAATTCCCCGGGGGAGACCGAAAGGTCGATGTCTTTCACTGCGGTGATATTGCCAAATCTCTTACTCACTGCCTTCAAATGAACGCTGGCCATTTAGACTCTACTCCCTATCTGAACCGAATTTGTCCGTATGACAGAAGGCTCTTCCCCCCTTCTCAGGAAAAACCAGGCAACTGGCGAACAGTCTTTCATAATTGGGATAGTCAGACAATTCGAGGTATTGGATCCTTTCGGCAATCGCCTCCGCCTCTTCTCGCCTTTTCCTTGAAAGGAGAGCCATAGTGGCACCTGCTTTGGAGGAATTCCCAACGAGGATAATATTGCTGGCCAGTTCTTCAGGGATAAGTCCTATTGTGGCCAGACTTTCTGATCTGACCTTCTTCCCAAAGGCCCCAGCAAGGAAGACCTTGGATAAATCCCCGAGTTCTACCCCCTGCGTAATCAGAATGGCTTCGATTCCAGAACGTAGAGCGCCCTTTGCCAATTGAACCTGACGCAGATCGTCTTGAGATATGTGGACCACGGAACCTTCACCAGAAGGAGAATGTTCCACCAGGATAAATTTCCTTTGTCTATCCTGTCCCCAAAGTCGATGAGCTATGGCTGGCCTTCCTGGTATTTGTAAGAATTCTTCCTGGCTGAGAAGCCTGCCTGCCGTATTCATGGCTCCACACTTGAGCAGCTCGGCCACCACATCCATAGTTCCACTTCCACAAATACCGATTGACGCCTTGTTCCCTATCGTCTTGATCCTGACCGAATCGCCGATCCTTACTGCTTCGATAGCCCCTTCGGCGGCCATCATCCCGCAGCTTATGTTTGCCCCCTCGAAAGCAGGCCCTGCTGCACATGAGCAGGCAACCAGCTTGTCTGCACAAGAAAAGGCTATTTCCCCGTTAGTTCCGATGTCTATGAGAAGCGAGGGTTCATTTGCCTTATGGAGCTCTGTTGCCATGATCCCCGCTACGATGTCGGCTCCGACGTAGCCCGATGCTATTGGCAGGCAATAGACTTCTCCAAATTCTGAGATGTCTATCTCGAGTTCGCGGGCTTTGACCATCAAACCACGCCGAAAAACAGGGGCGTAGGGGGAAACTCCGATGTAAGATGGAGAGATTCCCAGAAACAGATGCATCATCGTTGAATTTCCTGCCGCCACCAGTTCGTAGATGTACTTTCTGTCAATACTTTGTTCGGCACAGATTTGGCCGATGAGAGAATTGACCGTTCGAACGATCATCCCCTTGAGTTCCCCTACCTTGTTTAGGTTGCGTCTTGTCTGCTGAATCCTGGAGAGCACATCTGAGCCATACTTAACCTGTGCGTTCAAGGCAGAGGCTGTGCCAATTTCCCTGCCTGTGTTGAGGTCGATCACAGAGGCCACCACCGTGGTAGTGCCGATATCCACAGCAACGCCATAGCCTTTGTCTGTGGTGTCACCTTCTTCGATTCCGATTATCTTCTCCCCTGACAATACACAGGTGATTTTGAATTCGGATTCCCTCAGAGTTACGGGCAAGGATCGCAGCACATCCAATCGAACCTCTCCCGAGATCTTCAGCTCCTCCTCAATTCGTTCTATATCGGAACTGTTATCTTGTAGAGATGGCGGATTGGGATTGATGAAGACCTTTCTGATATTGGGATCCACCGTGAACTCCGGCATATTCCCCTGCTCCAGGATTCTGATGTCATTGATGCCTGGCACGACGATGCTCAACTTCACATCACCCAGGACATGGGCCCGGCAGGCAAGCCTGATGCCTTGGGTAATCTCCGACGCTGAAAGCAATCCAGCCTCCTCCTCCTCGATAGAGGAGATCTGTCCCTGAAGGACTTGCACCTTGCATTTCCCGCATATCCCCTCCCCGGCACAAGGGCTTTCAATGTCTAAGTCAGCTTCATGAAGTATTTGCAGTATGCTATTGCCAATTTGAGCTTTGATCACCTTGCGGGTGGGAAGAACGGTGACTTCAATTCTATCCATCTGAGTCTTACCTATGTATAATAATTGTGAATTTGATAATCGTTGCTATCCTTCTGAAGCGAGGATTATTCACTTTGTTCTTGTTCGGAAGTACAGTCTGGTTTGTGCATAAACAGCCTGGAGGCCGAGAGCATTGTACTGTGGGGGGGGGGAGAGGTTTGAACCCCATCCTCTCCCATCCCTAGGCGACGATACAAGGGGACACCCCGACGAATACTGAAATAAGAACAGGTATTGCAGGTTGCCCAGTGAACAGTTACCGTGCCACAGAGCTAGCTGCCAAGGCCATCAGTTCCTCCGCCTTCTTGACCGCCATCGATGCATTATTGGCATATGCATCGGCCCCGATCTTATCTGCAAAGGCTTGTGATATTGGACACCCTCCTACCATAATTCTAAAGCGGTCTCGCATCCCTTGGCTTTCTAATGCTGCAATAACCTCACTCATTCCATCCATACTTGTGGTCATCAAGCTAGACATAGCTATTATGTCTGCATTGACCTCCTGAGCCTTATCGATAAAGGATTTTAGGTCGACATCCCGACCCAGGTCGTGAACCTCAAATTTGGCTGCCTCCAGCATTATCTTGACCAGGTTCTTTCCTAAATCATGGTTATCTCCCTCCACCACACCGATCACTATCTTACCCTGTGTCTTGACTGACTCAACCCTGATATAAGGCTGCAACACCTCGATCCCGGCGTACATTGCATCCGAACACAAGAGCGTTTCTGTGACGTAGTACTCGCCTTTCTCATATTTATCGCTTACGACTTCCATACCCTTGGAAAGGCCATCGATGATAGCTTCATAAGCATCAACGTCTGAGGCGAGTGCTTCTCTGGACAGCTCCACCGCTTTGCCCTCGTCCATCTTCACAACAGCTTCGGCTAGGTCATCAAGAATCTCGTTCTTTTCTCTGCTCATTTCTTTACCTCCACAGTTTGGTGATTATTGCCTAGGGGAAAACCAATCTCATCCTCAAGGGTTATCGGTCTTAGTAACCGTTCACTGGTCTTACCACTACATAGGGGGGCTTGCCTCCTCCCTCTCTACCCATGGCGACCACAAGGGTACGCCACTACAAATACGGAAATGAGGGCAGCTATGGCTGGTGTGCAGCGAATCGTTACCGATTTCAATAAGCCCCATATTCTCTGGCCGCTTTTAGCATGGCATGAACATTGGCCGGTGGAGCTAAGGGAGGCAGCTCGCACTCAGGCATGAGGGCAAATCCTCCAGGGAGGTTCTTGCCCTTTTCGATACAGACCTTGCAGGCTTCCATTACGTCTTCCGGACTGCCCGTTTGCAGAATGGACGTTGGTACATTGCCAGCTACTATATGTTGATCACCAAAGGCCCTGGCAGTGTCTTCGATGTCCGTCTGGGAGCCGATACTGATTATGCTTCTGGGTGCCAGCGGAATATCCTTCCAGTAGGGCAGGTTAGCGGTGTGATCCCCGCAAAGGTGGATAAAGAAGCTGCCAATCCCTTTAGCCAGTAGTTTTTCGTGAATTTCCTTGATGTATGGATAACTGAATTTTTCAAAGGTTTGAGCAGATATCAGCAGGTTTGAGTCGAGTGGAAGTCCTTGTGACGCAGCGCAATTCGCAGCGCCGAATTCTTCTATGAAACAGTCGGCGGTTTTCAGGATGAAATCCGTCGCCTTTCTCATGACAGTGTGTACGAGCTCCGGTTCTTTGAAGTACCAGCGAATCATCTTGTCTTTTCCCACGATCGCGGCGGCAGCATTGGTGGGAGAACCAATGCTAATTGTGGCAGGAAGTCCCATCCCACGAAGCATCCGTCCAGCTTGCAGGAACAGAGGAACAGCCTTAGTGCTGGTTCTTGGGTCGGGTATTTGGAGTTTTTCCACATCCTCAGGCTTCTCCACAGGCGATTTAGACAGTGTCGGACCTCCCTGTTTGAAGGACTCAGGGAAACTCATCTCGCCCCCGAATTCCCATCCCTCCCAGTCGAGAAACATGTAGCTTGGGCCCGTGATATCGTAGCCGTGGAGTTCTGCTGCCAGTCCTTGAGCCCTGAAAGCTTTCTCCGGTTGCATGTAGAATTCCTTCAATGTCATCCCAGAAATCTTGGCTGTATAACCAAGTGCCATGGGCATCACTGGTACCCTGTCCAGCCCTTGTCTCGACACTAGTGCCTTCATCCTTTCCATTGGTTCCAGTTTATCTTTGAACATTCTATCCTCCTGTCGCTGATTTGATGTTTGGTGAGTAGCTCTCGCCATATTACCTCTTTATGGACTAACTCAGTCCCAACTCCCATTTATTAAAGATTGGAACGCTATGGGCTCGCAGGAATGGAGTCCTTCATCGTGCCCACCTTTCTCACCCGGCACGGCACGCTCTTCATATTGGGAAATCCCGAAATAGGGTCACGGTCAAGTCCATCGGTCAGAGCATTCGCATTGGCTTGTCCCCAACCATGAGCGATGCTCAGCACATGAGGAACAATTCCTGTGGTGACTTTCGCCCTGATCTCGATAGCTCCTTGTAGAGATTCAAGGGTTATGGTCTCACCATCACCAATCCCTAGGGCCTGTGCTGTTTCGGCGTTGATCTCCACCGCCGGATTGGGCGCAAGTTGGCAAAGCCCGGGCATATTTCTGAATTGTGAGTGGAAGTAACCCGAAATCCTTGCACCAGTAGTTAGTGTTAAGGGATACTCTGCACCGCCTATCTCCTCTTCTCGATAGGTTGGCAAAGGGGCATAGCCCAGTTTTTTCAGTCGCTCAGAATAAATCTCCACCTTCTGAGACGGGGTGCTGAATCCGGCCTCTTTATACTTCATGTGTTTCACGGTATCGTAGAATACACCACCAGCGTTTTTACTCAGTTCCTCAACCGTGACTGAAGTAGGCTTCAGTTGAAAATCGATGGCATCCTTCACATCCTGCCAGGGGAAGTGCTCTCCGTAACCCATCCTGCGAGCCAGTTCGAACCAGAACTTCCAATCAGGCCAGCTTTCCCCCAAGGGGTCAACAGCCTTTTGACGCAACATGACGTAGGGATGGCCAAAAAGTCCATAGTCAAAAAGCTCGTCTCGCTCAAGGAACGTAGCAGCGGGCAGCACGATGTCGGCCAGCCTAGCTGTTTCAGTCATAAAGACATCCATGACGACAAGAAAATCCAGACTGTTCAAGGCTTCCCCTGCCCTCCTAGATTGTGGCCAGGTGAGAAGGGGATTGCTTCCCACGACAAGCATGGATTTGATTGGGTAGGGCTTGCCGGAAAGTATCGCCTCTGGCAGACACATCGCCTGTGCCTCCGAGGTAAATTGAACGAATAGCGAGTGTTCGTCAGCTCCAATAGGCTTTGAATTTGCAGTGCTATCACCCACCAGGGGGCTCGTCAGAGGCAAGCCTCCGCTGAAAAGGTCGCCTCCGGGCACATCCAGGTTCCCCGTTATAGCCTGGAGGATAGAAAGGGCGCGGAAGACCTGAACAGCGTTTGGGCTGTGATCGAGAGCGATTCCTCTATTGGTGCAGGCCGGTTTTGCGGTGGCATAGATCTCAGCAGCCTTCCTGATGTCCCAGGCATCGACTCCAGTTATCCCCTCGACCCTTTCCAGCGGGTAGTTCTTGATATGCTCCTCCAGCTCCTCAAACCCCACGGTCCATGCTTTTACGAAATCACTGTCGTAGAGACCTTCCGATACTATGCTGTTAAGCATTCCCAGTGCCAAGGCCATATCTGTTCCCGGTCGTGGCCTAAGGTGCACGTCAGCCCTTGTAGCCAGCGGAATTGACCTGGGGTCTATGACTATCAGTTTCGCCCCCCGCCTTTTGGCATGGGATATGCTCTCTGCATGCGGCAGCATAGAAGCCGAAGGATTGGCTCCCCAGAGCACGATACAGTTGCTATTCTCATAATCCGGAACCGAGTATGCCCCAAAGGTCAGGAGGTTGCCCATAACGCCCGCAAAGTGGCAAAGACTCCCAGCAGAGGAGTAGTTAGGAGTTCCATATAGGTGACAAAATCTCTTGGCATACCAACCCACATCGTGCAGGGCTACAGGGCACCCTTGATACACCGCCATTGCTTGAGGCCCGTGCTCCTGGCTTATCCTATTCAGTTCCCTGGTGATGTGCTCCAGAGCATCCTCCCAGGATATCCTTTCCCACTTATTGCCCTTTTTCTTCAAAGGGTATGTCAGCCTATCGGGAGAGGAGACGAGTTCTAGGGCTGCCTTTGCCTTTGTACACACAACTCCTCTATTGGCAGGGTGTTTTGGCGAACCCTCCACTCTCTCCAACCTGCCGTCTCGTAGGGTCATTCTGATACCACAACCTATAGTACACATACCGCAAATTGTTTTTATGACCTCTTCCATGTTGAATCCCTCCTTGCCTTCTGGTTTATCCCACCATTTCCAGGAAGGCCTCTATCCTGGTTCTGAGCTGCCCTGTATCGGACTCGCCATAGTCCGTCTCGATGTGAAGATAGGGAAGATCAAACTCATTGGCCACATACTGCTTCACTTCGTAGGCTTCCACGTTGTAGGTGTGGCAGGCTCGCCATACAAGCTCCACTATTCCATCCGGCCGATACTCGTGTACGAGCCTGTCAATTAATTCCAAGCGCCCTTTATTTGGGCTCATGCAGGAACAGGGGATTCCCAGATATCGTTCAGCCAGGGCTACCATAGGGTCCTTGGCTTTGTCCTCGTCGACCAGCGTATCTATACTCCTCATGCCGCTACAAGCCTCAGCGCATACAACCGCAGCGCCACACTCTTCGATCAACTTGAGCACCTTCTCCGAGCCGTTTCCCACAGGACAGCCCGTCATTAATATTCTCCGCACATCCGGAGGGAAAGGAGAGTTGCCCTGCTCAGTGCTTGTTTTAACCTCTCCCAACAAACCCTCCAATTTGCTTATGGTCTGGCGCTGATCGAGTTGAAAAACGCTGGCAAAAAGCACGGTGTTCAACTCCATCCCTGATATGGGTGGGGGCTGGACCCTGGCACATTCGAAGACCTGCTTCATAAGGCTGCGCTGCCTGTTACCTGTCTTGATGGCATCTCTCAGGGCATCATCGGTTATCTTTGTGCCCACCTGCTCTTCGATGAAGGTTCCGGTATTCCTTATCTCTGCTGTCCACAGTTCCAGGGCCTCCCTGGTATCGGATTTATTGGGCAGATTCATCACATGCATCGGTTTCAAGTCACCCATTAGCTCAAACATCTTCTTCTTACCATCACACGTTGTCTCGCCAACGATGCAATCGGAGAAAGAGAAGAAGGGGCAGGTATCCGTAACGGCATAGCCGTAGCTGGCCTTGACCATTGGGCAGAGATTTGGAGGAAGTACCTCTTCCGCCTTTGGAATAGGCGTCGCATGTGTGGCACAGAGCCCAACGGGAATCGCCCCCGCGGCCCAGGCCAACTCCGTGGGCATATAGGCACAATATAGCCCTACTACCTTTCTTCCCTCTTCTTTTGCCTCTTTCAAAGACACCATCGCAACCTGTGCGAGATCCGCAAAAAGCTCCTCGACTTTCCGAGTCATTGTCCCTCCTTAGATAGGGGCCGAGTGAAATGTCGTGCTGCTCCACGTCCATATCAATCAAGATCAGCCCACATTTGTTTGTAGTCAGTTATAGTTGAAACCTCCCCCAGTTTGGTTAGCAGTTAAACCTTCAGGATTCTTCCTCGACGTTGTTTCAAGGTTCCGTTCATTGGCAAGGTGCTTCTACCCCGTAAGGTAGATTCCCATTCATCCCCCTACATGGAGCTATCTTCGCAAAGTGGCCACCAGCCGCTTGGGATGCAGAAGCAGATCGAGAGCATCTAAGATGTTTACCACCACAAGATCAGCGTTTTGAAAAGCTACCACCGAGAGTCCTTCTTTGCCCAGGACAGCTATCCCAAGGGCTGCTTCCCGGAGCATAAGCGCGTCATTTGCACCGTTGCCAATTGTTACAGTGCCCTCGTTACCCAGCCACCGCACGAAATCCGCCTTTTGTTCTTCCTCTGTGGCTCCCGATTGTAACCGTCTTCCCTCAATACCTAGTTCGGCGTCTATTTCCTCTTGCCTCCCATGAGTATCAGCGGTGATCAGATGGACTTCCACAGAGGAACGCAGCTTCGCAATTCTATCAGCGACTCCTGATATTAGCTCTCCGTCGCTGGCGATGGTTCCGCTGACATCGAGAACCAGATGGGCCAGCCTATAGTTAGCTCTGCCAGGAATATCGATCTCTATCACACTATTAATCCTCATTTCTCTGAAGGGGGTGAGCAGGACTTGATACTTCTCCCTAACCACCTTCTCAACTCGAACTACATATCCCTTGATCTCTTCTAGGAGAGACATATTCCCTCTTGGGATACTGCTGCTCCTAGAAGTACACTTGCTGGTTACCTTAGATCGCCTGCTGTTCAATTCTCTTGAGGGGGTGGGAGGGCGTCGAACCCACCACGGCTTTTGACTAGAGTCAATACACGGTTTTGCAGACTGCGGGGATCACAGGTTCCAGTACCCCCTTGCCTGGCTCTCCCCCATGCCCTAGAATAGCCGAAGTGGATTCTAGCATAAGCAATATTGTGTCGCAATATAAGTTTCTCTTATCCATGAGGTTAATATGAATCTTGACTATTTGAGGACATATCTTCAGGTGATCGAGCTTGGTAGCTTTTCGGAGGTAGCCAAGAAGCTTTTGATAAGCCAGCCTGCGGTCTCTTTCCAGATTCAGAAGCTGGAGCGTGACCTAGGTGTGCGCTTGATTGACCGGGGGCAAAAGACCATTGTTATGACTGATGCCGGAAAACGGCTGATGCGCTTCGCTCAGGTTGTCGATAAAGAACGGGATCATTTGCTTCGCGATCTCGACCAGTTGCGTGAGGAAGTCACGGGAAACCTCGTTGTCGCTGCCAGCACCATCCCCGGTGAAATCCTCCTCCCTCCGCTCCTGGGTGAATTCAGAACGCTTCACCCGGCGGTGGGGATTCGGGTGGAGGTGTCCGATTCCCTCAACGTTATTGACGGAGTGCGAGAAGGAACCTATGAGTTAGGATTCTGCGGCACCATGCCCGAAGGCAGCGAGCTGGATCACTTCAAAATAGCGGAGGACGAGATCGTATTGATCGTATTTCCTGCTCACCCCTTTGCACAGCAAGGAGAGATTTCTCTGTTGGATCTGGAAGCAGAGCCGATTATCCTTCGTGAAGAAACCTCGGGAACCCAGCAAAGCCTGAAACGATTTTTGGATGATGGAGGGTTTGGTCTTAGGATCGGGCCGGCAAATCTGGTTTTAAGCACAACTCAGGCAGTAGTCTCTGCGGTAGAGGCACAAGTGGGAATTGCCTTTGTATCCAACTTAGCGATCAAAAGGAGCCTGACTCTTGGACTTGTAAAAGAGGTAGCTATCGAAGGCTTGAAACTGAGGCGGGAGTTCTACTGCATCTATCGCAAAGAACGGATAGTCTCTCGCCTGCTCAGCGAATGCATCGCCTTTCTCCGAGCGAGATCACCGCTAGGGTAGGATTTAGTTTAGTAATACCGACCTCTCAGTAATGCTGTTGCTTGAAAAATACTGAAACATGATCATGAACGAATCACCTCGAAATAGAGTTAACCAGCCTGGAATTATCTATGAGTTGATTGTTCGGCCAAACTCTTGACCATAAACACAACCGCTTGAACTGTAAGTGTTATAAACAAGGCAAATGCTGGGTCGTTCTTCAAGGAATATGCACACAAGCGACCAAAATTGATGCCAATCGCCATCAAAATGACAGCATTCCCCACTCTCCTGAGCCCTCGTATCCTCAACTCGCCATTATACAGTTTTTGCTTGAACTGCCTGATCGTTCCTTCAACTGCCGGTCTCAGCCAGCAGTTACGCTGATAGTCTTCAGTATTTAGTTACTGCCGCCTTTGTGCTCATAGCGCTTGGCGATCGGTGTACGATAGATAGTAGAATCGTTGATTTCGAGATTTCGTGGCTAATTTCCTTGAAGATAATATGAAGTCGGGTGTCTATAAATCATTGCATTATGCCTTGTGTGGGTTCATTTTGATGTGTTTTTTATAGCTGCTGGTAATCGTGGAATGAGGTTGCTAATAGTGAGTGATTCTGATAATCGTGGATTCTAATAGAGGGGAAATCATGAGGAAGTAGGCCTCAAGAGGCCTACTTCCTTAACGTTGTTCAAACTAAATGGTGTATGATAACCAAATCCATATTATTGGCAGCAGGCTTCACATCTATTGTCCGCATGTGGCATGTTGATCGACTGAGTCATGCAGCAGCATGGTAGTGTGAATGAAAACAGGAATTTAATTGTGGCATTGTTACACTCGTTAAGCTCGGCGATGTTGTCCATATAGTCAGCACGCAATGTCGCAACAGCACATGGGCTACAAAGGGTTGCACAGAAGGACTCGATTCTGATCTCCCCAGCTGCAAGGGGGCCTACAGAGTCCATATCCCAGAATTGATTGTGGACGTATATCTCTGTTTGGCTAGATGGTGCATCTCCTGTGCCCCAATTAGCAATAGCATAGTAGATGGTTCCATTACATGTCCAAGCATCGGTGATGACGAGGTCTGGTAGGTTATCAGGTTCAGGCATGACAGGAATACTAAGCTCATTCTGCAAGCTGTTGTTATCTTCGAATTCCTCATCGATCACAGCGGTGGAGTCTGCGGTAACGGTGATGGTATCGCTGGGATCAGAGAAATCGAACGGTCCGACAGTTGCGGAGT
>JAXHVC010000222.1:0-7521 GCA_034189315.1 Chloroflexota bacterium | reverse complement strand
CATCGATCTCAGTGACAGAAGCATCGGCATCTCCGGCACCTTGGTTTATGACAGTGTAGGAGACTTCGTAAGAGATACCTTCCTCGATCCATGTCTCAGACTTCTCAGAGATGATAAGGTCAGGTTTCTCGATGGAAACGGGAGCATCGAGCTCATTCTGCAAGCTGTTGTTATCTTCGAATTCCTCATCGATCACAGCGGTGGAGTCTGCGGTAACGGTGATGGTATCGCTGGGATCAGAGAAATCGAACGGTCCGACAGTTGCGGAGTGTAACTCACCAGCAGCGAGAGTAGGCACATCATCAGTCATGATTTGACCATCGGCATCGATCTCAGTGACAGAAGCATCGGCATCTCCGGCACCTTGGTTTATGACAGTGTAGGAGACTTCGTAAGAGATACCTTCCTCGATCCATGTCTCAGACTTCTCAGAGATGATAAGGTCGGATACAGTCATCACTTCTCCGACAGTAATTTGGCCAGAATTGACGGTGATACCTTCTATTGCTTCATTTGCAACATCAGATATGATGACATCAATTAGTTCAAGCGTCGCTATTCCGTTCTGAAGGGCCGTGAACTCATAAATCAGGAAATCTCCTTCACCAGGATCTTGAGTGGCTCCCAACAGCCCTATCATAGTTACCTCGACTGTTCCATTGTCATTATCGATGTTTGGGTCTGTTGGTGTTTGTAGACCACCTGTATAGTATCCACCGTTCGTTACGCTATTACACTGCAATACCCCAGGTGTAAAACGCAGACCAGCCTGCGAGCTCATTGTACTCTCGTCAGACCAGATATAGGCTGAAACTGTAATGGTGTCTCCTATATCAACGCTTTGTACATCTGGCATTACACTCATACTTGCCCCTGCGTTTGCCAGACCATTTTGCATTGGGACGAGGGCAGCAGCGATCAGACTGCTAACTAAAGCAGCTGCAAGTATGCATGATAGGATGATCTTTTTATCTACCAGATCCCTTCTTAACAATCCTCTCATAGCTCGATTATCTTCCTTTCTAGTAACGTTAACATTGCTGATTCCCTGTTTCTACAACTGGTATCTATACACTGTGAGATTCAATACCATTTACAATATGCACAACCATGCAGAAAGACAGAGTAACCTCCAGGCCACAAGCCTTAAGGAATGTTGGTCCCGAAGCTTATTATTCCCTACTCACCCTGCGTAGCTGTAGTTGTGTCCAAGTTAGTGAGGTGGTGATGACATAGCAGCTCCAATTGCCACAACCATAACTGTGTTATTTGCGTTATTTTCAAGTTGTTACCATACTTAATATCATTGTCCTCAAGTTTGTAAGTTGATAGAATCTAATCTCACTACAATCCATTGTTGTACCCTTAAGGATTCATTGACACTAACTTACCCTCCTTTTGTATATACAATTTGAATTGAACCTCTGCCTTTTTAATCCAGTTGTCGAGCTGCTAAGCTTCGTCTTTATTGGCTCGCTCGCACCGTTGTCTTCGAATTGGAGTTTCCTCACCAGAGGAAAGAGGCGTATCAAAAAAGCCAACCAGCATACTTTGGCTATATATTAAATACTTCAAAAGACGGTATTAAAGGATCCCATTAAGACCATCCAAGATGTCATTGACGCATCCTCTGTTTATCATCGCGCAGATAATGGTTATTTTGAGGTGCCCCCATTTGTAAAATCTGCAACTTAGATGGTCCTGTTTATTTGGTGGATAGTATCGTAGGAAGACTTAACTTATGGAATCCCCTAGTGTTATATATTATCCCCCATATATAAGTATATCAGATGATTGATAACGTTTTGTTAAGAAAATGTTAAAAATTTATTAACTAACTATATGTAAATAACTGATATCACGTCTGGCATATTGGAATAAACTCTATGCATAGTATGTAATTCTGTTGAATTGTAGATAAATGGCAATACGTTGGAAGTTCTTCTTGGTACTATACTATAGTTCTATTTGGCTACTGCCGTATTCTGTTATTAATACAATATAAGAGCATTTGTTAAGCCAAGTATGAGGTGGTGTACTATGTTAATAGATAATGGAGTAGTTGGTATAAGCTAATATAGAGCGCCATATGGTAATGTGATAAAAATCACATATTACATATTTATAAGACCATAAGATATACAAAGAAGAAAATGTTGCGAATAGATGATGAATAATGGTCCTTTATGTGGCTAGAATCCAGACGATGGCAGGTCTGGCAGGGGGAGGGGAGGTAATACGATGATGATGAGAGCGATCAATACTAGATATGCGGGATCTGGTGGTGGGGATTTGCTTACGATATCCGAGGTTGCCAAGCAGCTTCACGTTCATCGCAACACGGTAAGGACATGGGCTAATCAGGGGCTCCTACCGACCTATCGTGTTGGACCTCGTGGCGATCGTCGTTTCAAGAAGAGAGACGTCGAATTATTCGTTCGCCGCTGCAGAGAGGTAGGCTCACGTCGTAAGAACGCAAAAGGAGACGCTACTACGGTAAGGTAATGTGCAGCAGATCTTGTCGTTGCGCGGGTTAACAAACCCCTGGAAGAGCACTGGCATCCTCGGTAAGCGTAAGAGCGATGATTGTTGTACTATGAGGATGCTGCCATTTGTATCGCATGAGCTTATTTGACCGATTCCCCCTGCGGTAAAACGGATGTCAATCTCCTCCAGGGAGGTAAGTCCGATTGAAAGAGGTGGTATCATGGTGGTCTCAGAAAAAATCTGCGGCAAGTAAGGGATACCTCAAGCGCAGAACACCTAGAGAAATAGGAAGGTATGGTGAACCAGAAAGACATCGAGATACTTGAATTTCCTAAAGTACGGGAGATACTTGCGGGGTATACGTCGTTCTCGGCAAGTCGCGACTTGGCACTAAACCTTCTGCCTTCCTCCGATTATGATCTGATTGATCATTGGTTACGACAATCATATGAAGCGAGGCGTTTGCTAGCACTGCAACCGAGTTTTTCTGTCGGTGACTGCAGTGATGTGAGGGAGATGGCTCATTGGGCTGCCAAGGATAGGGTCCTTGATTCCCTTAGCCTTGTCAAGGTCAAAGCTACATTAGCTTCTGGTAGATATATTCGAACGCATCTGCGTAAGCAGACGCATGAGCTTCCTCTGTTATGGAGTATTGCTGAGCAGATAGTTGAACTGCCTTATCTGGAGCAATACATCGGCAGAAGCATATCCAGTGACGGTGAAATCCTAGACTCCGCTTCAACCGAGCTTTCATTACTTAGAACTCAAATAAAGGATGTGCGGAGACAATTGCTGGAGAGATTGGATTCTATAGTCAAGTCACCTAAGGGCCGTAAATGTTTACAGGATGATCTTATCACAGAACGATATGGTCGATATGTGGTTCCTTTGAAGGTCAACTATCGCAGCGAAATGAAGGGTATTGTCCATGATATCTCAAACACTGGAGCTACTGTATTTGTAGAACCTTGGGCGATAGTGAACTTGGGTAATGAGTTGCGAGAAGCTGCACTGGAAGAGAGGCGAGAGGTTGAAAGGATTCTACGGTCTTTGAGTTATGAGGTTGGAATCAATGAATCTATTATATCTGATAATGTTAACCTGATCACAGAACTAGATCTGGCGCTAGCCAAGGCGAGATTTGCAGATTTCTATAAAGCGACCGAACCTTCTATCGGAGTGCTCAATAAAGATAGTGGCAATAGCGAGTGCAGGACAGTAAGCTGTTTGAGGCTTGTTAACGCAAGGCATCCGCTTCTCACCCGCGAAGCGATACCACTATCAGTAGAGATTGGGGATGATTACTCAGTCCTGGTTATTACTGGACCGAATACTGGTGGTAAGACGGTCGCACTCAAAACAATCGGGCTTTTGACCTTAATGACCCAGTCTGGAATACCTATACCTGCTTCGCCTGAGAGCTATTTGCCTGTTCTTGATGGTGTTTATGCAGATATAGGTGATGAGCAGAGCATTGAACACACTCTGTCTACATTCAGTTGGCACATGAATAACATCGTCCGTATACTTCGTTCTTCGGGACCGCAGAGTCTGGTGCTTCTAGATGAGTTGGGCACGAGTACCGATCCTCATGAGGGTGCTGCCCTTGCGCAGGCTATTCTTACGCATTGCTTGTCTCGAGGCAGTATGACTATAGCTACGACGCACTATGGTGATCTCAAGGTCTTTGCACATGCAACACATGGTATGCGCAATGCTTCCTTGGATTTCGATCCAGTTACTCTTGCTCCAACTTACCATCTGACAATGGGTATCCCGGGTGGAAGCAATGCTCTGGCTATGGCTGCACAATTGGGTTTGCCAGACGAGATTGTAGATTATGCTAGAAAGATGTTGACCAAAGGTACCCGGGATGTCGAGGCGTTGATATCGGATTTGAACAGTGAGAAGCTGAGAATGGAAGGTCTCCGACATCAATTAGAGCAGGAGACTGAGGCAGCGAGAACTGCCAAGTCTAACTGGGAGGATCAACGCAAGAGTCTGAAAGAGCAAGAGCAGACCGTTCTGCGTGAGATGATAGACAAACTAACTGATGAAACTGCCGATCTACAAAGAGAGGTGCATCGTGCAACCAAAGAGATAAAGAAGGTGAAATCCCGTCAGACCCTTGAACGAGCAGAAAAGGTTCTTATGTCGGCGCACCAAGAAATGAAGGAGCTTGCTTCACAGCTCAAGACCAGCAGGACAGACTGTATCGATGAGGAATTTGCGTCTGAAAGCATCGCTGTGGGAGATGAAGTGTGGCTGAGGGATATGGACGTGGGAGGCACCGTACTCTCATTGAGAGAGGAGGATGATCAGCTTGAAGTTCAAGTGGGCCACACTAGACTTATGGTGGGTTTAGAGCATGTTGAAAAAGTAAAAGGGTTGGTTATGTCTAGGGGATCTCCTGAACTTCCACGCGTTGTGAAACAAACTGCTAGGGTGATGTCATTAGAACTTGATCTTAGGGGAAGGCGTGCTGATGATGTAGCCCGTGAGTTGGATAAGTACTTGAATGATGCCAGTCTTGCCCATCTAAGCGAAGTTCGTATCATACACGGTTTTGGCACAGGCACTGTACGCCAGATAGTGCGGGAGACACTAGCCACACATCCTTTAGTCAAGGGATTTAGACCTGGGGAGCGGGGTGAAGGTGGGGACGGTATTACGATGGTGGTATTGTAATGTGATGTATCAAGTTGAGAGCTGACAGCGGATAGTAAACCTTCCTCTCAAAGCTGTAATCACATATTAACATGCATATGTAATAACGCATATATATGTAAATCGATAAAAGCCTCACTATTTATGTAAAACATAGGCTAATGGCTTTATTTGCCTTCTTTTTGCCTTAGCTTATCAGCTTCCTTTTCTATCTCTCGTTTCTCCCAGTCGCTATCTCCTTGAAATACAAATACGTTGAGAAAATGGAAGATGAGGCCGATTCCCCAACCACCTAAAGACCAGACAAACCAGGGATAATCCACACCACTGGCTGCCCAAATAATTACCAACATGATATTTATCACTATATATACTGCAACGTGGATATAGAAGTCCTTCTTTTCCGTAACCCTCTTCCTAGCCTTCTTGTAGATCTTCTCTTCAGGGTTTTCTGGAGACATTAGTGCACCTCAATAGATAGGATCTTTCTCTAGAATTCCATGATGTAAGGAGCATAGCCACGCAAATTGGAAAATGCAAGTGTGACGTTAGCCGGATTGATCATGTATTTATAACTCTGCATCCTCAAGCCAGTTAACTCCATTGCCAATATAGGATTTTGGGTTGTTGAAAGTAGAGTTGCACCACGTCCTGAGTGATAGCTCCTTGATATGATGGATGTAGAATTGGTAGTTAATATCCTTTACAGATATAGACAGAGTTTCTTTAGATGCATGAGCTATCCAAGGTAGTATATGACGTCTGGACAAATCTGGGATGGACTAGTCTTGACTTCGCTGTGGATGTTGGGACTTGGTATAACTTGAAGGCGGTAATTCTTGATGATGGACCTACCAACAGGTTGCAAGTCCATATCAACGATGTTATGTATATTGACGACACCGACAAAGATCTAGATTTCGCTGGTCTGGCGTTCTTGAGCTATGATTGGAACGATGACTTCCACATAGCCTATGATAACTTCAGGGTTCGACAATACGTTTCCCAAGAACCCACCGTTTTACTTGGACCAGAGAGTCACTTTAATTCATAGGTGTTCGCAAATCTGGGCCCTTCTCTCACTGAGAGGAGGGCCTTAGCAATAAATACCTCATGTTTTCACTTCACCATCAGCTTTTAAATCCTTTGTCTGTATCATTTTAGTAGGATCTCTTGCTTTTCAACGGTGTTGCGGTAAAGGGATAAGCGGTTTCGCGTGCTGGCGAGGGATCATGGGGGAATGGTTACTGTTTTACCTTGGAAGGCCTTTTAGGATAAACAAAGCAGCCCTGCAAGCTCGTGCTTGCAGGGCTGTTAATCGAAACGAGGGGTATTTTAGCT
Source organism: Chloroflexota bacterium (assembly GCA_034189315.1). GTDB lineage: Bacteria > Chloroflexota > Dehalococcoidia > UBA2247 > JAXHVC01 > JAXHVC01. Next base: position 1,026 of record JAXHVC010000222.1, on the reverse strand, counting down.
GAATTTAGAGACTTGATGCTCCTTCATGCGCCTCAAGCCTGCATAGCACCCCAGACCGAGAAGACCCACTCCGAAGAGCACGAAGGTTGGTAGCTCGGGGACTGGTGCTACAAAACCGACCGAGGTGGCATCATCAATGCCGTCATTGGCTGCGTTGTACTCACCATCGCCATCGTCAACAATGATGTCCCACTCCTCGGCGGTGGGTGGGGCGTCGACAGGTATCACCCAGATCGGTGTAACTGGGATGTCACCATTTGAGTTGGCAGTGACACTCTCCTGAGCTCCTGCTCCTCCGGATGGATCAAACGTGCTATCAAGGGTACCCCCAGTCTCGGAAACTGAGCCATCAGGTTGTATAAATATGTTGTAGTCTCCGGCAGCGAATCCGGATCCCCACACATAGACGGTCTCCCCGGGACCGAAGGAGTTCTTCTCATTGCCATTCACATCGCAGGAGACTACTAGGTTGGCAGGCTCCCGATAGTGAAGGATGGTGCCCCCGGATCCCACGGCGAAGACATCAGAGGAGGAGCTGCCCCAGACTCCCTCAAGCCAATCTGAGGTACCACTGGTCATCCCACTCCAGTCGCTGCCATCATAGTGAAGGATGGTGCCATCACTCCCCATGGCGAAGACATCAGAGGCGGAGCTGCCCCAGACTCCAGAAAACCATCTACTGGTGGGCCTGGTCATCCCACTCCAGGCACCGCCATCATAGTGAAGGATGGTGCCAAAATCCCCTACGGCGAAGACATCGGTTGAGGAGCTGCCCCAGACTCCATAAAGCCAATCTGAGGTACCACTGGTCATCCCACTCCAGTCGCTGCCATCATAGTGAAGGATGGTGCCATCACCCCCCACGGCGAAGACATCGGTTGAGGAGCTGCCCCAGACTCCAGAAAACCATCTACTGGTGGGACTGGTCATCCCACTCCAGTCGCTACCATCATAGTGAAGGATGGTGCCATCACCCCCCACGGCGAAGACATCGGTTGAGGAGCTGCCCCAGACTCCATAAAGCCA
>JAXHVC010000221.1:0-10024 GCA_034189315.1 Chloroflexota bacterium | reverse complement strand
TGCCTGTGCCGAAACAGAAGATGGCTCACCAGCACTTATGCAAGCGAAGGACAGGGTACAAGTAGCTACTACCACAAGTCTCTATGATACGGGGCTATGGGGACACCTGGAGCCAATGTTCGAAGAAGAATACGATGTTGAGTTAGACATTATATATGCTGGCACAGGTATTGCACTTGAGTATGGGAAACGGGGAGATGTCGACGCTATTACCATTCACTCTAGGAGTAGAGAAGATCAATTTGTAGCAGATGGATACGGGGTCAACAGAAGATGCATCGCTTATAACTACTTCCTAATTGTCGGCCCAGAAGATGATCCCGCTGGTATAAAAGATACTGAACCACCGGATGCCTTTATCAAATTAATAGAACAGGGACAAGCTGATCCTGATGCAGTTAAATTCATTTCCCGGGGAGATGACTCCGGCACACATGGTAAGGAAAAAACAATCTGGAGTGAAGCAGGCTATGATTACAATGAGGTCCGCGACTCAGGAAGCTGGTATGTAGAAGCCGGTAAGGGAATGGGTCCAACGCTATTGATGGCTAGTGAGATGAATGGTTATACTCTCACCGATACAGGGACATTCCTCGCGTACAAAGGGGATCTGAACTTAGTTCCAGTGGTAGATGAGGGAGATATCCTTCTGAACGTTTATTCGGCCATCGCAGTAAATCCGGAGCAACACTCGAAGACAGATATCGAGATGGCTAACAACCTCATCAATTTTCTGATGTCGGAAGATATTCAAGACCTTATTGGAGAATACGGCGTAGAAGAATATGGAATGCCACTCTTTTACCCATGTGCCCAGGGAAATTGCCAAGATATAGGTTGTCCAACAAGGGAAGAATGTTCTAATCCGGCACAATGAACGAGCTTTGGGATGGCTTGACAAAAGCCATCGAACTACTGATTACACTTGATTCGGAAGTCATGCAAATCGCAGGGAGATCGTTGCAGTTTGCAGCGATCTCCTCTGCGCTTGCATCACTAATATGCCTTCCCCTGGGAAGTCTCATACACTTCTATCAATTCCCAGGGAAGAGAATATTAGTAAGCATGATTCAAACACTCTACAGCTTTCCTACAGTGGGTATTGGACTCTTTGTTTTTGTTTTCATTTCATCCTCTGGCCCTTTGGGTGATTTAGAATTACTATTCACACCTACAGCCATAATAATAGGTCAAATGACATTAATCTCCCCGATACTCTTAGGGCTCACAATCTCCGCATTGAGCGGGGTGAATACATCAATCAAAGATACAGCTCTCTCGCTAGGCGCCAATGATCGGCAAGCGATGGTAGTTGTGCTCAAGGAAGCACGTTTCGCAGTAGTCGCCGCTTTAGTGGTGGGATTTGGTAGAGCAATTTCCGAGGTTGGCGTATCTATGATGGTTGGAGGCAACATTCGTGGATTTACAAGGGTACTAACTACAGCGATAGCATTAGAGACCTCCAGGGGCGAGCTTGAGCTTTCGATAGCACTAGGCATTATCCTGTTAGGATTGGCACTGATCGTCAATATTATTCTGTATAGGATACAGCAAAGATAAATGTACCTAATCGAGACCAGAGATTTAAACAAGGTGTATGGCAGCAAGCAGATTCTCAAGAACATCAATCTCCGCATTGAAACAGGGGATGCATATGCACTTATTGGGCGCAGTGGAGCGGGAAAAACCACTCTCCTCCGCATACTTGATCTACTGGAGGAACCCACATCTGGAGAGGTTTGGATAAATGGTTCACGGTTAACACATAAAGGAACCTCTGCATTAGAAGCCAGGAGAAAGATGGCCTTTGTTCTTCAGAAGCCAATGGTATTCAACTCCAGTGTTTATAATAATGTTGCTGTGGGACTAAGGTGGCGCAGGGAAAACAAGCATACGATTCGCAATCAAGTCGAGAGAATCCTCGAAATGATGGAATTAATAGACTTTAAAGATAGAAATGCACGAACCCTATCAGGCGGTGAGGCGCAAAGGGTGGCACTAGCAAGAGCTATGGTTATTCAACCCCAAGTTCTGCTATTGGACGAACCAACAGCAAACCTCGATCCATTGTCCACATCCAGAATTGAAACGTCTATTTCAAGAATAATTGATGAATTCGATACCACCGTGATTATGGCCACCCATGACATGACACAAGGTCAACTCCTGGCAAATAAGATAGCTATGATCATCGATGGTGAAATCGTACAAGAAGGGAGCCCCAGAGACATATTCTACAGTCCCAGTGATAAGGCTGTCGCCAGGTTTGTAGGAATTGAAAATGTCCTAGATGGTGTGGTTATTACAAATACGCAGGGTATTGCCATCATACACACAAGCGATAATCAAATAGAAGCAGTTACAGATTATCCTGTCGGATCAACGGTATCTGTATGCATACGTCCTGAAGATATAACCATTTCAAAAACGAGGTCATCGAGTAGTGCACGTAATTGCTTTTCAGGAAGCATACGACGGATCTCAGAGCTTGGCCCCCTGGCAAGGGTAGAGCTGGATTGTGGTTTTGATATAGTGTCCTTGATCACCAAATCCTCAGCGCAAGAGCTTGAAATAGAGAAAGGCATGATAATATATGCCTCCTTCAAGGCTACTGCCCTACATGTAATTGGAGACAGCCATGTAGTAGAAACTGTACAAGAAGAAAGCACGAGAAAGAAGGCATAAATTGTCTTATTTCTGCTCGTACACCTCCTTCTCTGCCTTCCACAATGCACAGTGATCTGTATGTAGCTTATTATGCATTATTTTCCCCATAAGAGACTCCGGCTTATTCCTACCATAACTGCAAGCTGGACAATGATGGCAGATGGAGGCTCGGGATTTCTTTAAAAAGCCAACATCCTTATCAGCCATAACAATCCCTCCTAATCAATAACATCTTGTGTATTATAAACGAGTGGATATTACAAGCTCCAAAAAATCAACGGATCCTTTCACCATCCATTATTATCACTAGTCCAATGCAAACCTTCACCAGTTTAGATATTCTATTGTGTCTGATTGAGACAATACTTCTGTTCATTTCGCAAGGCCTGCAATACTCCAAAAAAATCCCTCCCCACAGAAGAGTAATCTATATGACATATAAACCCACACAGCTGAGGACAATCGAATGATAAAGAGAGGATTAATCACCTAACCACTTAGTAATAAATACCCAATTATGATCACATCACTCTGACAATACTTTTAAGCAAGTAAATCTAAGCAAGCCCAAAAACACACCGGTTGACATAACCACCCACAACAGTCTAACATTAGCGTCCTAACAAACTGGACCCTAGACTTACCTACAATGAACGTAACAGTCTTTAACATCCAGCAAGGGCAGGGGGAGGCATGTTTGATACAATCCAAAGCAACCAGTTATTGGGATTATTGATATGTCGGATTTTCCAGAAACATCACTCCATAAAGAATACTTAGAAGAGACTAATCCTCACGATTCTAAAACAGTAGAGGAAGAGAAGAAACGCAGATACCATGACCTTCTCACCTTGAGCCGTGTCTCCGCTGCTGTGAGCGGACTACAGGACCTGGATGCCATACTCAGCGTAGCCCTAGATAATGTCCTAAACATCATGGATGGAACCGTGGGGAGCATACTCCTTCTGGATGAACAAAGCCATACCCTATCATATCGAGTCCATCGGGGTATGAGCACCGAATATGTTCAACGGCGCAAAATTGCGCTAGGAGAGGGTATTGCCGGATGGGTAGCTCAAACCGGCAAGGCTATATTGCGGGAGGATATTGTTAAGGACCGAGACTACCCATATCGATATCCTGAGTGGGTGAAGCCTGCCAAGATACGATCTTTTGTCAGCGTACCTCTTCGCTCCAAAGAAGATATTTTGGGTGTAATGGATGTGGCAAGTCAAACACCCCGACGGTTTACTAAAGATGATATGTACTTGCTTCATTCCATAGGAGATCAGCTTGGCATCGCGGTCGAGAATACCAGACTATACGAACAACTCACCCGAGGACGGGAGCGTTATCGCAAGCTCGCTAGGCAAACGCTTCTCGCACGCGAAGCAGAGCGACAACGCATTTCACGAGAATTGCACGATGAAACAAGCCAGTCGCTTTCAGGTTTGGCACTCAACCTCCAAGCCCTTGTAGATATGGCAGAGATGAGCGGCAAACAAGATGTGGAATTCATAGGCAAGCTGAAAAAAGTACAGTCTCTGGCTGTTCAAATTAGCAAGGAGGTCAACAAGCTGATAAACGATCTCCGACCTACACTGCTCGATACTCTCGGTATGGTGCCTGCCATTCGGCAATACGCGGAGACAACACTTCAACCTTTAAACATCACCGTGACAATGAGTTGCGATGGGGATATCTCTTCGTTACCAGCCGAAATAGAGGTAGGTCTCTTCAGAGTGGCACAAGGTGCAATTGGTAATATCGCATTGCACTCCAGTGCAAAGAAAGCTGATATTTCGTTGGAGCGCAAGGGGAATCAGTTACAGATGTTTGTCAGCGACGATGGAAGTGGCTTTAACGTGTGCGAGATCACAGAGATAGAGGATAGTGGGCGTGGGCGTGGATTGTTTAGTATGAAGGAAAGAGTAAAGATGTTGGGCGGCAAATGTTCTGTGCAATCTGAGTCCGGTAAAGGAACAATAGTAACAGTCAGAGTGCCAGTAATCAGGGATTTGGGTGATGACGAAGATAAGAGTACTAGTAGTTGACGATCATACCATCCTACGTGATGGACTCTGCGCATTACTCACTCCTACGGGGGATATTGAAGTGGTTGGCGAAGCTGCAAATGGAAGAGATGCCCTCAATATGATAGGAGAACTACAACCTGATATTGTGCTGATGGATATACACATGCCCATCATGAGCGGACTTGAAGCTACACGATTCATCCGAAATGAATACCCATTTGTTAAGGTGATTGCCCTCACTCAATATGAGGATAAGGAATATGTGTTTCCCATGATCGAGGCTGGGGCACAAGGATTTATCAGCAAGACATCGGCTTCGTCAGAACTGGGCACTGGCATCAGGTCTGTATATCAAGGAGATTCTTATCTATCTCCGGCCATAGCGAAGCTATTGGTCGAAGATCGTCAGCTAGGTAATGCCACTTCCAATAAGGGTAACTCCTACCACCAATTAACCAACCGCGAAAAAGAGATCCTCAAACTGACGGCCGAAGGACATACAGTTCGAGAGATTGCAGATAAGCTCATCATCAGCCCAAAGACAGTCGAGGGTCATAAGACAAATATGATGTCAAAACTCAATCTTCACAGCACCGCAGAATTAATCAAGTACGCACTACGCAACGGCATCATCACCGTGTAACACACCAGACGCATCGATTACTACCAGATCCAAAACCTCTTATCCTTTATGGTACTTCACTAATCCCAACTTCAACAACAATCGCTAACATAACAGCCAAAACCCAGGGATCTCCCTCGCTATATTAGGGTGATCCCTTGAAAAAGCAGGGGTATATCTTGGCATCATATTGAGGTGAAAACCTCTTTCAATGCCACAAGACTATAGCCTAGTATGTAATTGAAGCATCTCAGTTCACCAATATTCTTCGGGATACCGCTACTAAATAGAGGAGGGAAACATGAACAAGGTAAAGATGAATATATTGGTTGTTGATGACGATCATCGTTTCACCTCGTCTCTCAATAGAGCTCTGGATTCTGAACGATTCACCTCCGTTATTGCAGCAAACCTGAAAGACGCACAAGAATCAGTCCAGAGGGACAAACCCGTGATCATTGTCCTTGGCACCTTTTTACCCAGAGGTAGTTCCTTCAATTTTCACCAGTGGTTAAAGGGTGATCCCAATCTGTGTGACATACCTATGATAGTCGTCGATTCTCTTCCAGAGAAGCGGCTCATTAAGGGATGGACTCAGGCCGAGGGAATGAGACTTGAGAGCGAGGACTACATTTCCCGTCCCATCGATCCCTTATTCCTTGCTTCACGCGTCGAAAAGCTACTAGACAAGACGGTTTCCAGGATTAGGGTACTCGTAGTCGATGATCATGCAGTTGTTAGAGATGGTATTCGCGCGGTGCTAGATCTGCAACGGGATATTCAGGTGGTAGGAGAAGCCAAAGACGGTAAAGAGGCATTGGACAAAGCGTTAGAGCTCTTGCCAGATGTGGTCCTAATGGATGTCGTCATGCCAGGAATGAATGGCATGGAGGCAACAAAGCTCCTAGTTTCTCAATGGGACGAAGCAAAGGTCCTGATGCTGAGCCAATATGACGATCGGGACACCGTAGTAAGCAGCACAGAATCAGGTGCCCTTGGTTTCATCCCAAAGAGGAGCGTCAGCGCCGAGTTGATAGAAGGAATTCGATCTGTTAGCAAGGGCAAACGCCACGTGAAGGAAACAATCGCATCATAACAACAAACTAGCCTTTGGCCAAATAGTCTCTTCTATATGTCATAGCAACACTCTATTGGCCGTGGGATGAATTTTTAGTCGCATAAAAATCCGAATCCCACGGCAAGTATCCAACCATACAGACCTTAGATAGTAGACATTCGATGATAAAAGCATGGTGAGAGGCTGAAAATGGATACCATAACCATCACAATGAATGGTCGTGAAGTGAGCGGCCAACAGGGTATGACCGTCCTTGACCTCGCACGAGAATCCGGAATTGAAATCCCTACACTCTGTAATGATCCCTGGCTAGAACCAGTCGGGGCATGCCGTATCTGCTTGGTGGAAGAGGAACGAAGAGGAGTGCTCCTAGCATCATGCGTCACACCCATAATGCAGGGTATGGTCATCAACACCGAATCAACAAGGGTACAAGAGCGAAGAAAGACCATAGTCGAACTCATGCTAGCAAGCCATCCCGATTCTTGCCTCGTCTGCGACAAGGGCAACCGATGTGCACTGCGAAGAATCGCATCAGAAATTGGCATCGGTTTGCTAAGTTTACAAAAGATCCCTCAACATGCCGAAATTACAGAAGTCAATCCCTTTATTGAAAGGGATATGAGCAAGTGTATCCTGTGTTCGAAATGCATTCGTGCCGATCAGGAACTGGTTGTCGAAGGAGCACTCGACTACATCGATCGTGGATTTGCGGCCCGTCCATCCACGTTCGCAGATGCCCCGTTGGAAAAATCTGAGTGCACCTTCTGTGGGACATGCGTAGCGATGTGCCCCACTGGAGCTTTGATCGAAAGAGACAGACCTCATAGGCTAACTGCACAAAAGGCTGTGAATACAATATGCCCTTTCTGTGGATGTGGGTGCGGGATCTCCCTCGAAGTTAGGGGAAACCATGTTGTCCGCTCCATACCCAGTCAAAATGGTTCTGTCAACAAGGGTGCAACATGTGTCAAGGGAAGTTACGGATACGATTTCATAAACAGTCCAGAAAGGCTAACTAATCCCCTTCTCAAGGTCGAAGACGAGTTCCAAGAGGTATCATGGGACACAGCACTTGCTGCCATAGCCTTTGAGTTGAACAAGGCCAAGGAGAATTCAGGACCAAATAGCCTGGCATTTCTAGGTTGTTCTAAATGTACCAACGAGGAGAACTACTTGTTTCAATGGTTCGCCCGTACGGTAATAGGTACCAACAACATTGACAATGGAAGTCGATTGTATAGCTCAGCAGGATTGGTCGGATTGGGATCATCCATCGGTTTCCCTGGCACCACCAATCCTCTCTGCGATATCGAACAATCAGAGGTAATCTTTGTCATAGGAGCAGATCCCACAACCTCCGCTCCCCTGGTTGGTTACGCAATAAAGCGAGCCATAAGGCGAAAAAACGCTAAGCTTATACTAGCAGACCCTCGACAGACAAAGCTTCATTCATTTGCACATAAATGGCTCAGACCTAAATTAGCCACCGATGTTGTCCTCATAAACGGCATGGCAAAGCTGATTATCGATAAATGCCTTATCGACCAAGAGCACGTAGATAGAAGAACTGATAATTTTGAGGCATTCAGAGAGAGCTTGAGCCAATATACACCCGAATATGTAGAAGCTGAAACAGGTATCTGTGCATCAGATGTACAACAAGCTGCTTATTTATTCGCCGAAGCCACCCAAGCTTCCATCGTCTATGGAAATGGTGTCACTCAACAGATTAGAGGAAGTGGTACTGTCACAGCCTTGGCAAACTTGGCAATGTTGACTGGAAACATCGGACGCCGTCATGGTGGCATTTATGCCCTACAGAGGGACTGTAATGCTCAAGGTGCATGTGATATGGGCTCCCTGCCTGATTTCCTGCCCGGATACCAGACTATCACCGACGACCAGGCCAGAAAACGGTTTGAAGAGCTTTGGCAGACACCTATACCAAGCCCACCTGGTTTGACAGTGGTAGAGATGCTAAAAAGGGCAAAAGATGGAATGGTCAAGGCGATGTATATCATCGGAGAGAATCCTGCTGAAGGTTTCCCAGATTCAACATTGGTTCGGCAAGCACTGAGCAATCTCGATTTCCTGGTAGTGCAAGACCTTTTCATGACTCCCACTGCCAAACTGGCAAATATAGTACTCCCAGCTGCAAGTTTCGCAGAGAAGGATGGCACCTTCACCAACTTCGAAGGGAGGGTACAGAATGTACAAAAGGTTATCGATCCTATAGGAAACAGTCTACCAGACTGGGAGATTATCATCCGTCTAGCGACTCAGATGGGTCATTCTGTTCGTTTCTCTTCCCCGCGGCAAGTCGACGAGGAGATCAAGGCTTCAGTCCCATTGTATCAAGATACGGCCTACTCCAGCGAAGGGATCGGTCAAACTCAACATGACAGGTTCGGCAACAGCAAGATAGGCACTAGACGCCTATACAAAGGGCAGTTTCCTAATGGATTCGAGCGATTCACTAAAACTTGCTACACACCTCAAGAACAAACGTCTCAGAACGGATATGCCTTCGAGCTCATTATAGGTACCACTCTCTACCAATTTGGCAGCGGAGTCAGGATTTCCAAATCACCTCGTTTGAACAAATTCCGTGCTCACTCATTTGTAGAGATCTGCAAGTCAGACGCTCAGCAACTGGGAATCGAAGATGGCGACGATGTAAGAATAACCTCCCAAACGGCTTCTCTTGTCTCTCCTGCATTAGTGAGCAATACGGTCCCTCAAGGAATACTCTATATGCCAATGGCATCAAATTCATGTAACGCCGCTAGTCTATTTAGTGTACAGCTAGATCCACAGTCAAAAACACCATCATTCAAATCATGTGCTGTGAAGATAGAAAGGATCGAATCCCATGGATGACACAAATACAGGTACTGCACCGGATTTGGCCCGTATAGAAGAGATCATCGCAGAACATAAAGATGAAAAGTGGCCTCTCATACCTCTTCTACAAGAGATACAGAATGAGTTTGGGTATATTCCCCCAGAGACCATTGAAATCATCTCTAATGCCCTAGGATTATTCCCATCTCAGGTACAGGGAGTAATCACCTTCTACGAACAACTCTACACAACTCCAAGGGGTAAGAGAATTGTCAGGGTATGCAGAGGAACTGCATGCCACGTTAGGGGAGGAAGAACCATTCTGAAACTAACTAAAGATCATCTTGGCATAGATGAAGGGGAGACCACACCGGACATGGAGTATACATTGGAAACCGTTGCTTGTCTGGGAGTATGTGCACTGGCACCAAACATAGTAATTGACAAAAGTACCTACGGCAACATGAATCCCAAAAAGGTCTCTCAACTTTTCCCTGCCAAAAGGAATGGGGGCTAGCATGCAAAACTATCGTACGGTTCTCGTTTGTCAAGAAACACCCTGTCTTTCGAGGGGCTCCGATCTGGTTTATGAGGCACTCAAAGGTGAAGTGGCTCGGCAAGGACTAATAGATGCCGTAGTGGATTTTTCCGGATGCCATGGCCATGGTCTTTGCGAGCTGACAATCTCTTCTGCATCCCTGACCTCTACGCCAAGATAAAAAATGCCATCTGGCTCAACAACCAAGCTGGGGCCAAGCCCGCAAAGACCATGGC
>JAXHVC010000220.1:0-5253 GCA_034189315.1 Chloroflexota bacterium | reverse complement strand
GCAATCCCCATACCTATGATGGCCACATCGTATTGCTTCAAGGTTCACTTCTCATCCTTTGACTACTTGAAAGAGCTAGATTTTGCAGTGGAGCAAAAAACGAAATGCGATCTGATAATAGCCATTAAAATGACTATTGTATCAAAAAGTGAAGTATAACTTATTTAAAGTGCTATTTCTATATGGATCGGCTAAACGAGGTATGAATGCATTTACTCGTGATTTCAACGATGTTTCACATAGAGATAATGCCCATAGGTGCTATGATTCGAGGGAGGATGTTCTTACGAAGAAGGGACTGGCCTATGATAAGAGCTCTTGAATTGCACGGGAAACATGTGCATGCTTATTACTTTTGACACTTTCTTCTATTTGGTGCTCCCTAACTCTAGGACCATGGGGATATCAATGAAGGATGCTTTATTATGGATGAGGACTATGATTAAACTTATTCCAGCTTTCCGTATGAGTTATTCCAGTTATCCGCAAAGGTTAGAAATCTCATAGCCATGTTTCCTAATGAACTCTGCCGATTTCTTGTATTTGATCCGTTGACTGTTGTCATACCAGCCTTGGACTATTGAGAAGGAAGGAAACTCGAGACAATTGGCACATGTTTATAGTTGCTTTTCCCTGAGGCAACACACCCTGATGCTACACTTGGCCTGGTTGATATCCGTTTCATCGCTCTCATAACCGGTTCGGTAACTGGTTGTGAGATGCCCCTCTAAAGAGAGGAGCACTAGGGAATCGAGTTCTAATAGGTAGGTTCATCATTGAGCCATTGTTAACGTAGCACTGATTTTATTATGGATGGTTATTTGCCATGAGTGATCCTCAGTGATATGCCTTGCTGCAGGATCAGGGTGTAGGATCAAAGGGAGACCTCTTACAAATATTCTTTTTACCTTCATATCGAGGATCGATATGCACAGCTTCTGTCGGTTGGGTAGATCGCCATATAGGCTGAGTCCAATAGCTGAGCAATAGGCACAATACTCCGAATCCTGCGAATAGCAAGACTCTCCATATTGGTTCAAGCATAACTAGATCAACCAGGAGTAGTTTGCCCACAACCAAGAATGTGGTAGCTATAGCAGCCATACGAAAGTGTGGGAGGTTGAGTCGAAGTCCAAGGATGAGTAGAATGGCAGTATAGAAACCCCATGCTATTGTAATGTATCCTAGACCATTATCTAGTCTGGAAAGTTCGCTGGCAAACCAGCCCAGGATAGCTATATGCGAACAGAGTTGGTAGATTCCACGAACTACGTGTGAATTCTGTAGTACACTTACCAGCATTGCAGCTAGTATAAACAGTAGGCTAGCTAGGGCATGGGTGTTCAGCATGGCAATATCTGTTGAAGCAACGTCGACCAGCTGTGCAATAAACCACCAACCCAGAATGCCGAACAGAATGTGGCTACTTATCACTGCTCCCTGATCAGACTTCCGGTTTCCTATGAGGAATAGAACGAAGGCTTCTGCCGTAAGGACTGAAAACAATATATCTCCGTTCAGTTCTCTGATAAGTAATAGTGCTATAGCGGCATAAACACCAACCCTGTATACCTGCCGGACAGTGGATGATTTAACCAATGCGGTTATGCTTAGTGCCGCGAGTATGAATGAGATATCTGTGATGGCTTGGATATTCGCAATTGGTGTTTCACCCACTTCGTTGAACATATGCACAATGAACCAAATAGCTAATCCTCCAAATAGTATGTGGGCGTATATCTCCATACTGCGGTCGGATATGCGGTTAGCTATGAAATGCAATATAATTGCTTCTGCTACGAGTGTAACAAACAGTGCATTTCCCTCGAGTATTAGACTGAGGGAAGCTGTCAGAAGAACCAGGCTCACTGCCGCATGGGTATGTGCAAGATTACCTACTCCTTTACAGTTGTACAGAGCCAATGCGACCAATCCATAGATGATCGCCAAACCACCAGCGATCCATCCCCATGTGCTTGATGATAGGTCCCAAATAGTCAAGGATAGGGATATACCAATAAGGGGGATAATGAACGATAGCACATGCACATGTCGAGTAACGAGATAATGCAATTCATGGTAATCCCTTGCAAGAAATTCGAGGGAAGGACGAGGCCATCGAGATGGATTGTATTCAGAGAATACTTCTCGTATTACGGGTATGAGCCAGAGGAATAACCATACAAACGCGATGCCTAGTTGCATGAACAGACATTCATCAGGATTGTCTTGGGGATCAAATGGCATGCTTCTAATGTATCCTACGATCAAGACTAACCAGCTACCAACAACAGCTGTCCAAAGGAGTGATCGCCATCCTTTGATTAGATAGATTGCCCCGATACCAGTTAGTGCTAGGCAATTGTATAGAATGAGCCCGGATATCCCTCCACTGGCAGTATCGCCGGGATCTCCTCCACCAGCATAGAGTAGAAAGGGTGTACCGAGCGCACCAATAGTGCCGATTAGTGATAGTGCAATTTGGTTATATTTCAATGAGAGGAAAAAGGCATAAACAGAAGTGCCTGCCATGACGATCAGTCCAGCAATTGGCTCAACAAGTTCGTATACTTGGCATGCCGCAAATGTAGTAATGTAGAACGTGGCGATGCTACCTCCGAGTAGTGTTTGTCCTACATATCGGCGCCTAGCGTTAAGACGTATACCTGCCATCAATAGGAGTACACCTAGTGCTGTGCCTAGTGACACAATAACCGGTTCTGTTATCCAGTTTTGATCGATGGAGTATTTGAAAAGGAATCCAATTCCCAATAGAAGAAGGCCGATACCAATGATGGCAAACCATTTTTGAAGGTTCCTGATTTCGGCTAATGGATCTAGAGGTTTCCTCTGTGGGGATGGTTGCACCGGGCGTTCTGGTGGAAGATGTATTCTTTGGGGTGTTGCAGGAACTGATATAGGCTTATGTTGATGTGGTAGTAGTTTTGAGCTGACCGGAGTATTAGCTGTACTTGTAACTGATTGGGTTTTGATTGTGGTATCAGAGGTATCTTGTGTGCCTTGAGAAGCGCTTTTTACTGGCTGTCCCACGATGCTGTAAAGTATCTCTACATCTTGTTCCAGTTTTACGATACGTTTCTTCAGGGACGGTTCTTTTTGTATATGCACTGTTTCCTGGCTATGTGTTGTATCCTTTGTGCCATTTTTACGATAAACCGTAAAATAGAGAATTAAACCAAGAACAAGAAGTGGCATGAGTAACGAGTACAAAGTCGCTAATACATAGTGCATATACATACCTCCTTACACGAACGAGTCGTATCTTTCTTGAATAGCTAGCTCTTCTTTACTTAAATATAATTGCCCTAGCTATTGTTATGGAATATCTTGACTATATTACATGCCATTGTGGCTAGTGTCTTGAGACCTTGGTCCCTATTAGTGGATCTTGTGTAGGTAAAGTAAACCCCATTGTACGATAGTGTACAATACTTCTATCGATAGTGCTGTCACTAGTAACGCGAGGTTGCATGAATGAAGCGCTATTTCACTAGCAATCTTTCACCATTTGTTGATGTACGTGGTTTTCAGGAATTGAAAAACCTAGAGTGGATATTTATTGGTATCCACTCACTTGCTGTGCCAGCTCTGATCGTAATGATGTTCACTCATGAACCATCATCGACTGCTGCTGTGGGCATTATGGCAGGTTTGTTGGCTGCATGGAGTGTGATTGCTTCTTTCTTGAACCATCGGATTACCACGATAGACGAACAGATAAGTTTGGGATTAACTACACAAGTGGTCGTTGTGTTGTTCACTTGGGCGATCATATCCCAACTTGTATCAGGTGCAAACACTGCTGCCTATGGCGGTTTCGCCATTGTGATTGTCGAGGGTGCGATCCGCTATGGACTGAGGGGAAGTATGGTCATGTCTTTGGTGTTTGCCTTGGGGCTGGTTGCTGCAATGTTCTATCGTGATTGGGAATATGGTTTAGCGTTTGATATTCCTGGGTATATATTCTGGACTGTTCTGCTGACTGTTGTTGCGCTATCCTTGGGTTTGGTGACAGAAGAGATACGGCATGAGCGACGAGGGCGAGAAACTCTTGTCAAAGAAAATACCCTTATAGAGGAGCGTAGCCGTATCGCTCGTGATTTACACGATACGGTGCTCAAAACTCTACATGGAATTGCCCTGGAGGCTCATACCCTAAAGAAGCGAGCTGACTCACCACCTGTAATTGAAAAGGCTGAGTATATTCAGGGTGTATGTCAACGTTCAAGTCGGGAAATCCGGGATATTATCGATGAGTTACGGAGTGAGGGGCAGAGTGAGGGCATTGTTGCCCAAATGGCGCGTGTGGCAGAGAGCTGGAATAGTATCACTGGTATTGATATAGATTTCACCCTCTCTGGCGAGGACCGAAATCTGTCATTAATCGCCAACTACCATATTAAGAATGTCTTGTCTGAGGCACTAGTCAATATCCAAAAACATGCATCTGCTTCGCATGTGAGTATTCTAGTCGAATCGTTACCAGGAGAAATTAGGTTGGAGATCGCGGATAATGGGATAGGGATTGGGTATTCAGGGGATGATGTGTATATGGTAGCGGCCAAGGGCAAATATGGATTGCTTGGGATGAAAGAAAGGATTGAGCAATTGAATGGTCAGTTCTATATTGATGGGCAGAGTGGTACTAGGCTTCTAATATCTGTCCCACTGATTTCTGCTGGATGAGCAGTGATGAGCGATATTACTGTGTTGATTGTAGATGACAATCCTGTCATTAGGCAGGGTTTAAAGAGCTTGCTCGATGCTGAAGACGGTATTGCTGTTGTGGGTGAGGCTTCAACAGGAGTAGAGGCAATTCAGTGGGTGAAAAGGCATTCGACGGATGTGATTCTTATGGACATTCGTATGCCTGTTATTGATGGAATTGGTGCCACTACCGAGATCCTGCGTTTAAAATCCGAGGTCAAGATCCTGATTCTAACGGTAACGGAGGACCCAACAACCCTGGCACGATCGATCTATTCTGGGGCTAAGGGATATCTTGTCTATAGCCGTTTCAGTCCAGATGAGTTGGTGGATGCGGTTCATACAGTAGCTTCAGGAAAAAGTCTTCCTCCTTCACCTGTGGTTGCACTTGCCGTAGAGGATATGCCCGAGGAGGAAGCCCGATCGTGGTTTTTGGAGGAGCAGCAACTGCGGGACCCTCTCACAATGAGGGAAGGGGAGATACTTGACTTGATTGCTGAGGGAAGGAGCAATGCAGAAATTGCC
>JAXHVC010000022.1:0-4486 GCA_034189315.1 Chloroflexota bacterium | reverse complement strand
CTCTGTGCCAGGATGACAGGTTTGGAGCAGCGCTTTCAGCAGGTGAAGGAATTGATACAACAGTACGCTATTGACGGTGTAGTCTATAGCGTGGTGAGGTTATGTGACCAACATTTATGGGATGCGCCGTATTTCGAAGAGAGACTCGATGCAGAAGGAGTGCCTTTGCTCGTGCTGGAAAATGAGTACTTATGGCACAATATCGGTCAGATACGCACTCGCATAGAAGCCTTTGTGGAAATGATACAAGAGAAAGAAAGGAGGTAGCCTTAATGTTGAAAGAAATTCTTCATAAAACTAAGATCGTGTCTGAACAGACCCTGGATCAGCGTCCAAGCGCTTGGGCAATGTACAACAAGCAACTGGCTGGCACACTCTTTTCGGCCTTCGACGAGACGACCAAGGTAGTGTGGACAACCTCCTATGGTTTTCCCAATGAGCTTTTGGCAGGTTTCGATGTGGTGCTCTTCGATTTCGAAGTCGCTAGTGCAATGTTGCCAAGAACGCAACCTGACGCTGCTGTAGCCATTATGTCGCAGGCAGAGGCGAAGGGATATTCCGTTGATCTATGCTCCTATCATCGCATGACAATGGGGCATTTCTTACAGAATGACCTGCCCAAGGCCGACCTCATGCTCACGTCATCTTTATTCTGCGACAGTCACACAAAGGTAAACCAGATACTGGCTCACTACTATGGCAAAGAGGCTATCATGCTCGATGTGCCAAATGAACTGAGCGCAGAATCAGTGACCTACGTCAGCGAGCAACTGAGAAATATCGCCAGAAAATTGGAGGAGGTAACTGGACAAAGGTTCAATTCTGATCGACTCAGGGCGTGTATAAGATACTCAAATCAGGCAAGGAGTCTCTATAAAAGGCTTGCCGAACTCCAGAAAGAAAAGCCGTATCCCTGGAATGGAATGCGGGCAATTCAACTGTCATTAAGCGGTGGCTTGTTTTCAGGCACTCACTTTCAGGCCGAGTTATACGAGAAAATCATTGCTGAAATTGAGGACAGGATTGCATCGGGGCGCGTGCGACCTGAAAAACACCGAATCCTCTGGCTTGTTTGGTCTCCTGCCCAGCCCACCATGATCCCCGATGTGCTGAAAGGGCATCAGACCAGTCTAGTAATGGGCGAGCTGGCTCGGGTCTACTGGGATGAAATAGATGAGAGTCACCCTTACGAGGGTATGGCCCTCAAGTGTTTAAAGAACCCCTATGTTGGCCCAATTGCTCAACGTCTGAGCGGCATTCTTGAACTCGTAGAGGATTACCATGTGGATGGCGTGGTACATTTCTCACCCCTGGCCTGTCGCTTTGCCAATGCTTCGTTTCGGATTATCCAAGACGTACTGGTCAAGAGGAACATCCCCTTCCTCGTTCTTGAAGGGGATATGCTTGACAAACGCAACTATTCTGACCAGCGGACTAGAGAGTCGCTGGATTCATTCATCGAGATGATTGATAAAAAATGATCGTCTGGAGGGGTGAAGGATATTCCCCTACAGTAAATGGTGATATTTATTTAGGTAACATTTCAAAGATTAAATGTATTGATTATGAAATAAGTACCTGGATGATCCTACGAAAGGGTAGAGCAGGATGCTCTGTAAATACGTGAGGATGACTTATAATTATGAGTGACATTGATAAAGTAAGGTCTTCGATCGAATCAGAGGCTGGGACAGTTGAATATGCTGTTGGCTACCGGTGGGTTATCCTGGCTTTGATGTTTTTTCTTCAAGCTAGTGCTTCCATGGCTATCTTCTCTTTTGGTCCTCTGGCACCATTTTTGCAGGAAAGTCTAGGTATCACCCGTGCCCAGGTGGGAATGTTCTCGTCAGCAATTTACATGGGTATGCTCTTGTTTGGCACACACGCTGGCTGGCTCACCGACAAATTTGGTATCCGCCTCTTTCTGATAGCAGGGCCCGGGATAGCAGCATTGTTCTTCCTTAGTTTGGCATTGACTCGCTCTTTCATTCCCGCTTTACTCATTGTCTTCATCTCTGGAATAGGTTATCAGTTTATCACGCCCGCATCAGTCAAAACTATAACTCAGTGGTTCCCACCTACCATGAGGGGAACAGCAATAGGTATCAGACAAGCAGGTGTATCCTTTGGGGGAGCCATAGGGGCAGTTATATTACCAATCATAGCTTTATCGTGGGGGTGGCGCGGTGGAGTGATCAGCATCGGCGTCATAATCCTGGCAGTAGTTATTTTGTGCCGAGTTTTCTATCGTGAAAATCACGCTGAATCAGAATTAAGCAGAAGTACACTCGTTACCTTGAAAGACCTTGGCCAAATTGTGACAAATCGCAATATCTTATTGCAAAGTGCCGTGGGAGTGATGTATTGCGCGCCCAGCGTTGCATTAAGCACCTATTTGGTACTCTATTTGAAAGAAACCTTACTGGTTACAATAGTGATGGCAGGAACTTGTCTTATGGTTTTCCAACTTGGCAGTGTCGGTGGACGTGTCCTTTGGGGTGTAGTCAGCGACCGAATTTTCAAGGGGAAACGAAAAGGGACTATGATAATAATGGGTATTCTTATTGCAGTGATGTCAGTGATCACAATGTTTATCTTTCCCAGTATTCCACGTTGGCTGATATATGTCATATTTGCTGTCTTTGGTTTTTCCGTCGGTATCCATGGTGTTCATGCAACCTTCCTTGCTGAGCTTTCCGGCAGGAAGATGGCAGCAACCGGTGTTGGCTTTGGAACGGCGACGGCTGCCCTCGGTATGGTTATTGCCACCCCTATATTTGGGTACATTGTGGACAAAACCGACTCTTATAGAATAGCGTGGTTGTTCCTAGCCATTCTTGGTATTCTGGGAGCCATTTTAGCTTCTCTGGTTCACGAGGAGACGGATTAATTCAGTCAGAATTGCCTGTCACTACCAAGTCAATCGAAAAAACTGAGAATTCAGGTCAGAGATGTTGCTGCAATAGAAACAAACCTGGAGAGTGTAAAACGCCACATCACTCAGCAACCGGTTCAGGGGCGGTTAGAGGAAGCTTCTACTATTGGAATTCAGTCTCTACGTCTTGGAAAATTTTCATTTTGGGGATTTTGGGTGAGCTTTGTTGGCGGGGTGCTTGCGATAGTCTCTATTTTGATCAATATGATTGAGGAGTGACCTCCAATTGGGTAGCCAGGGATTTTTCTCCCCCAGCCCCCACACCACAAACTTATGATTACTGCTATTAATCTATAGTTTCAATGACCTCAAGATGTTTTGATTACATTGACAAATCTTTGCTCCGAATAACACCAATCGCCATATCGGCTTCATCATTGATTGGCTATTCAACACCAGCCTGTAAATACCTTTTAATCTTAAAATATAGATAGTACCCATCCATAAACAGCCATTTCCCACAATATCTGTGTCAGCCTCATGTGTAGTGGCACATTGCAATGTGCCACTAAATAGACAGTGTATTCCTTTGGTCAAAATCCGACCCTTCTTTGAGTCACGAATACCTCTCCTATTCTCATTCAGTAATGGAATAGGTATATGTTTCTAGACCAGAGTGGGTTATAAAGAGAACCTTGAAGCAGCCAAGGTTCACGAAGAGTGGATAAAATGAATGAAGGGTGCGTTCTGTTGAGGCACCCTTCAGAAAGAAAGTTTCTTATTTTTGGTAAGATCAAACAATAGAGTCAGGTTATGCTGCTTTCATCCTCTCTATTCGTACGGCACAGACTTTTGTCTCCGGTATCTTGGCAATGGGATCTAATGCGGAGTTGATAAATAGGGACAGCGACCATTAAATGACGGAGCATCCAGTTATTCTGTTTGTCACCCTCACTTCCATCAGATAAAATCCGATTGTTGCATGTGACAGGAACTCTGTACAAAGGGATTCGATACGCTTAAAATAATTGTCCGGCTAGAAACCGACCATGAGGGTTTATCTCCGCAGGTGTTGGACAGGTCAAGCCTGCATATCTCGGTGTTTTGTTGAGCCTTTGGCGTCATGAAGATCTTAAGGACGAATCCAGCCAAATAAACAGCCAAACTGAGATAAAGACAAACGAACTATAGTCATCTGTCGACATGCATGCCTCTGACATACGCATCGACACTCTGTAGTGGAGACACCGAGGGATAGAAGATTAATCCTTTTGGATAAACAAAGGAGCAAAGACGACCATATGGGAAATATTTCTAAAAAGTTTATTATTCCTTTTTCTCGCCGGCCAGTACCAACACTCGATCCTGAAGATCATCTGAAATCCACATCCCGATGTCTTTGAGACGATTCATAATACTGCAAATATTATCCGTCAATCCTTGAGATTTTGCTTGAAGTAGAACTTTAAGTGTTCCCCAAACCGTTAATCCAGCCGCTTGAGCAACACGTCTCGCGAATTCATCGTCAAGTAAAACAACATGATCTCGATTTTCCAATGCCAGTGCCATAGTGTCAAGCTCACCCGCTCCCAAATCTAAGGATAACCACTC
>JAXHVC010000219.1:0-3670 GCA_034189315.1 Chloroflexota bacterium | reverse complement strand
CCGTCATTCTCCTACCCATTCTCAATCCCTCTGTCCCAATCTGATCTTCTTGCATTAGACACCTTCTATATGATTCTACTTCATCTCCTAGGTGTCCAACTTAATTGTAGACCAAAGGAGACCCGTGTCCCTTACTGATCCCGTGCTCGCAATGACGGAACAAAGAAGACACTCACGATGATATGGAATCAGGTTATGACACAGTCTCAGA
The DNA here is from genome assembly GCA_034189315.1 of Chloroflexota bacterium. Classification (GTDB taxonomy): domain Bacteria; phylum Chloroflexota; class Dehalococcoidia; order UBA2247; family JAXHVC01; genus JAXHVC01. Next base: position 3,459 of record JAXHVC010000219.1, on the reverse strand, counting down.
AGATTGTCTTCTACTACCATCAAGCATTATCAAGCCTTATAAACTCCATACACTATTTCATTACCCTTTTTTTACCCCATCATTACCCTACCATTAACTACGTCTACTCTGCCTGTTACGTTGGTATCGTAGTATACCTGCATGGCATCAATTGTATGCCAATGACAAGAAAAAGAAAGGGCTAACTGCCATATTGTGAACACATTTTTTCGTAACATAGTAGACTCAGCACACATTGGTACTCTCACCCTTTCAACCACGTCAGATTGCAAAACCAAACAAAAGTACGCGTCATCCCCCTATATACATCACACAATCCAATGGCTGTTTCTACTATTACTAACACAAGAGGCAAGGACCGACCAAATGCTCACTAAACTGGAGGCCTAAAATGTATACAATCGTACGTTCTCCACCATGATTCTAAATAGTCTATTCAGAATACCAACATGTATAGCAAAGGAGGAAATCGAACATTGAGAAAACACAGATTACTAATCGTCACCATGCTGAGTATGGCAATTTCGCTAATGTTAGCGGCGCCAGCATCTGCAGGCATTCAGGATATCCAGTGGTCAGGACAAGTCAACACAGGCACCGATTCGTTCTATGGGCAGAATGTCACCGCCTTCGCAGCTGAATCTACAGCATCCCTTGCCGTGCTAGTCCAGAACACAGCCGGTACAGATATCGCAATAAAGAATGCGAAAATCGATATCGGTGGGATAGGTGAATTCACCACAACAGATTTTCCCGAGTCTATATCAAAGGGAGAGTCAGACTTCGTCAATTTCAGCTTCACCGTTCCCTCAACCGCTTCTAATAGTGTTCTATATAACTACACTGTACATATTCGTTACGATCAGACAAATGACAATGAACAGGGTATTGAAGTAACCAACGAGTTCGTAGGACAAGGCGATGGAGTCACAACGGTATTCTATTTGACCAATACACCTATTGTTCCCAATTCAGTAACAATAGAGGTTCCTCCCGGTACCGCGACTACGGCCTATACACTTGATGAGGATACTGGACAGATAACATTTACTACAGCTCCCGATAACGGAGACAATATACTTGCTACAGAATACAGATACTACCCATCTTGGACACTTGTAGGTACTAACTTCGCAGTATATTCCTCAGATCAGTCCGCTGCACAGGACCTAAACCAACAACTTGAGTCATATGACTATGCTGACTTTGCTGGTGCTTTACACGGCGTACCAGCTGGAACACGAGCCCTACTGGCACAAGCAGCAGAAGAGGAGACCCTTGGGGACCGAGACTATGCTGCAGGAGATTTTGCCGCGGCCAATACTCATTACCAGGCAGCCTTGGATTATGTCGAACAAGCAATGGAATCGGATGAAGACCTTGTCAAAGAGGATCTCAACATACCCTCCGCCGCAGTTTGGGTAGCTGGCGCTGGTGTCTTATTATTTGGACTTGGGGTGCTCATCTTTTCCTTCCGATGGCGTGTTGTTAAATATCCTAAACCATAACCACACCAAACATTTGACTAATACCACCGGACTCCCGCGATGCGGATAAATATCCTCGTTCCGGGAGTCCTTCCCCTTTTAACCAGGACAACCATCAAGAGGAGACCCACTCTCACTACATGTTCCATTCATGACAACAGTTACAATCCTTGTGTAATAGACGGCTTGTGATATGGTTCCATCCATTGAACAAACTGCTGCCGCGAAGGAGGATTAGTCATCCATGATACATCCGGCTCTGGGATACTAAAGCACTCCTTCACAGTCATGAGTCTATCAATCCTAACACTCTGAGGATTTCCGCTCCTGGCAGTCCAACGGATAGTGCCATCACGTTTAACAACCTCGGCCAGTTTAATCAACTGCTCAACATCTCCCTGTAGATAGGTCAGGACTGCTTCGTGCTCCCCCTGAGACCATAGGTCTGGTGCCTTTGACCCTTCCATATCCTTGAGCACAGTACCATTAGATAAAGTGATGGTTTTTACCTTCCCACCAAGCCTAGCACCATCTAGAGCCTTCTGCAGGCTAAGAAACCAGCCCTTAGTGAATGTGACTATCAACATCAGATCCACATGATTCACCGCAAGGTCAACACATTCAGTATACAGCCCAGATTCCTCAGCTAGCACAGGAAAATCGAAACTGCATCCGTTCCACGTCACAATTGTGTATCCCTGGGCAACCAGTTCCTGAAGCTCTTGAACCAGCATCCGGCACTCTTCACGAGTCATTTGAGGAACACCATACCTCACTAGCGGTGTATTAGAGTCACTGAATGCAACAGAAGCGCAGCTTATTCCCAGCGGAGAGACTGTTCTCCAATCAGCAACATCTTCAGGAATCCCCTTTGCAATCTCCAGGTCGAATGCTGCTAATGTCATAACTTCCTCTAGTTCAGTATAGCTCATGCTTGATCCTCCCTCACCATCGAATTATACGATCAGATTGATCAATAGTGAACTACCCCACCTAACGCAGCGAGGTAACAGAATATCCTTCCGGAAGATTCCTGGGATTTATCTGGAATCATGACACTCATTTGACCGGATCACAGCTTTCAATACTGTATCACATTGTCATCGTGATGAGTCCTTCCGGTATCGGCAGGATGACGTGGTGATCCCTTCTTTACGAGGAGATCGCTTCACCTTCGGTTCGCAATGACATGATAAATATGGCATGTATTTCATTACAATGTTATGGTCTGATTGCCTCATTGTGGGAGCCACTTTAGTGGCGATTAGGACGAAGCACAAATAAATTACAGATCGTCGTAGTAACAATGCGCGAGGAAACACGCTAAGTGGCTGCTAATCTGGTTTCCAAAGAAGAAGTCAAGGCTGAAGCCCCTCCCACAGTTTTTCTGGTGCGATCTGTTAACGATGTGCCCAATCAAAAGTGTTAACCATGTTCCGGGTTGCACACCCCATATCCCTCTGCCTCGAAGGGAGAGGCTAGGTGAGGATGATTCCCCTCCCTATGGAGAAACGTAATTGTACAACCTTCTCTACATTACTACACTGCTTATGTAAAATAATCAGCATCTATTATTTAAAACGATTAGGCCCTTAGCTCCGAAAGAGTGATAGAAACAGTGCAGAGATAGGCCTTTAGTAAGCGATCGAACAATTGAGATCCCCAAAACCGACGATTGAACCGGTAACAAAACTCAGGCAGATAAAGCTTGAGATGCTTTGAACTAACACCATGGTAAACTCCACGTATATTGCCTTTGATGTTGGAGATCAAGGTATGCACCCAGGGTAAAAGCTTGGCTGCGTTTTTCCCGGAGCCTAGGATAACTGGTTCGTGCTTGCTTTCGCTAGTCTCAAAAACACCGTATGCTTTCCAGCCATCTGTGCGAATCCTACATCGTGGTTCAAGTTGTCCTTGGAACTTATGATGGAGCTCCTCCGCACTAACTTGTTCAACTTGGCACATTGTGGCG
>JAXHVC010000218.1:0-4517 GCA_034189315.1 Chloroflexota bacterium | reverse complement strand
CCACACTCTGTGACTTCTGAGCTTGTTTATTTATTGTTCGATATTATTTGTGTTTATTCATTATTGCATTACCCGTACATTTTACATATTCCCACCTTAGGTTTGCGATTTCTTATTGGCCACTATAATAGTCTTAATATTCATAATACTGATCTATGTTTGATTTAGTTTCGTCTTTTTGCTCTGATGAATAACCATATGTAATATTCTCTATAAAGCAACTATAGTATGAGTTGCTTTATGTTTATTCTATTATTCTTTGATATTATCTTTTCTTCTCAGTATTTCTATTCCCCCTATCCCTTTTTCCCTAGATAAGCCTCATCCACCTGTATAACTTCATTTCTATTAATACGCTTTTGCTCTATAACATCAATCATTATCTTGATTAAAAAAAGCCAGCCAATCGTCTAATATAATCCATGTATGTGATGCCCAAACCTTAGTCTTAAGTATATTATTCACTATCCATTTGTACAGTTATACAAAGTAACGTATACTTTTTATTTCTTGAGAAAGAGACCATGCCTAATAGGCATGGTCTCTTTGCGAAAGGCTTCCTAGAAAGAGGTTACTATAATTCTTATGTAGAAATATCACATGCCTGATCCACAGCTGCACAGGCCATGCTACTCACTTCGGCCTCACATGTTTCACAGGCTACATAGCAAGAGGACGCAATGTGAGGACTGTTGACCAATTCTATTCCCAATCCAAGGCCCATACCCATAACAGCTCCATGGTACGCGCCTATCATGCCCTCTACAGGATCAATGGCAGCAACCATTCCTTCCATTGGATCAATAGCAGCAACCATTCCTTCAACTGGATCGATTGCAGCAACCATTCCTTCCATTGGATCAATAGCAGCAACCATTCCTTCTACCGGGTCGATTGCAGCAACCATTCCTTCAACTGGATCAATAGCAGCAACCATTCCCTCCATCGGATCTATCATGTCTATTAAGCCCGCCACTGGATCAAGGCCACCAACAAGGCCCCAGAAAACTGCAGGACCCGGCAATGGAATCCCTAGCAATGTGCCTAGAACTCCACCTGTTATATCGATAGCTTCAATCATACCTTCAATGGGATCAATACCAGCTATCATACCCTCGACAGGGTCTATACCAGCTATCATACCCTCGACAGGGTCTATACCAGCTATCATACCCTCAACAGGGTCCATACCAGCTACCATGCCCTCTATGGGGTCTATACCAGCTACCATACCTTCAACAGGGTCTATACCAGCTACCATGCCCTCTACGGGGTCAGCACCAGCGACCATACCACCAACAACCATACCATGCCCAGTACTATGAGCAACAGCCTTTGCTGCCTGGTAGTGTGGATCCTCCATTATTTTCGTGGCAATGTAATCAATCTTAGCCGTGACCATGTGGGTCATAACAGCCAAAACAGCACCAGGAGTTATACACGGGATTTCGCAAGTTCGATATTGAATTCCACCACACGGTTCATGATCTGAGGGCGGGCAAGTATCGCAATGCTGATCAGCCAGAACAGGAGCTGCGAACATCATACAAAGAGCAAGCACAGTTACGAGAGGAACAAGCAGCTTGAGTCTTTTCAAGTTTAAGTTTCCCCCTTTCTTAGTCTATTACCTACTGCAAATATCTCTTCAACCTTGTACCTAAAATGCAGACTTAAGACAAATACACCCCCCTTTCTAGGAAAAGCCTTGCGTAGATCTATAGGAATGTTCCTATGCGTTATCTTAGCCCAGAACTTAAATCATATTATCTATATATCAAAGATAAATGAGCTTCTCACCTCTTGAAATGTCTGCTGATAATCAGACCATTTATCTGTCAACGCGGAGAAGATAAGGCAATAACCTTTGCCATCCTCCACCCATATCGTGTGTTCTTGCCTAACCTCATTCGACTCATCTTCATTCAACTCAATGTATATACTTAATTCATAGGCTTCTTTATCCCCTATGCTTTCCTGCGGCTCTTCTCCAGCAATCGTCAATCCAGCTATACTACTCAATCCATCTTTGTTGCTCTTGGCGTACTCATTCAAACCATCCGAAGTGGACTCTACTACCAATGACATATTGGCATACGATGTCACCCCTGGCGTCCTGAACGCCACTACTCCGACAGAAGGATAATATTTCTCCCATTCATCCGGAGGTTGGAAGCCAATTCCATGCTCAGCATTTTGGTAATAACCATCTGGTACATCCTCATCCGATGACGGGTCATTACTCCCACCACCACATGATACAAGGAATATACTTAAAGTTATCAACACCAGCAAATTAATTACTGGCTTAACACTAATGTATACTCTCAATGCATTGCCTCCATTTGTGTTAGGAGATATGATGCCACAGTACATAGATGATTGCCAAGGCCTACAAGTTGACTTAAGTTACAAAAACACACCATTCCTACAGAATTGCACAGTAGCTACACTAGTTGCTCCTATAGAAATGGCAGAGCTGTAAATTCCATTAAAGAAGTGGCTTCATACACATGCTTTACCAATAAACTGGATTATCAAGCTATTCTGTAGGATGGTATTGGAAAACCCTATAATTAATGTCATCGATAACTATCGGCTAGTCATTATTAGGACAGACATAATGAAAAAACCATAAACAATGATAATCAGTTTTGCATACTCCCATTTAACAAGTAGGACATTTATCCTTTCGGTCGCCCATTCTTACCCTCCCTATGGTTGCAGTTGAGGATCGCGTACGCTAGAATAGGATATTCTGAGGGGCGCTAGCTCAATGGAAGAGCAGCTGACTCTTAATCAGCCGGTTAGAGGTTCGAGTCCTCTGCGCCTCACTTTTAACCAGTTACCTTCACCTGTTTTCATCAGTCCATTGATGGGTATCAGTGTTATATTCCTTGGCATTAGGCTGTTTTCATTCACCAGTATCCCTAAAATGAACACTTTCTCATCAATCTATTTTTATTTGAACAACCCACGAGCATAAGTTGTATCGTGCAGTTACCGGCTGCTATATGGTTGCTATGTTATGGTACCCGCGCTGGTACTGCCTATTCCCACCACTCGCCTACAAAGTAGATCATCGAGTCATCTTGTGAATATATACCATGGGAACAGAGGAATTCGGCAGGCCAGTCGGTGGGGGTGATATTCGATAGGTCCGAACCGTCGGGGTTCATCGTGTACATATCATAGATGCCATCTCCGCCCTTAGCGGCGACCGTAAAGAGAAGCTTATCACCCTCTTGAGACCATTCTGCTATGAATTGCTGCCAGCTAGTGTCGGTGAGGGCTGCCTCTTCGTTACCATCTATGCTTATTGTGTAGAAGTTCCAGTTCCCGCTGGGATTCTGATCATCGACCATCCTATCAAACGAAATGACAGTACCGGCTGGATTCAGACGAGGGTCATAATCTCCAAATGGGAGATCAGCGTCTCCTTGCTGTCCAGCATAATCGTAATCAGTCACTTGCCTCGGATTGGCACCGGTATCATCCATAAGCCAAATCTGACTTTCCCTTGTGAAGGTGATTTGTGAGCCTACCCAGTGACAGTCACCGTCGTGATATCCTGAATCATAGAGTTCCACCGGATTTGCGCCGTCTGAGTTCATCACGAAGATGTCCATAGTATTGTCCGGGTAATCAGGCCACGAGAGGAAGAGTATCTTGGTGCCATCGGGGGACCAAGACGGGTATGAGTCCATCCATACGTTGTCTGTGATGCGCCGGTACCCTGATCCATCGGTATTGATTATGCAGATCTCGCTGTCATGAAAGACATTGTCACCAAAATCCTCACGGAACAGGATCTTTGTCCCAGCAGGATTCTCGTCGATCCGATGGAGGGAATTATCCGAACTGTATATCAGCTCGACAACCTCTGTAACAGGGTTCAACCTATAGATTCCATATCTTTTATCGTGAGCGGGAACACTCGCATTGTCATCCGTATCATTGGGGCTGTTGGACTCACAACCGGAAAGAAGAATAATAAAACACAAGAGCAAGATGATAGCTTGCACAGCGCCTAATCCTGAGTGTTTCCTGCAACTATCAGACTTTCTTCTAAATAGCCACGAGTGAAATTGATTAGAAGTCTGTTCTTCCATTATTAGCTACCTATCATATATACGGGGAAATGAGCGACACACCCAAAGGGTGTGGTTGTTCCATTCGATTGTTAGGCCAACGCGCGAAGCGTGCCAGCCTGCATAGTACTAACCGATACTAATATCTACGCGGAAATATAGCATGAGTGAATAAAAGCTAAGGTGAACAAGGTAAACGGCGTGGTTAGAATGAAGGAAAGTATTGGTAAAGTTGTATCACGGTGACGCTGGTGGGAGTGGGTTATGACTCAGGCGTGTGCCTTGTAGTGGGAAGGCTTGGGAAATATTCCATCAGAAGGGTGCTTTTATTTGGGCCCTTTCTATCTGAGTGCGATGGGAAAGCAAAAACGCGGGAAAGGAGCCCACGATGGCATCACCACAAAAGCAACTTATCGTGGATGCCATAAG